>NZ_CP136708.1:3954304-4308608 GCF_032925565.1 Alteromonas sp. CI.11.F.A3
ACTTTGATCACATATCTAATGTGCATGTCATCCTGAACGTCGAAAAACTCAATCAAAAAGCCGAAGCCACCATGCACCTTAGCGGCGCAGAAGTGTTTGCTTCATCTCATAATACAGATATGTATGCGGCGATAGACAGCATGATCGACAAGCTCGACAGGCAAGTTATCAAGCATAAGGAAAAGCTGAAAAAGCACTAAATATTAGTATGGAAATTCAAGCCATAGTAAGTTTGGACCGCACCGAGTGTGCGGTTCAATGTAATAGTAAAAAACGTATTCTAGAGATTATTAGCGACATTGCCGCTAAAAATAATCCCGACATCGATCAGGCCACAGTTTTAGCTAGCCTACTTGGCCGCGAACGAATGGGAAGTACGGGTATTGGCAATGGCATTGCATTGCCTCACGGTCGATTGCCGGGTTTAGAACACGTTATCGCCATTATTGTAACCAGTAACCCTGCCATCGATTTTGATGCGCTTGACGATCAACCCGTAGATATATTCTTTGCCTTGTTAGTACCTGAAGAAAAAACAGAGGGTCACTTACAAACACTTGCTACCGTTGCCGGTAAACTAAGTGATAAAGAAACGGTGAAAGCCATTAGGCGGGCCTCCACCAGTGACGACATTATTACGGCTTTAAGCTAATAAAGCACAGCACCATATTTTAAAGGGAGAAATGCAGGTGAAACTGATTATTATCAGTGGTCGATCCGGTTCAGGAAAATCAGTTGCGCTACGTGCCCTTGAAGACTTAGGCTACTATTGCGTAGATAATATTCCGGTTAACCTTCTCCCTACCCTTACCCATACTGTGGTTGATGAATATGACCAAGTCGCGGTAAGTATCGACGTAAGAAACCTGCCCAAAAATCCAGCTGACTTGGTAGAAATCTTAGATTACCTACCCTCGTCTTGGTCTATGACCATTGTGTATATCGACGCCAGCGACGATGTGCTGGTGAAGCGTTTCAGTGAAACACGCCGACTTCACCCGTTAGCCAAGCTCAACAAATCCTTATCTGAGTCGATAAAAGCCGAATCAGATTTGCTTGCGCCTATTGTTGAGCGCGCCGATTTGTATATTGATACAGATAAGCTCACCATCCATCAACTCGCAGAACTTATCCGCGAGCGAATTCTAGGTAAGAAAAGCTCTCGATTAGTATTGGTGTTCGAATCGTTTGGCTTCAAGCACGGCATACCTAAAGACGCCGACTATGTATTTGACGCCCGCTTTCTACCCAACCCCCATTGGGAACCAGATTTAAAGCACTTAACTGGCTTAGACGCGCCTGTGGAAGTGTTTTTGGGCTCTCAACCGGTGGTAACTAAATTCATTTGGCAAATTCAAAATTTAATAACGACCTGGTTGCCTCACTTAGAACGTAATAACCGTAGTTATGTCACCATTGCGATTGGGTGTACTGGCGGTCAGCACCGCTCAGTATTTATTGCTCAATCGTTAGCGAAAACCTTTGGCGAAATGCACCCTGATGTACAAATTCGCCACCGCGAGTTAAACCAGTAATGACCATTGAAAAAACACTGACTATCGTCAATAAACTGGGCTTACATGCCCGTGCCGCCACCCAGTTGGTTCAATTAGCCAATCAATTTGACGCTAAAATCGTGCTGGTTAAAGGCGATAAGAAAGCCGATGCAAACAGTGTGTTGGGCTTAATGATGCTAGAAAGCCACCAAGGTGAACAGGTGAACGTTGTGGTTGAAGGTAATGATGCTGAAGCAGCATTAAACGCCATTGAAACCTTAATTGAAGGCCGTTTTAACGAAGACGAGTAATACTGCGCCTGCCCGTGTTACGATTTTCAGTATAAAGCCGCTTATAATTTCATCATATAAGCTGTAATTGTCTGTCCCCGCTGCGCTTTTGTCATGACAGCGTCATGGCAAGTGCGATATCCTATCGTTATAAAGAATTCCATTTTTAGGCAAAAGCAGTGGCAGAAGCGCTGGTCTCAAAATACGTACAAAGCCAACTCAGGGCACTTAATGGCGCGTTAATTAACGGCCAATTTGTTTCTGTACGTAAGCTTCTGCTGGAATTACCCCCTTCTGATGTTGCACATATTCTCGAATCTAGCCCAAGCCGCACCCGTGACGAACTATGGGAGCTTATTGATGGTGATTTCCACGGTGATATTCTAGAAGAACTCTCTGACGACGTACGTAACGGTATCATCACCAAGATGCTGCCTGCCAACGTCGTAGACGCGTTAGAAGAAATGGATACCGATGACTTAGCGGTTACCCTTAGCAGCCTTCCAGAACCAGTGCTGCAAGACATTCTTGATTCAATGGATGCACAAGACAGAGTCAGAGCTGAGCAAGCGCTGTCTTACGGTGAAGAGACCGCCGGGTTCATCATGAACACCGATACCATCACTCTTCGCCCTGACGTGACCATTGATGTTGTACTTCGTTATATTCGCCTTAAAGGTGAATTACCTGAAAACACCGATACCTTTTATGTAGTGAATCGAACTGACAATTTAGTCGGTATCGTTCCGGTTACGCGATTACTTACCGCAGAAACCGAAGCCAAGGTATCGGATGTGATGGATGAAGAGTCTGAAGCTATTCCTGTTCATATGCCAGATGATGAAGTAGCCAGCTTGTTCGAACGTTATAACTGGTTATCGGCACCGGTGGTTGATGAAAAACACCGTTTAGTCGGCCGAATTACTATTGATGACGTGGTTGATATTATTCGTGAAGATGCCGAGCACTCCATGATGAGTATGGCGGGTTTAGACGATGACGAAGATACCTTTGCCCCCGTACTTCAAAGTACCAAGCGACGCTCAGTATGGCTGGCTGTAAACCTGGTTACCGCGCTAATGGCAGCCATGGTAAGCGATTTATTTGAAGCCACATTAAGCCAATTAGCTGTACTAGCCATACTCAATACCATAGTACCTAGTATGGGCGGCGTAGCGGGTAACCAAACACTCACCCTCGTTATTCGTGGTATGGCACTTGGGCACGTTAATGCCAATAACTCCCGCTGGTTAATTAGCAAAGAAATATCTATCGGTTTCTTAAACGGTGCGATTTGGGCAATCTTAATTGCTTCGGTAATAGCACTTTGGAAACAAGACTACATGCTAGGCATCATTATCGCCTTTGCCATGTTGGTTAATATGATAGCCGCGGCAATGGCAGGCGCTACCTTGCCACTCATTATGAAACGTTTGAAAATAGACCCTGCACTAGCCGGAAGCGTAATACTCACTACCATCACTGATGTAGTGGGTATATTTGCATTCCTTGGCACTGCGACCCTGTTTTTAATGTAAAGCCGCGACAATCGCTTACAGGTTGCTTTAAGGTTATTTAGCTTGGCATCATGATGAAGGCCACCACATCATTTTGATAATCACCCGTTGTCTTATATTCTCTATACCCTTTAGACGCAGCAATACCTATTGCGTATTTCTTCCCTTGGTAATTTATAATACGCGAGTCTTTCTCACCATTAGCTAAGCCTAAAAGAGATGATTCTATCTCAATAACCTCCCCAACGTGTTGAGGGCAACCTTCTGTAGAAGAAATGATCATGCCGTCACGCTGACAAAACATGCCAAAACAGCCCATCAAAGTATGCCCGCTTTCATCTTTTGGTAACGAATCGTTTAACATTTCACTAAATTGTGGGGCGCTATCAAACACAATGCCTATCCCGCCCACAACATTATTTTGTTTTAAGCTGGTAATTGACGCGTTGTAGATGTAAGTGGGCTTGTTATTGTACTGCGGGCTCGGAACGAATCTCGACACCGAATATTTTTGTGAATCTGTACAACTTAACGCATCTATAGCGCCACTATGCGCATCAACTTTGTCTCCAACCACTGACGCATGTTCTTTGTTAGATACCGCGACAATAATGCCATTTTTATCGTAAACGTATAAATTGGTGTAAACCGTGTAGAGGTCATTAATGTAACGAAGAATGTCTGATATTTCCTGTTGGGCATCAGGCGTAACAGTGGGAAGTTGCAAATGCTCTCGAAACGCAGTGGTGAGTGCCCACCAACGACAATCGTTCGCTCTTTCGTATAAGTTTCGATCCATAATATCGACCGCTAAACTTGCGCAAAATCTTACATCACCAAGCCGTGCGCTTATCACGGTAGATTGTAGGTTATCGATAGAATTAGAAAAAATTAACGCTATGCTCTCGCCGGTCGATTTGATCTCAGAAAGTACCGGCATGAATTCAACAGCATTGTTGCGCGCGGCAGCAATAATACCATTCAATACCACTAAACTCAGATCGTCATTGATTAACATCGATGTTTTGAATATTTGCTTCAATTCATCGGAAAAGAGTTTTGAATTAAGTAACTGACAAGAGTCTGTTTGAAGTTGCACGGTATCATTTGAATGCTTGAAAGCGTTAGTTAATGGCGTCATAGCTACGCCCTGCCATGATAAGCCTCTAAAGCCTTGGTATCCCTTGGTTGCCGACGTTGTGGATATAAAGCTATTTTGTTTTATAGTGACTAAGTCAGGGGAACCACACTTAGGTATTTTTTCACCAATTTTGAATTTTTGTGAATGGCTAGTCGCCATGACTTCTCTGTTTTCAGACACAATCATAATGCTGCTAGCGGCACGTTCAGATTGCAAGTTCCTAAAAATAGACTGCATTTCATCGTCGAATTTAAAACATAAACAAAGAACACCTAGGGTTCTTGCATCTTTCTCGTTACTTTCCCTAATCGCGCATGAATAAATTAATGCATTGCGCTTGTGAGGTTGAAGATCTGAATAACGAAAGGTTTCTGTATAGTCATCTTTAGACGATAAGGTTTTCGAAATTAGCGGGTCTTCGCTAAATTCAACCGGATTATCACTGTCCAAATTAGCCTTTACCCGACCCTGCGTATCGAGAAGAAGAATTTCATCATATATACTGTATTTATTTACGTATTCTTCTAGACGATAGCGAATATTGTTAATGTCTTCAGATTGCAAGTCGGTGTTGAGCAAGAAAGCTCGGATATCATCATCAGTAGCCAGAAAGCCTACATCCGCAGTACGTTCAAACAAATTTCTAATAAGAATATCGATAGCGACTTGGGATTTATTATGATCATCAGCCAAACGTTTCAACAAGTGCTCTTTCATCAGGTTTTGAATGAGCTGCCCCTGTAACTCAGAGAATTTCTCTTTGGTACTAAGCATCTCTTGTAAGATGCTATCCGATACATTATGGCTGTTAATTTTACCTATAAGCGAGATTTTGCCCCACCAATGGTTCAAATCATCAAACCTATCGTTGTAGCTGTTAATGAGAGGAATAGCCGCTTGTAATTTTTGTCGGTTGTTTAAAAGTAATTGTTCCACTACTGCACTGCCTATTATTTTTATTTTATGACCAATAGTTTTTGTGCTTGAAGAACGAAATTTCTTTTACAATCTTGTGGTTAGTCGTAAATATACTGTTTGATTTTACAAGGTGTAATGCACTTATTTACCATCCCAATATATTTACGACAATGCAATACAATCGGCTTACACCTTTAGTTTAATATTCAAGCAAACCTGCGGGTATTTGCCTATCGCGGCTCCATTGCTTGGGTGATTGTCCATACATACGTTTGAACTCTCGGCTAAATTGAGATGAGCTTACGTAACCCACATCCATCGCGGCTTCATTCACGTTCATACCACCTACAATTTTCATAGCTGCTGTATTCAACCGCATAGACTTTATAAATTGAATTGGCGACATGCTTGTCGCTTGTTTGAACTTGCGATGGAATACCGCCCTACTCATGCCTACTTGTGATGCCATATCCTCGATGGTGACCGTTTCATCTAAACGCGTTGATAAATAGTCGATGGCGCGAGCAATTTCATTGCCAATCCCAAATGCGCGTCTTGCCGATTCGCCAGCCCCCCCTTTCAATATAGCGTAATAGACTTCGCGAAGGCGACTGTCGCCAAGTACAGCGGTATCCGCCGTATTTTGGCTTAACTGCAATAATCGTATTAGCGCTTCAGCAAAGTCATTGTCCCAATCAGACAATGCAATACTTGGCGGAAACTTAGCCCCTTTTGATTGTCTTTGCATGCCGCAAGCCCGCTCTACTTCCATGGTAAGCTCGGTCATCACACGAGTATCAAGGGAAATGAATACCCCCAACAGTGGATTGTCGGGTGACGCACTAGGCGTGCCCGCCTCTACAGGCATAGACATGCTGCAGCACATGTATTGGTCAGTGCCATAGACATAAGACTTCCCATCTAGTATCGCCTCTTTGGTACCACTGACAATCGCCACTACCGTAGGCTCGTACACCGCAGGTGCACAACGAACCCCTTCGGTCACTCTGAATAGCTGTACACCTTTAACACCGGTTTCAAATAAGCCATCTTCGGTAAGCTTATTCTCGATGAGCGTTTTAATTTCTTGTTTGAACATGATGACGGCACCAAAAGACAGACACAAAACAATAACGATACAAATAGGCATATTTTGACAAATTAAAGTGCCATAAATTAGGCCATTTGATACTTGGTGTATATTTTAGCACAAAGAGCTTCGATCCTGATACGGGCAAAGATACCGAGTTATTCTAACTAACCGGCTCTACTACCATTTGGCATTGGTGTTTCAGGTATGGCCAAACGAGGCGTTAACTTATCGGCGTAGCCAATATCAAACAACATACCTTGGGATACTTCGCCCGCCATCTTTTGCTCGGGTAAATTAACGACAAACAACGCTTGTTTGCCCTTAATTTCGAAAGGGTTTTCACGCTCTTGTTTAATACCCGCAAGAATTGAGCGTTGATGAGCACCAAAATCTACTGTGAGCTTCATCAGCTTTTTAGACTTTTCCACCTCGGCAACCTCGATAATTGTACCTACACGAATATCCAGCTTTTCAAAATCACTGATCTCAATAAGATCTTTAACGGGGGCGTTTTGCATCAGTTCACCTTCAAACTAGTCAATGTTAATAACTATATTAGTAAACTGGGAAAGTAACAGAAAGCGTAGCTAGCTACATATTTGAATGGTAAAGAATAAGCTGACTTCCTGCTAAGGCAGCAGGAAGTCAGAATGCTTATTTAATAACTTTTAAGGTAGGCTTTCCCTTTTTAGGGGGAACGGGTGCATCTGTATTATCAGACGCGTCGACGTCCTCAATAGATGCAGGCCCAGTGGCTTGAGGTTCAGATAGCTTACTTGTTTTGGCCATCTCCTCTTCGGTAGCAAATACAGTACCGGCGCCATTTTCACGCGCATAAATCGCCATAATGGCTTCGCTAGGCATGCTTAATCTTCTTGGTTGGCCACCAAAACGAGCTTGAAAAGAAAGCCCGGTTAGGTCCAATGAGAAGTTCACACATGCACTAGGCGACACGTTTAAAACGATTTGCCCGTCCTTAACAAACTCTAAAGGCACTTCCACCATTTCATTAGTTGCATCAACAACAATGTATGGGGTGAGATCGTTGTCCACTATCCATTCGTAAAAGGCCCTTAATAGGTAGGGCTGATTAGACGTCATAGATGTCATAGTGGGTTGTGGATCTCGCGCTCTTGATCGGTAAGCGATGCTTTAAATGAACTGCGAGAGAAAATACGGTTCATGTATGCATTAATTTCTTTGCTACCTGCGCCATTTAGCTCAATACCTAATGCAGGTAAGCGCCATAATAACGGAGCAAGATAACAATCAACTAAGCTGAATTCTTCGCTCATGAAGTAAGGCAATTCACCAAATACAGGTGCTAGTGCAAGTAGCGCTTCACGTAAATCGTTACGCGCAGCTTCAACATTACCTTCACCACGGAAGATACGAGCTGCTAACGAATACCAGTCTTGCTCGATGCGGTGCATCATAAGACGGCTTTGGCCACGAGATACCGGATAAACAGGCATAAGTGGTGGATGCGGGAAACGCTCATCAAGGTATTCCATGATGATATGCGATTTATAAAGCACCAGTTCACGATCAACAAGAGTTGGAACGGTTCCGTAAGGGTTTAACTCCAACAGATCTTCTGACAGATTACTAGGATCTGTGTAGCTTATTTCAACACCCACACCTTTTTCTGCCAACACAATACGCACCTGATGGCTGTAAATATCAATTGTGTCAGAGAACAACGTCATAATAGAACGTTTATTCGCGGCTACGGCCATTCAATTTCCTCCGTCGAGAAACTAGTTATGCCCGCTAAATCGGGCGAAATTCAAATACTAAAAAAGGGGGCGAGAAGCCCCCTTTTGCTATTATACATAATTCTGTGCGATTAGTGCACTTCTCGCCAGTATTCTTTCTTCAGCAAGTAAACAAATACAAACAGTACGGCAATGAAGATTAGTACCCATTTACCAATACGGTGTGAATCTAGCTTAGCTGGCTCACCGGTGTACTCTAAGAAGTTAACAATGTCAGCAACAGCTTGGTCGTACTCATCTGGAGACATTGAACCTGTACCATCAGATTTGATGCCCACATATTGTTCAACCATTTCGCCGTCAACCATAACTTCTTCGTGCATTTCAGTTGGTGTACCTTGCAAAGGCTGAAGCACATGCGGCATCCCCACTTCTGGGAATACTTTATTGTTCACACCAAATGGACGGCTCTCATCTACGTAGAAAGAACGCAGGTAAGTATAAATCCAATCTTCACCACGAACACGAGCTACAAGGGTCAAGTCTGGTGGCGCAGCACCAAACCAACCAGCCGCTGCATCTTCAGGCATAGCACGAGTAATATAATCAGCAACCTTCTCGCCAGTGAACTGAAGGTTTTCAGTTCCTAGTTCGTCAGGAATACCTAAATCGGCAAACGTACGCTGATAGCGCTGATACTTCATTGAGTGACAGCCTAAGCAGTAGTTCATGAACAATTGCGCACCACGTTGCAACGAGGCCTTGTCGGTTAGGTCGATAGGTGCCTTATCAAGATGCACACTACCACCAGCGGCTAACGCTACACCCGGTAGAAAAAATGCTAAAAAGCACATCAATTTTTTCATTAGGCAATCCTCTCTGGTACAGGCTTAGTTTTCTCGTTACGGCTGTATAGGAACAACAACACGAAGAAACCAAAGTACATAACAGTCGCGATTTGCGACGCAACAATCTTCCAGTTTTCTTGAGGTGTCGCACCTAAGTAACCTAAGAAAACGAACACAATTGCGAACACAATAAGGTTTACTGTGTGTAAACCACAACGATAGCGCCAAGATTTAACACGACCGCGATCTATCCATGGTAAAGCGAACAGGGCTGCAATAGCACCAAACATAGCAAGTACACCAATTAGCTTATCAGGTACGGCCTTAAGAATGGCGTAGAACGGCGTGAAGTACCAAACAGGGAAGATATGTTCAGGTGTTTTCAACGGGTTCGCAATTTCAAAGTTAGGATGCTCAAGGAACTTGCCGCCCATTTCAGGTGCGAAGAACAAGATATACGTGAACAAGGCTAAGAAAATACAGAATGCTACCAAGTCTTTCAGCACCATGTGCGGGAAGAATGGCAAGATGTCATCAGCGATATCATACTTGCTAGTGTAGTACTCATGAATTTGGAACTTAGTCTTTTCTGACTCAGGTAACGAGCCTTTCTTATGCTTAATGGCAATACCGTCTGGGTTGTTTGAACCCACTTCGTGTAGCGCAATAATGTGTAGGAACACTAAAATAACAATAACCAATGGCAATGCAATAACGTGCAGTGCAAAGAATCGGTTTAGCGTAGCACCCGAGATAACATAGTCACCTTGTAGCCAGATAACTAAGTCTGGACCTACAACTGGAATCGCACCAAATAGCGATACAATTACCTGTGCACCCCAGTAAGACATTTGTCCCCAAGGCAATACATAGCCCATGAAGGCTTCAGCCATTAGCGCAAGGTAGATAAACATACCAAACACCCAAAGCAATTCACGCGGCTTTTGGTAAGAACCGTAAATCATGCCGCGGAACATATGCAGATATACCACAATGAAGAACGCCGAAGCGCCAGTACTGTGCATATAGCGAATGATCCATCCGTAATCGATTTCACGCATGATGTATTCAACAGACGCGAACGCACCTTCAGAAGTCGGTACGAAATTCATTGTTAACCAGATTCCAGTAATAATTTGGTTAACTAAAACGATGGTAGCCAAGAATCCAAACACGTACCAAAAGTTCATGTTTTTAGGGGCTGGGTATTGGATGGCGTGCATATTCGCCACACGCATAATTGGAATACGCGCTTCAATCCACTCTAAAAAAGCATTCATATTACACAGCCTCCGCTTCTGAGCCGAGGATGATATTTGTATCATCAACGAACTGATAAGGCGGTACAACAAGGTTCAATGGCGCAGGTACGTTTTGGAATACACGACCAGCCATATCAAACTTAGAACCGTGACATGGGCAGAAGAAACCATCTGGAACCCCTTCAACCACTTCTTCGAAAGCACCATCTTTAAGGTGCTGCGGTGAGCAACCTAGATGCGTACAAATACCGACTAAGATAAGGTACTCTTCTTTCATAGAACGGAAACGGTTCTGGGCAAACGTAGGTTGTTGCTCTGCTTCAGAGTTAGGATCTTTCAGTTTATCTTCGTGAGTGCTCAATTCTTCCAGAATTTCAGGGGTACGACGAACAATCCATACAGGCTTGCTTCGCCACATCACACGCACTAGCTGTCCAGGTTCAATCCCGCTGATATCTACTTCAACGTCAGCACCGGCCGCTTTCGCTTTGGCACTTGGATTCCAGGACGCAATAAAAGGCACTGCCGCTCCAACAACACCTACACCACCAACTACCGACGTGGCAACGGTCAAGAACCGACGACGGGTGTTGTTTTCTGGCTGGTTGTCATTGTGTGCAGACTCTGTTGCATCTACAGATACATTGCTCATCCACATTTCTCCAGGTTCGGATAATTATGATGTATAACCCTAACTTTTACTGGTTTTATCACGTTAGGATCGCCCATCATATGGCTTGTCATGAAGTTAACTCGAAGGCACTTATGTGCTCTTTCGAGAATTCACTAAAGTTTCGTCAAATTTCGACCGCAAATGATAAAAGAAAAGCCCTTATAAACACAAGGTTTTACTGGTATTTAAGCAATAAATTAATCTGGGGTCATTGTTAAGAATTAGTGAGTGATTGGAATAAAATCAAGAATTTGACCGAAATTCGGCCAAATCTCTTAGTTATATTACAAGATTGTTATAAACCTTTGACGCTATAGTACGAAAATATTCTACTTACGATAATCGAGTGCTGGTGCTCTCTGCCCAAGCATGGATTCATAGTTCAACGTACTTTTTCGTTGCTGAAACTCTAGCTTCGCTTTACTAATATTTTTAGGTTCAGCAAAAAGCGATATGGCGGTTTGCGTGATGACCTCACTGGCCAAATACATACCTTTGTAACCAATATCAGTACCACTCATTGCTGACGCCTGCCAAGTATGAGGCGGAGTTCCTTTTACCCAGGTGGCGCTAGATAGTCCTACCGTAGGCACTTGCCAACTCACATCACCTACATCAGTTGATGCCGACCAAACAGTAATCTTTTCATCAAAGGGCTCTGGTGTGCTGTGAGCATTGTGATTAAAGGTCTGCTCGCGGGTACTACTTATTTCGTTAGCAAACTGCTGCTCACTTTTAGTCAAAATAATTGGCGGTGCGGCGTCAATATGCTTGTGCATTAATTTTGATAAGGTCACATTAGGTAATACATTCCATACCCCACCTGTGACTTCCCAATCAACACGGGTTTCAGTGCCAAGTGCTGCACCCTTCGCCGCTTTTTCCAATCTATCCCATAATGATAACACGACAGCAGGCTGTGCTGAGCGCACGTAATAATACACTTCGGCGAAGTCCGGCACTACGTTGGGCGCTGTTCCGCCGTTAGTGATGACATAGTGAATTCTCGTGCCATCCGGCACATGCTCACGCATTAAATTTACCATTATGTTCATGGCTTCTACGCCATCTAATGCCGAGCGCCCTTTATCTGGCGCCGCGGCAGCATGCGCAGCTACACCGTAAAAACGAAACTTACCGCTCTTATTGGCCAGCGAAGATGAGGGTGAAGAACTCGTACTATCTGATGGGTGCCAGTGAAGTGCAACATCTACATCTTCAAATACGCCAGCTTTCACCAAATAAACTTTCCCTGAGCCCCCTTCTTCAGCAGGTGCACCAAAAACCTTCAGAGAACCTTGATTTGGATGGGTATCGAGGTAATCAGCTAAGCTAAGCGCAGCGCCTATTACCCCTCCGGCAAACAAATTGTGTCCACAAGCATGACCTGCGTGAACATGTCCGTTAGTACTAATCGGCTGTTTGTCAGACGTATTTAAAACTCCCATGCTGGGTAGGGCATCCATTTCGGCAAGTAAGCCTATAACAGGCTTATGCTCGCCATCTTCCGTCTGACCTGCTGGACTGTATTGTGCAATGAATGCAGTGGGCATACCCGCAACACCAGCACTAATATCAAAGCCACGTTCAATCAGCGTTTGTTGCATTAACGTGCTGCTGTTGTGCTCTAAAAAACCCAGTTCAGGCTTTTCCCACATGGTTTTTGCAATATGTTTCATTGTGCTTTGATGAGCGAAGGTCACCGCGGCTTTAGAGTCGATACCCGAAACACCTGCCTGCTCAACGCTTTGAGCCTTAACAGCGCCAACAACACTAATAGAGGACATGAGCACTGCGATAGCAAGTTTACGGCGAAGCGCTTTAGGTTTAGTTGTGCATAAATACATCATTATTGCTCACAACTTGCCGCTTCGTCTGCACACGCTTTAATATAAAATGCCTCAGCAGGGGTGGCCATTAACGTATCGATAAGCGTATTAGCCGCATGTTTAGCAACGTAGCGCGTTTTCTCATTCGGCTCATTATCACCGACTTCGTAGGTAACCCCATGCACGTGATAAACATCAGCAAAAAACTGTTTAAATACCCCCTTCCCTGGCGAAGTTCCAGGTTTATCTACGACTTTAAACACGCCTTTTGTTTGCGTTTGCAAGTCGGCTAACCAGCCTACAACCATGTCGCTTGGGGCGATACTTTCATCTACCGGAATGGTATAAAAAACATTGTTATGAGTAGAGTGGAAGTCCATACCCATTACAATTTTCCCGCCAGCATTCGTTATTTTATCCAAATACGTTTTCACTGCTTTGGTCTCTGGTTGAGAGAATACATTCCAATCGCGGTTTAGATCTTTATGCCCAAGGCTATGTCGCCAATGTCCATTAGCTACACCATCCGGGTTTATATTTGGCACTACTAACACATTAAAACGTGACAAAAACGCACTACTTTTAGATGTAGTCGTTAAAAATGCATTGAGAAAAGAGAACATGGCTACCGCACCTGTTACTTCAGGAGGATGTTGGCGACCAACGAAAATAACCCACTCTGTGTTTTCTGGCTTTTCTAAAGCAAACGCAGAAAGCGTGCGGCCTTCGGTAGACTTTCCAATCGTAAATGGCTTAATGGCAAAGTCCTGCTCTGCTTGTTTTAGCCAGTTTGTGTAAACTGAATTTGGAATAGGACGCTGGGCTGCCACATAGAGTGGCTTTTTTGATACGGGTAAAGTTAGTGTCATGCCCTGCTCTGTGGTATCAAACGCGGTTATTTTCCAGCTTTTTTGATCGTAACTCACTTTGGGTAAATACCTTGGTGTATAACCGTCAAAGGTCAGCACTACGTCTACTTTTTCTGCTTGTTTTGACGATGTATCACCTGCTGCGGTAACACTAAAGTAATACCAAGGGCTAGGATTTATGGGCTTATCTTCTGGTGAGAAGCTCAATACATAGGTGCCGTTTTCGTCGACTTCACAGGAATCTAACTTACCGGCTTCAAAATCTGCAGAAAAAGTAACGCCTTCGAATTCACACGCCAATGTAACAGGGGAAGCAAATGCCAGTGCAATGAAAAGTAATCGGAACATGATATCTCCATGAAATAAGCGCCCCCCTAATGGTAGGCGCCTTTTTATGATGTAAAAGTAGGTTAAGTGTTTAACTTAGAATTTATGATTAAGTGTTACGTAGGTATAACGGCCAATCGATGAATGGAGGCTGCTGCTGAAACCAAAGGTTTCATCGGCAAACGGCGGTTCTTCGTTAGTGAGGTTACGCATGCCTACGGTCACTTTCGTTTTTCCGCTAAACAATGCATCTTCACTAAAGCGGTAACTTACGTACGCATCTAACGTTGACCAATCATCAATGACGTAAGTCACTAAATCACCTGAATCGTCGGTATAATTTAAGCTAGTGTCTTCAACATCACTAACGTAACGATATTTAAGACCGGCACGCCATGCATCTTGAGAATAGGTTAGCGATAAATTAGCCCGCCATTCTGGGCGTTCGTTTTGACGAATAAGGTCGCCATCGCTACCAAATATGGCCACTTGCTCCCCTTCGTACAATAACGCTTCGTTTCCCGCTTCTTGCGCTGCAACCACTAGGTCTGTGATATCGTCAGATCCTTGATCGAACTTTCGTAAGTTGGCGGCACTGAGCTTAATGGAAAAATCACCTACTTCAGTTTCAAAACGGTAATCAGCACTGTAATCGATACCAGAAATATCTCTTGGTAGTAAGTTAGTGTAGTCGTTTCGAATATATATAATTTCGTCATTTTCATCACGAACAACATTTTCATTCGCGCTACCCTGGCTACGCAATAATGCGTCATACAAAATTTGCGTTTGGCTATTTAAAATACCCACCGTGTTCTCTTGCTTGATTTGCCACCAATCGACTGTAAGGGTTAACGCTTGGGTAGGCGTAAGTACTACACCAAACGAGTAGTTTTCACTTTCTTCGGGGCTTAAGGTATCACTGCCATTTCGAAGTTCTAGCGTACCGCGATTCGTTTGTGTCAACGGATCGGTTCTGGTATTTGAACGGGCAACATTTACTGCTGTGGTTTGTGGTAACCCTGGCGCTTTGAAGCCCCCTGAATAAGCACCACGAATTAACGCGTTTTCATTTACTGTCCATGCAAGGGCAAATTTAGGTTTAAATACGCTGCCTACGTCAGAGAAATCTTCGTAACGACCAGCCACCTGCAAATTCAAACTTTCAATAAAGGGTTTATCGGCCAGCAATGGAATAGCAAATTCCACATACGCAGATACCACATTGCGACTTCCGCTGGCATCCGGCGTGGGGCTACTTCCTAATACTTGGCTAGCAATTTCAGACGAAGTGCCACCCACTAAGTCACTGAAAAACAACGTGCCGTTCAAATCATCGGTACGTTTGTCGAAAAAACTTTCATAGCGATATTCAATACCTGCGGCAAAACCTACATCACCGGCGGGTAAACTAAATAAATCTGGTCGAGATACTTTGGCATCAATTGAAGCAAGTTCTGTTTCTGACTCCCGCTCAACGTCCACCATAAAACTGTCGATAACACTTTGAGATACCGGCGTATCGTCAACCGTATTAGGGTTAGTCACACTGGCGCCGCTAAAAATATTGTAAGCCGTACTTTCATCGGTACTATTAACCGCTTGTTGGAACAAGGTGGTGTTAATTCGATTTGCGGTATCGATAGTATTGGCTTTTGAATACAACACGGCTGAATCGAAGTCCCAATCCCCGATATAACCCCGAGAGCCTGCCAATAAACGATAACTGTAGTCATCGACTTCGATATCTCGTGGTCCTGTATCAATGGGACGATAGCGACGAACTGTCACATCCTCACCAAAAGGGTTGTAAAATGCGTCAGCCGACACCGTAAAACGCTGTGCTGTTAGATTGCCCGACTGTTCACGAATACGTTTTGCCGTTGCTGAGTAGTAAAGGGCTTCACCGTATATCTCAACATCATCGTTGATTTGGTGATTCACCAATGTGTATAGATTTAACCTATCGACTTCAGAGCTTAAGCTACGCTGTGAGTTTGAGTCGAAGCGCATATCTCGAGGCGTTGATCCAGTAGACGCGCACACATCGCCACTAACGTCTGCCACACAATCGTTGTATGACGCTGGTTCAAGATGAAAGGTGCCTAAACTGCCTGAGAAGAATTCGCCCCATGGCGTTACCGTTGAGCGATTATCTAGTTGTGTATCGCCAACAAAATCAGCAGGCACTTCGCTGAAGTTACGTAAGTCAGAACTGGCGGCATAATCCCGCTCACTCGCCATAACCATATCGCGATGATAGTACCCACCACTAAAAGTAACGTGAGTTTTATCATTATTAAATAACCAACCACCAGCACCTGATAAATTGATTTGGTCACGACCTGTACCCTGACTACTGCCATATTGGGCTTGAACTTCACCGCCTGTATATTTGTCGTCTAAAACATAATTCACTACACCTGATATGGCATCAGTACCGTAAATAGCCGCAGCGCCATCGCGTAACACTTCAACGCGTTTTAGCCCTTTAACTGGCAGCGTATTTGAATTCACAGTAGTGACAGGCACTAAGTTTTCGGCTTGCGTGCCTGGGTGTAGCACTAATCGGCGACCGTTCAACAGCGTAAGCGTATAACCTGTGCCTATACCTCGTAGGTTTACTGATGAGACATCGCCACGTGCGTCGTTAACACCACCAACTACACGCTCGCTATTAAAATTTACGGCACCTTGTTGTGGTAACTCCGCTAAAATTTCAGCGCCGCTGCTTAAGCCTAAACCGTCTATATCTTCAGATGACATCATGGTGACGGGCAATGCGCCAGTATCTTGCATTCCACGGATGTTTGAGCCAGTAACCTGAATACGCTCTACACTTGCTTCTTGTTTTTGAACGTCAGCAGTAACGGGAACGGCAGAAGGGTCTTGTGGTTGGTTTTTCTCTTCGCTTCCAATCGGTGTAACAATATAGGTACTTTTAGAGGTTTGCTTGTAGGTGAAGCCTGTGCCTTCAAGCAAGGTAGAAAGTGCATCTTGCACATCCATACTACCTTCTAGCTTAGGGGCTAGTTTTTGTTTTATTCTAGCGTCTGAAAACAAAATTTGAATTTCACTGTGCTGTGCCAGTGAGAGTAATGCGTTATCAAGTGTAGTAGCTTGAATTGAAAGGTTATCTATTTGCTGTGCTTTTAAGCCTGTGCTTAGTGACAATGCGACACACAGGGCTAACGTACTTGTTGTGGTTTTTGGCAACTTCATGGCTGCTCCTATAGTATTTTAATGTGTTCCCTTTTAGTTAATACGCAGCCAAAAACAAAACCCTCCGCTATTTCTTCACTAATTTTATATTTTCTTCATCTCTTTTCGCTTCTATCGGCAAGGTTGCTTCAAGTGCCGTTAAAATTGCATCGCCATCTGACAGCTTAAAAACGCCACTAATACGCAAATCGGCTACATCCTGACTAATCACTATTTTTTTGCTTCTATAGCGGTTAAAACTGGCAATAACTTTATCTAACCGTTCTTCATCAAAACGTAAGTAACCCGTACGCCAACTTTGCGCCTTTACTACACTATCCACATTTTCTTTTGCGATAAGTGCACTGGTATTATTAAACGATGCGACTGCGCCGGCTTCCAATAACACTTGGGTATCATTTTCCGCTGGCTTGTCGGTGTTCGCCTCTGCCTTTTCTTCTATGGCAACGATACCTTCTTCTACCGCAATATCAAACCCAGCCTGTGACAGCTTAATATTAAACTTCGTCCCTACGACTCTCACCGTTTTGTTTGTGGTATGAATTAGGAATGGACGGGAGCGATCTTTAGCAATATCAAAAAATGCCTCACCCTGTTCTAGCCAAAGCTCTCTGTGCGCTTCGCTAAACTTTATATTAATGCGGGTATCTGTATTCAACGTAATGGTAGAGCCATCGGATAATCCAACATTGCTCACCTCGCCAATGGCAGTGGAATAATTATTGGCAAGCTCACTGTTATCAATACTTTGGTCTGGCGCATTGTGATGCGTGATGAGTAAAAAGCAGAATGATGCTACAACAATAGATGCCGCTAGATAGCGCATGCGATAGAAACGTTTTTCCAACTTTTGGCGCCAGCCTATATGAGGCGCAATGTGAGCAGAGCTCTCCCATACTAAAAGCGCATCGTCAAAAGCTGCTTGATGGGCGGCTTTTGCATCGCACCATGCAAGGATCTCACTTTCTTCTTTAGCTGTCAGTTCACCAGAGTAAAGACGCACAACGTATTCACTTGCACGTTTATTGATTGAATACTGGTTCAAAGCCGTAGCCATTAATCTTGCACCTTATTTCGGATAGCCGTCAGTGCGGCCGAAATGTATTTTTCTACTGTACTAACAGAAACGCCTAATATATCGCTGATCTCCCGATAAGCTTTACCTTCAACTCGGCAAAGTACAAATGCGGATTTGTGATGAGGGTTAATATTTTCAAGCACGTTTTCAATTTCTATGAGTTTCTCAGCTATCCCTGCATGCTTCTCGGGTTCATTGCTCCACGTAGAGTATAGGGTATCAGAAAATGGTTCATGCGCTTCATGAGCACGCACTTTTGCTCGCCGTTCTCTATCGATGATTAAATTGGTGACAACGGTAAACAGAAAGCTTCTAAACGTATCTTGGCGCGCTTCAATCTTCTGAGCCAATCCATCTAGTGAAAAAAGTTTGGCGTACATTTCTTGGATAATATCTTCCACTTCCGGGGAATTAGCTCGTGCCCTTACTCGAATAAATCGACGAAGTGCCGGCTCATGCTCAGAAATGAGATGGTAGAGCGTTGCGTTGTCGCTTTGAGACTGCGCTATAGCTGATTGAGTATTTAAATAAACAACTTTCACACTAATTCTTCGTTCATTTCTGGCCTACCTACTAGTACGCAGTGAAGCATAAATCCCTCCACCTTTTTTCATTTTATTTTTAGCCAGAAAATAAAAAACCCGGCATAAGCCGGGTTTTTTGCATAAAACGTAAAATTAACGTTTTGAGAACTGTGGACGCTTACGCGCTTTGTGTAGACCCACTTTCTTACGTTCAACTTGACGAGCGTCACGAGTAACGAAGCCAGCTTTACGTAGAGCAGGACGTAACGTCTCATCGTACTCCATAAGAGCGCGAGTGATGCCGTGACGAATTGCGCCAGCTTGACCGTTAGAACCACCACCTTTAACAGTGACGTATAGGTCAAACTTTTCCAACATTTCAACAAGTTCTAGAGGTTGACGAACAACCATGCACTCAGTCTCGCGACCAAAGTACTCGTCTAGAGCACGTTTGTTTACTTGAATGTTACCTGAGCCTGGACGCAGGAACACACGAGCGGTAGAACTTTTGCGGCGGCCGGTGCCGTAGTATTGAGTATCTGCCATTTCGATTGCCCCTTAGATGTCCAAAACTTGTGGTTGCTGTGCTGCGTGCTTATGTTCTGCACCAGCGTAAACTTTCATTTTACGGAACATTGCACGGCCTAGAGGACCTTTTGGCAGCATTCCTTTCACTGCTTTCTCAATAACCATTTCTGGTTTGAAAGCTAGCAGCTTTTCAAAGTTAGTTTCTTTCAGACCACCTGGATAGCCACTGTGTGCATAATAGATTTTGTTCAATGCTTTACGGCCAGTAACCGTAATTTTATCAGCATTGATAACTACAATGTAATCACCAGTGTCCACATGAGGAGTGTACTCTGGCTTATGCTTACCACGAAGGCGCAATGCGATTTCTGAAGCCAAACGGCCTAGAGTTTTGTCTGTGGCGTCAACCACGTACCAGTCACGTTGTACCGTTTCTGGCTTTGCAACAAAAGTTTTCATTTAAATATCACCCGAATAATATCGTCGTTACTGATTTCTGAACACCAGAAATCACCATAAAATCAACACAAAGACCCCTTCGAGCCGGTCGATTCTTCCACCTTCCCAAAGGTGGGCGTAACTGGGCAGGGCGCGAATTATACAGGTTTTGACGAAAATGCGAACCCCTAATTTGCAATTATGGGTTCTTTTTCTGCACAAAGTTTCTACAGAAACCGTGACAAGCCTAATTAATTCCGTTAATTTCAAGTAGAAGATTTTTTTGAAGAGAATGAATAGGGAAATAATGCGTTTATCGGCCTTGGTTTTAGTTGTGCTTCAATTTATGGCAAGTACACATGTTAAAGCCGAATCTAATGATGTTACGCTCACTCAAGCATTCGCCGATGACAATTATGGTTTGTATCAGCGAAAAGTTCTTGAAGCTGTATTTTCGGCAACTCCGGAATATGGTGAAGCACAGATTTCCCTACACCCTCACCCAATGTCACAAAGTCGGCAAGTAGTATCCCTGTTAAAAGGTGATGCCCATATAATGTGGAGTGTGACTAATGCTGAGCGTGAGAAATTACTAACCCCAATCAAATTCCCCCTCCTAAAAGGATTGGCTGGGTATCGCGTACTAGTGATTGCAAAAGATGCCCAACACAACTTTCCACATGCATTAAGTACCGATGAGCTTAAGACCCGCACCTTGGTGCAGGGAAACGACTGGCCCGACTTACACGTTCTTAAATCTAATGGGTTTAATGCGGCGGGCGAAGAATGGAGTTTATGGTTTACGTCAATGTACACCATGGTGGAAAAAGGCATTGTGGATGGCTTTCCTCGAAATGTTAATGAGGTAAAAACAGACTTAATACGTCATGCCGATAAGCCCGTTACTATCGATAAAAATCATCTTCTTATTTACCCCAATTACGAATACTTCTTCGTGCACCCTGATAACAGTGCTTTAGCAAAAAGAATTCGTATTGGCCTGTCACGACTTATTGAAAACGGCACACTTGAAACTCTATTTAATAAATTCGAATCTCATAAATTCGCCCTGACATTGGCGGACGATCCTCGTCGCGCTAGGCATTTACTGCAAAACCATTCTTTACCTTATGTGCTTGATTACGCCCGCTGGGATTTAGAGAAAGAAAAAGCCATCAAGGCGCTTTTAGCCGAATAATTACCTCGTGTGGCCATTTTTCTTGTTTTATACCCCGTATTACTGGTAAAACACCCGCCTAAAAATCTACTTATCATCAATTAGGAACCCCACAATGCGCAGTACACGTGGACTTATCTCGGTTTGTATCTTTCTTATGGTTTATGCAAATCTTACCTTCGCAGACAACAACAGCACATTGCTTGATATTCAGCAGCAGTGGGCGTCAATCAATTATGAAGCTGATAGCAGCGAAAAAGAACAAGCCTTTTTAGCGCTTATTGCTGATGCAGAAGCCTTTGTTGCATCATCTAATAACAGCGCCGAAGCGCTGACGTGGTTAGCCATCACTCAATCTAGTGCCGCAAAAGCAAAAGGTGGTTTGGGCGCATTAGACTTTGCCAAAGCGGCAAGAGCGAACCTAGAAAAAGCCATAGAGGCAGATGAGCAAGTATTAGAAGGGACTGCATTAACCGTATTAGCGGCGTTGTATCACAATGTACCTGGCTGGCCGGTTGCTTTTGGCAGTGACAAAAAAGCAGCGCGCTTGTTTGAAAAGGCGCTAGCGCTTTACCCAAACAGTATGGATACCCACTACTTTTATGCAGAATACTTGTTTGATGATGGCGAATATGAAGAGGCTGCTCGGCATTTAATATTAGCCAAAAGCGCGCCTGAAAAACAAAACCGCCCTATTGCGGATAAAGGCCGCAGAGCAGAAATAGAAAGTTTAGAAGCCAAAGTCGCGAGTAAGCTATAACAGCTAAGCTTTTTAATAGAACCTATAAAGCGTTATGACTTAGCAGTGGTAATTTTCGCTTGCTGCCATAGCGCTTCCATTTCATCAAGCGTCATGTATGCCAAGGGTGACGCTTCACTCTCAGGCTCGCGGTTTTTTATCGCCAAGTCGTCAGAAGCTATTTCATGAGCTAAAGACTCGACCACTTTAAAGCGCTTAGCGAACTTATTGCTGGCATTACGCAGCGCCGTATCGGCATCTACTTTACAATGTCTTGCCAGATTCACCATAGCAAACAATGTATCGCCTATTTCTTCCTCTAAGGCTTGCTGATTCAGGGTTTCGGCATCAAGTTCTTGTTGAATCTCTTCAACTTCTTCTCGCACTTTATCCAAAACAGGCGCCACTTCTGGCCAATCAAAACCTACCTTTGCACAGGCTTTTTGAAGTTTTTGGGCATACATTAATGCCGGCATTCCCACCGGCACATCATCAAGAAGACTGGGCAAAGCCGGTTCACCGCCCTTAGTGTTCGAAGTGGCATTCAGGTTTTGCTTTAAGGCCTGTTGTTTGAGGGCTTTTTCTTGGGCTTTTATACTTTCCCACTGTGCAGTTAAACCTTCCTCGCTACTTGGCTGAGAAGAAGGGTCACCAAATACATGAGGATGACGGCGAGTCATTTTATCACTAATGCTTTTCGCCACATCATTAAATGTAAAACTGCCCTCTTCCTCTGCAATGCGGGAATAGAACACCACTTGAAACAGCAAATCGCCCAGTTCGTCACGAATATCCGAAGGCTCACCTTTCGCGATAGCATCAGCCACTTCGTAGGCTTCCTCTATGGTATAACGGGTTAGGCTTTCCATGGTTTGCTGAA
This sequence comes from Alteromonas sp. CI.11.F.A3, assembly GCF_032925565.1. Lineage (NCBI taxonomy): Bacteria > Pseudomonadati > Pseudomonadota > Gammaproteobacteria > Alteromonadales > Alteromonadaceae > Alteromonas > Alteromonas sp. CI.11.F.A3. The sequence goes on from NZ_CP136708.1 coordinate 3,976,872, forward strand.
CATCCCACGGGCAACCAGATTTTGGATCTCGAAGCTTTGCCATTATCTCTTGAAGTCGTTTTACCTCAGGCAACTCAGAATTGTTTGCGTTTTGCATCCGTAATGCCTTTTAACTGACGTAAACGTGCAAGTACTTTTGATAAAGTATCTAAGTCTTGGACTTCAATTGAAATGGTAATTAGCGCCGTTTGCCTGTGTTTATCACTTAAACTATTCACACCCAGTAATGGCACATTTTCATTGGCGAGTACGGTTGTGATATCACGTAACAAACCGGTTCTGTCATGGCAGAAGATATCGACTGAAGTTTCAAACCCGACCTTAAGCTCTTGTGACCAATTCACTTCAATTTGGCGTTCTGGGTGCTGTTCAAGCAAATGCTGTAATTGATCGCAGCTTTCCTTATGTACGCTTACCCCACGCCCTTGCGTGATATACCCCATAATGGGTTCACCAGGAACGGGTTTACAACAATTGGCCAGCTGGCTCATTAAATGACCAACACCTTGTACTACCACTGCATCCTTTTTGCCTGCGCCCTTAGCCGTACGCTTTGTTTTTACTTTAGGGCTAATTTCAGGCTCTTCTGGCTCTGGTTCTTGTAAGAAATGAATGAAGTTAATCACTTGCATCACCCTTACATCACCTGTACCTATTGCTGCATAGAGATCATCAGCACTATGGCCGTTAAACTTCTCGTACACTTCACTGGCTATTTTAGTAGGCAAGTGGGCGCGATGCAGTTCACGCTCTAGCAGCTCTTTACCTGCGGTTAAGTTTTTATCCCTATCTTGCTTTTTAAAGTATGAATGAATAGTGGCGCGGGCGCGAGAGGAGTGCACATAGCCCAAACCTGGGTGCATCCAATCTCGACTGGGGTTCAGCTCTTTGCCAGTGAGCACTTCTACCTGGTCGCCACTATGCAGCTGATAAGTAAAGGGCACAATTCGACCATTGGCTTTTGCGCCAATACAGCGATGCCCTACGTTGCTGTGAATATAGTAGGCAAAGTCTAGGGGCGTAGCACCTTGAGGCAAATCGATAACATCGCCTTTGGGTGTAAATACATACACGCGATCATCAAATACCTGACTGCGCAGCTCTTCCACCATATCGCCAGATTCGGCCACTTCTTCTTGCCACGCTAATATGCGGCGAAGCCAGTTTATGCGTTCATCGTAGCCCGACTGCTTACCCGTACTGCCTTCTTTGTATTTCCAATGTGCAGCAACACCTAGCTCGGCATCTTGATGCATTTTGTGCGTACGAATTTGAATTTCTACTGGCTTTCCTTCAGGACCTACAATAACCGTGTGGATAGACTGATAGCCGTTAGATTTAGGGGTGGCGATGTAGTCGTCGAATTCATTGGGTAAATGCTTGTAGCTGGCGTGCACGGTACCAAGCGCGGCATAACAATCTTGTAACCGCTCGGCGATAACCCGTACGGCACGTATATCGAAAAGTTGCTCAAAGGTAAGGCGCTTTTTCTGCATTTTTTTCCAAATGCTGAAAATGTGTTTTGGCCTGCCGTACACATCGGCACGAATGTTTTCGCTATTCATTAATGATTGAAGATCATCAACGATACCATCGATATAATCCGCTCTCTCTCGACGTTTACCGTCAAGTTGCTTCGCGATTTGTTTGTAGGTAATAGGGTGCAGATAGCGAAAGGCTAAATCTTCCAGTTCCCACTTTAATTGACCAATGCCTAAACGGTTAGCCAATGGGGCATAAATGCTGGCACATTCACGGGCCACCATAACCCGTGTTTCCTCATCTGCTTTTTTCGCTTGTTGAAGGGCGCAAATACGTTCTGCCATTTTAATCACAACGGCACGTACGTCTTCAACCATAGCTAGCAACATACGCCGAATACTATCTATATGTTGTTCATCAGATTTTTCGTTGAACGGCGAGCCATTAGCTTTTCTAGCATGTAAGGTTTTAATGGCGTCCATACGCCTTACACCCACGACTAAGTCACGAATTTCACTATCAAACTCTTGCTCAATATCCGCTTCGGTTAAACAGTGTTGTTCGCAGTAAGGAAAGACCAATGCCGCCTGCAAGGTGACATCATCCATATTTAACTGACAGAGTATTTCGACCATTTCTTGGCCGACGAGAAGGCGCTCTGGCATAGAAGACACACTGCGTAGTTTGTCTTTGGTTTCTTCACTTAAATCGAGGCTGTCTAGCCAAACCTCAAAGGGAGGTCTATCGGCTGCATGCACTTTTCTTGTTGTCACCATAACCGCTGCTCGCTATTGCTGTTGGCGTGTAAATAGCGCCATCGTTTCCATGTGATGGGTAAAGGGAAACATTTCAATCACACCCGCTTTTTGCATTTGATAACCTCCATCTATCAGAATACGCGCATCCCGCGAAAAAGTGTTCGGGTTGCAAGAAACATACACTATCGTATTTGGTATAGCGCGGACTAGTGCATGACAAACCGTCAAAGCCCCCTCACGAGACGGGTCGAGCAAGACTTTGTCGAACCCACCAGCTAGCGCTTTATCCACTGATTTTTCGTCAGCTAAGTCAAGCTGCATCCAGTCAACATTGGAAATGCCCTGTTCGAGAGCGTTACTTTTGGCGCGCTGCACCATTTCAGCAACCCCTTCCACTGCCCTTACCGTAGCGCCGCTGTTAGCAATGGGCAAGGTGAAATTACCTAAACCACTGAACCAATCAGCAATGCGTTCTCCGGCTTTTGGTGCTAACCATGACAGGGCTTGTGCCACCATTTTAGTATTTACTTCTGCGTTCACCTGAACAAAGTCATTAGGTCCAGGCTGCAAATAAAAGCCATCTACTGTGTTACACGTGATAGGTGCTATTTCATGCAATGAGGTAAAATCGCCATTACCGTCTTCGATTGTCATATTCACGTTTTGTTCCGCAGCAAACTGGGATAGCGACGCAATAAAGTCGTTGGCTAGAGAGCGGGTATGCTTCACAGTAACTTGCACCGCATTTTCACCCGCAAGCAAGCTGATGTGGCCAACAAGACGAGCGCTTGCATAGCCTGTAATGGCAGATTTGAGTGGCGCGATAAGCTGACTTAGTGCCTCAACTAAAACCGGGCAACCGTCGATATCAACAATGTTTTTGCCCGCACTTTCTCGAAAGCCAAGTTTTATTTTATCTGGATTTCTTGCATCAATTGCTAGGCGGGCTTTACGGCGATAGCGTGGACTGTCGCCGCTGATGGGCGCTTGCCATGCCCCCTCGTTGAAACCGAGTTTACGCTGGAACATACTTTTAAGCGCATCGTCTCGTAGCGCGAGAGCTTCTTGAGGCTCTACGTGCTGAAGCTGACAACCCCCGCACTGATTTGCCACCCCGCAAAACGGTTTTTGACGGTGCGCTGAGGGTGTATTCACTTTCGTGACTTTTGCGTTAACAATCTGCTTGTTGCTTGAAAGCGCTTTTATTTGTACGGTTTCACCAGGTAAAGCACCATCAACGAAGTATAAGGTTTCACCCCGGGCAACACCCTGCCCCTGCCAATCCATACCATCAATGGTTACCGCTTCATTGGCTGCATTGATGTCATCAACCGAGGGCCAAGATTGTTTGGTTTTTACAATGTGCTGCTTTTCGCCCGAGCCTGCGCCGCGCACTCTCCCTTTCACATTGCTTTTGTTTTTGCCTTTGCTCGGTTTATAAAATATGGCCACGTGGTGCTCCCGTTACATTAATTTTCAAGAATAACGGTAGCAACCGCATAGTGTATTTCATCAGATATGCTTATTACGCTAGAGGTAATAGCGCGCTGTTTACACAGCGTGGCAAATTCACCGGAAAAGTGAAGTTCTGGTGCGCCAAGGTCATTGTTACGCACTTCAATATGTTGCCAACTTATTCCATTACCAATACCAGTGCCCAAGGCTTTAACAGCAGCCTCTTTAGCGGCGAAACGCTTGGCTAAGTAGCGCACGGGATCATTGCTAGCAACATAAAGGGTAAGTTCGTAAGGCGTGAGCACACGTTTGGCGAGGCGCTCAGTGGTAGCGTCGCTTTTATTCAAACGTGCAATTTCAATAATGTCTGTGCCTAATCCAGCTATGGCCACAAGGTATTCTCTTAGTTGTTGCTAGCGTTAACGTGCTTTTTTGAAGTTCGAGTTTACACGCCGCTTCGTGCTTCTAGCATAAGTTTGCGCATATCAGCTACCGCAGTCGCTAAGCCATCAAACGCGGCTCGTGCGATAATCGCATGACCAATATTCAGCTCGATAAGTTGAGGGATAGCCGCAATTGGCTTCACGTTATGATAATGCAACCCATGACCAGCATTCACTTTAAGCCCTAGTTTATCGGCATATTCAATGCCTTCTACTAATCGGGCTAACTCTTTTTCAAGCTCTGCTTCACTGGTTGCTTCAGCATACTGGCCTGTATGAATTTCTATATAAGGTGCACCGCATTCAACCGCTGCATCTATTTGTTTTTTATCTGCATCGATAAACAGCGACACCAAAATGTTTGCAGCCGCTAAACGCTCACAAGCGTGTTTCATCACGGCTAAATTACCCGCAACATCAAGACCGCCTTCAGTGGTTAGCTCTTCACGCTTTTCAGGCACTAAACAACAAAATACCGGTTTCACTTCTTCGGCAATAGTGAGCATTTCATCGGTAACCGCCATCTCTAAGTTTAGGCGGGTATTGATAGTTTGCGCCAAAATACGTACATCTCGGTCTTTTATATGGCGACGATCTTCACGTAAGTGAACGGTAATGCCGTCTGCTCCCGCGCGTTCTGCAACATCAGCAGCATGCACCGGATCTGGGTAGTTGGTGCCACGGGCATTTCGAAGTGTGGCAATATGATCGATGTTAACGCCAAGAAGAAGTGTACTCATTAACAGATACCTATAGTAGAACAAGCATGTGGCAATCAGCGAGCATAGAAGTTTCGCGTATTGCCTGTCTAAAATTGAATAAGCGCTATTGTAACAAACTTTCGAACTATCACGTGGCAAAAAGCGTGATTAAATATGCGTAACACTTATCGCACTAGTGCTTTCGCACCACAAATAATTCTCTACTTTTTAGCGGTTTATCACCAATTAGCGGCTTGAGTAAATCACGACACAAAACTTTGGCCACCCGTTTGCTCATGGGCGTAAATTCACCTTGGGCTAAGGCAAGTAACGCACTGCCCGGCAAGCCCTTACGAGTGTAGCCATTTGGCACATCATCTGGCAGCGCACAAAAGCCAAACTCAGGCTGAAGCACATAGTGTTTTTCTGCTTCAATGGGCATCTCATACTCTACATCTTCAGTGAAATCAGGCAGTAATCCCATTTCATCTAGAAGCGACAATTCAAACTTTCGCAGGGTAATTTCAATGTCATCATCGTTAAATAGCGCCGTAAGCGCCTGCTCGTAAGCCTCAAACACCGCTTCACTGGCAAGGCCAGCAGGCATTATTCTATTGGTGAGTTCATTGAGGTACATGGCACAAAATAGCGGCGTACCCGCTAAATTAATGGATGGCGCAGTGCTTTCTACGTGCCGCAAATTTTTTAAATCAAATTTACCGGCAAGTTGAAGTTTGAGAGCTTGAAAAGGTTGAAGCAGGCTTTTTTTATCAGATTTACTGTTACGTACGCCCTTTGCCACCGCACTCACTTTGCCTTGTTCTAAGGTAAAGAAATCGACAATATAACTGGTCTCCCGATAGGCTCGGCGGTGCAACACAAAAGCAGTCAACCAGTCGTTATTCATTCATTTTCCTGTGTGTTATTTACCAGCGCTAGCAGATAAGTGGGCTTAGCTTCGTTTAATGCGTACCACTTTCATGGTTTCAAATTCAATGCCCGCCACCTCCTCTACCTGTCGGTAGTAAGTGATATTAACCCGCGCGCCCTTTAAGCTTTGGTACTGCTTTTTTCGTCGATAGATAAACGGGACATCAATGCCTTCTAACATTACCGTGTGCCGTATCCAGTCATCTTCTTCACGCTGAACATGAGACACCACCTTCATATTATCAGACTGATTTAACTGGCCATGCTTGCTGATTAATTTGTCAGTCTCTGATTTCATATTAGTCACCTTGCACCACGTTGTGTTCTGATGAGTGAGCGCTATGATCTGCGCGCTTTGGCTTTATGCGCTTTCTAGCTGTTCAATAATAAGCTGTACAGACTCTTGGCCGCGAAATACGTTTACATCTAATCGGTAAGCAATGCGTACCTGTTTTACCATGGCATTCGGCCACGCTTTAATATCAATGTTGAAAGCAATGGCATCTACTTCGCCCACTGAAGGCTCTCGCAATACCAGCTTTAAGTGTTTTTCACCCACCAGTCGTTGTTGCACCACTTGAAACTCACCATCAAAGAGTGGCGATTCAAAGCCCTGACCAAAGGGCCCGGCTTGCCTAAGCAAATGGGCAAAAGACAAAGACAACTCTTGTCCCGTTAAGCTGCCGTCAGACAGTAGTACTTGGTTACCGTCTAGTTTATCTACATGCTGCTTAGCAATGTCGATGAAGGCTTTTTCGAATTCTGCTAAGTTAGCAACCGGTAAACTCAAACCGGCTGCCATTGCATGGCCACCAAATTTATCAATAACGCCGGGAAAGCGGGTATTCACTTCATCGAGTACATCACGAATATGCACCCCTGGGATAGAGCGAGCCGAGCCTTTTATGGTCGTATCGTCTTGATGAGCAAAAGCGATAACCGGTTTCAAATACTTTTCTTTTAGGCGCCCCGCCACAATACCAATTACACCTTGGTGAAAATCCGCTTGATATACTACCAATGCGGCAGGAATATCGCCTTCAGTGAGAGACATTTTTTCTAGCACTTGTTCGGCTTGCGCCTTCATTCCAGTTTCTATTTCTCGGCGTTCGCGGTTTAGTGCATCTAGCTCCGAGGCTATCATGCGAGCTTGCATAGTATCGTCTTCTAACAGACAAGCTATGCCTTGAGACATGTCGTCTAATCTGCCGGCTGCATTTAAGCGAGGGCCAATAACAAAACCTAAATCGGTAGAGGTAAGGTGAGTGCAGTCTCGATTAGCCACTTCAACCAAGGCTTTAATACCCGGTCTGCATTTACCTGCTCGAATTCGCTGTAGGCCTTGATGTACCAAAATTCGGTTGTTTTTATCTAATACCACCACATCGGCCACCGTGCCTACGGCGACAATGTCTAGTAACGATGCCAAATTAGGCGCTGGAATATGCTTTTCAGTAAACCAGTTTCGTTGTTGTAGTTCGGTTTTAAGCGCTAACATGATGTAAAACGCCACGCCTACCCCAGCTAAGTTTTTAGAGGGGAACGTACAGCCTGGTTGATTAGGGTTAACAATAGCATCGGCGGGAGGAAGCTCATCACCCGGTAAGTGGTGATCGGTAACAATAACTTCTATGCCCAATGCTTTTGCATGCATCACACCTTCAATACAAGCAATGCCGTTATCTACCGTAATAATAACGTCCGCGCCTTGTTGCTTGGCAATATCCACAATAGGTACGCTAAGGCCATAACCAAAATCAAAGCGATTTGGCACCAAATAATCAACCTTCTTGAACCCCATCATGTGCAATGCATGAATACACACCGCAATACTAGTCGCGCCATCGGCATCGAAGTCACCCACAATAATAAGCGTCTTATTCTGCTCAATGGTGTCAGCCAGAATGCTCGCCGCTGCGGCCATACCCTTAAGCTCATTAAAGTGGGTAAGGCCCTTCAGGCCATTTTCTAATTCGCTAACATCTTGTACGTTTCTGCCGCGATAAATCCGGTCTATTACAGGGTGCAAAGCAGAAGCAAGAGGGGCGTCACCAGTTTCACGGCGCACTACAGGCAATATCATCGACATTCATCACTACGGTTAATTAGAGGGTAATGATACCCAAGGGAATGAGGTAGGTAAAACGAGAACATAAAAAAACGCACCTAGCATAAGCATTACCTTTTGCTATGGTGCGTTTTTAAAAAATTAAGATTGACGCTATTCGGCTTGCTCAATAGCCTGTGCAATCATACCAGCAGGCTGGTAACCAGGAATAAGCGAGCCATCTGGCAATACGATGTTAGGGGTACCATTTACACCCAACTTTTGCCCTAACAAATATTGCTCTGCAACTTTATTGGCACATTTAGCGGTTGCCACATCGTTGCCCGCTTTTGCGTCAGTTAATGCTTTTTGTGGGTTCGCTGCACACCATACCGACACCATGTCTCGGTAATTTTGGCTGTCTAAACCTGCACGAGGAAAGGCCAAGTAGTTTACGGTAATACCCATGTCGTTTAAGTCGCCCACTTCTTTATGAAGCTTTCGGCAGTAACCACAAGTGGTATCGGTGAAAACACTGATCACATGCTTTTCGTTTTTAGCTTTAAACGTAATGGCTGATGGCGCCATTTCTTTCACGCCTTCAATACGAAGGCCTGAATAGGCAACTTCGGTTTCATTACGCATGCCTTCATCAATATTAAGAATACGCGCTTGCACTAAATATTTAGCATCATCACTGACATAAAAGAAACCGCGGTTGGTAGATACTTGTACCAAGCCCGGAATAGGAGAATCGGCAAGAGAGTCAACGTCTAAGCCAAGCATATTAGTCAGCTTATCTTTAATTGCCGCATCATCAGCTGCGCTTGCAACACTCGCAAAAAGGCTTGTGGTGAACACCATTGCAACTAATAGGCTAAATTTTACTACTTTCACTATATTTACTCCGACAGCAACCATGCTTTCAAAATATTAAAATGGGATATAACTAAGACCGCTTAACGTTGAAAAAAATTTCATTTACTCGTTTCACTAAAGCAATACTTAGTGAGTATTTAAAGCAATGCTAACACACCCCTCGCTGGGGAACACTGAAGTTTGCCTTACCAATTAGTGGAGTTATCCCCGAGGGTGATGACTGTGAATAAGTGTTTGTAATCGCTCGGTCGCCACATGGGTATAGATTTGGGTCGTCGACAAATCGCTGTGGCCCAACAACATCTGCACAACCCGTAAGTCGGCGCCATGATTGAGTAAATGGGTGGCAAAGGCATGACGTAAAGTATGCGGAGACAAGTGCTGGTCAATATTGGCTTTCACTGCATAATATTTTATACGATGCCAAAAGGTTTGCCGCGTCATTTTTTGACCACGTTTGCTCAAATACACATAGTCTGATTGCTTAGTCGCAAGGACTGGCCGGGCCGTTTTTATGTAGGTTAACAGCCATTCTATGGCGTCTTCACCCAATGGCACTAATCTGTCTTTGTTACCCTTACCGGTCACACGAACCACGCCTTGCTGCAAGCTTACCTCGCTCATTTGCAAACCGATAAGCTCACTTACCCGCAGTCCTGTAGCATAAAGCACTTCGAGCATGCTTTTGTCTCGGCATTCTATCGGGTCTTCAACTAAGGGGGCGGCGAGTAAGTCTTCTACCTGACGCTCACTTAATGAGGCAGGTAAAGATTTAGGTAATTTAGGGTTTGATAAGGAAGATATTGGATTATCTACCCGTATTTGTTTACCGATTAAATACGTATAAAAAGCCCGTAACGCACTCATTGCACGTTGTGTGCTTCGTGCTGAAAGCCCCTTGTCATGGCGGTAGGCAAGATAGTCTTGCATCATTTCGGTGGTAAGAACCGCAATATCTTTGATGCCTTGGTTATTGCAAAAAATGGCAAGTTTAGTCAAATCGGTGCGATAGCTTTGCTGAGTGTGATCAGATAACCCTTTCTCAAGCCAGAGCATTTCTATAAAGCCATCGATATGCGCCTGACTTGCGGCAGGCACATAAGTAAGCTCACGCTTCATTAAAAGCCACGCTTTTGTTTTATCAACTCGTAAGCAGACTGAATATCTTGGGTCTTTTTCTTGGCCATTTCCATCGCTTGTTCAGGCAAGCCTTTAGATACAAGCTTATCGGGATGATGCTCTGCCATACGCTTTCGGTAGGCTCGTTTAATGGTTTTTTCATCATCAGACGCAGTAACACCCAAAATACGGTAAGCATCATCAAGAGATTGTTTTTCGGTATACGCGCTTTGCTGGGAAGAACGCTGCTGGCCATGGGCGCCTTGGCCACTTTGTCCTCCTCGCTGTCTAAAGCGTATTTCAGCCTCAAACATAGAAATAAGATAATCGAGGTCTCGGCGTCTAAAGCCCAGTGGCTTCGCTACTTTTTCTAATACCACATACTCTTCTTGGGTTAACTTGCCATCGGCAAACGCCGCTTGAATCAATATTTCTAAGAAAACTTGTAGAATATCTCGGCGACCATGGCTGGCTTCATACAGGCCTTTCAAAGTATCTGTAATAGGGAAGTCTCTGGCTTTACCTTCACGAAACGCTTCTTGTGCTTCTTTTCGTGCATCACCGGTTAACTTCATGTCATCCATGAGTGCGGTGGCAATTTGAATTTCACGGCTAGTGACTTTGCCATCAGATTTCGCTAAATGACCCAGCGCTGAGAACAAGCTATGAAAAAACACGGCTTGTTGCTTCATACTGTTTTGATCGGTAAAGAAACGGCCGAACCCACCAAGTTGATTAAAGTCTTGGCTGTAAGCCTTATCAAAGAAATGCCCTACAATTAGCCCTAAAACAGCACCGGGGATTTTTAAAAACATAAACCCAAAAAGTACACCAAGGATTTTTCCCCACACAGCCATGTCAGCATTCTCCTGTAATCATTAGCGCATTGTTGATGATGATTTTGCACCCAACCAACGCCTGAAATCGTTGTTTAAGCACCATGATCTGCAAGCCTTATAAGGCTATAAAAATAAAGTAATCATTAGAAGTAGGTATAGCTTGACGCTTTTCAAGCTAAAAACTTGTCTATTCACTTCATTAATTGAGTAGTTTTTTATGCAATAAGTCAGTAAATATGCGGTAAATCACTATTTAGATAAAGAGAAATACGATTTTTTTAATCCAATGGTTGGTAAATACAGCAGAAGTGCTTAGAATTGACGGCTAATTACATTGCGTTAACTGCCAACGCTACTTAGGTTGGCGTATTATTAACTCTATGCAGAACTATATGTGCGCCTTAAGGTCACACCATATAGTGTCAGCACCGAATAACAAAACAGGCCATTCACCACCGCATGAAAAAGACCTGCGCCATGCTTGTTTCCGCGACCTTGTCTACTCACGTCGCGTTTGCACAGGAAGCTAATCCAGAATCAGTCTCACCGCTAGCCTTTTGCTCGGTGGAGCCCATTGTCTTTAAAAGCTCAGCACTTATGCCTAAGGGGCATGTGAAGGTTGAAGCCAACCGAACTGAAATCATCGAAAATAAAGTAGCACTGTTTTCAGGTAATGTGGATATTACGTCTGATAGCGCCATCATTAGTGCGTCTCAAGCACAAGTGAATGGCAATGGTGAAGACGTTCTGGCTAAAGGCGATGTGCATTTTCGCGATGCACAATTAAGCGTAGAAAGTGATGCGGTGTCACTTCGTTCGAAAGAAGAACGCTTAGAAATGCAAAACACCCGTTATCAATTAACGGGGTTTGTTGGTCAAGGCGCTGCCGAAGACATATTGGTTGATACCAATGAGGGTATTGTTTTAAAGGAAGTGAGTTTTACTACCTGCCCTGAAGGCCATGAAGATTGGATGATTCGGGCCAGTGAGATTAGTATTGAAAAAGGCACTGCATGGGGTAAAGCGAAACATACCCGCTTTTATGTTGCTGATGTTCCTGTTTTCTATCTCCCCTATTTCGCATTTCCAGTAAGTAATGAACGTCAAACCGGCTTATTGTTTCCTGAAATAACAAGCTCTAGTAATACCGGCATCGATTACACCCAGCCGTTCTATTGGAATATTGCCCCTAACTTTGACATGACTATATCGCCTCGGGTGATGACCCAGCGTGGTGTTCAACTAAATACCGAATTTCGTTACCTAACCGAAAAAAGTGAAGGTACCGCGTACGTAGAGTACTTGCCGAGTGACAGTGATATTGAAGGGTCACCTGACCGTTACTTCTACCGTTTACAGCATCAAGGTCAACTTAACGATAACTGGGTATTGGGCATCGATTTCAATGGTTTGAGTGATGACAACTATATTGTCGATTTAGGCTCTGATTATTATAACAGCGCAGACACGCACCTTTACCGTACCGTAAGCTTGGGTTATTACACCCGAGATCTCACGGTAAATATGCAAGTAAAAGACTTTGAAATATTGGGTGATACCGCCGACAGCTATCGCGCGCTTCCAGAAGTTAAAATTGATTATCGTACGCCTTTTGGCCGCTATTTCGAATTCAGTGTGAACTCTGAACTGGCGTATTTCGATAACACGTCTGAAACCGCACCAACAGCAACTCGCTTTCACGTAGCCCCTACTCTTGCTATGCCTATTCGTGCTGCATGGGGTGAATTTGTTGCCGAAACTACCGTATTGCAAACGGTTTATAAACAAGAAAATATTCAAGATACAGACTTAGAAGAAAACGTAGAGCGTACTTTAGGTCAAGCTCGCTTGTTCGGCGCGCTGTATTTCGAAAAAGACTCTTCATGGTTTGGTAACGATACCGCCATGACGTTAGAGCCTAAAATTCAGTACCTGTATACCTCGTATGAAGACCAAACAGCAATTGGACTTTACGATTCAACGCCCTTGCTAACCGATGTTGAAGGGCTATTCAGAGGCCAAGAATTTACCGGGTTGGATAGAATATCAGACAACAACCAAGTTACCCTGGGTATAACCAGTCGAATATTGGATAAAAACAATAGGGAACAATTTGTACTTAGCTTGGGTCAGATATTCTACCTTGAAGATAACAAGGTCATTGCCGCGACTAAAAATCAAGACCGCTCGGCGCTTGCAGCTGAAATGGACTGGCGGTTTAACAAAAACTGGTACGCCCATTCTGATATTCAAGTGACCACTGACACCGATAAAGTTGACTTAAGCAGTGTTGGTTTAGAATATCGACAAGATGCAAAGCGATTTATTCAGTTAAGTCATCGATACGTTCGTGATTTAAGTGGTGAAACCATTGACCAAGTGGGAATATCGGCGAGTTGGCCTATTGCGGAAAACTGGCAATGGGTGGGACGAACTTACCGTGATATTGAGCGCGACCGCAGTATTGAGACTTATGCAGGTATTCAGTATGAATCCTGTTGTTGGGCAATACGATTAGTGGCAGAAAGAAGTTTAAGCAACCGTTACGATTCATCGGGGGAGCAATCTACCGACGATTTCGATACGGGTGTGTCATTACAATTTATATTCAAAGGTATCGGTACGTCTGGTACACAAAGAAGCATGTTACAAGATGGCATGTTTGGCTATCGTCAGCCATATAGTTTAAATTAATCCGTTGTAGCGTAGGGAGTAGCCCTACGTTAAGCATTAACCAATAATAAAAGAGTGAGTATGAAGTTCATAATCCGGGCCTTGTTAGTCAGTGCAGTGTTGTCGTTTAGCAGCTACGCGCAAGAAGTAATGCTTGACCGCGTAGCGGTTATTGTCGATCAGGGTGTTGTACTTCAAAGTGAAGTAGATGCACTCATGAATGACGTTAAACGTAATGCAGAGGCAAATGGGCAAGACCTTCCTTCTGACCGCGCACTGCGTACTCAAGCCATCGAGCGTTTGATCACTAAGAGCCTTCAGTTGCAGATGGCACAAAGAATGGGTATTCAAATAAGTGACCCACAGCTTGAGCAAACCATTGCAAATATTGCTGCAAACCAAAATACCACGGTAGATGAATTACGCAGACAATTGCGTTTAGAAGGCATTGCTTATGAAGACTACCGTGAAGATATTCGTGAAGAAATCGTAATGGGTGAAGTACGTCGCGCGAATGTTCGTCGCCGTGTTTACATTACCGATCAAGAAAGAGAAACCCTTATTGAACTCATGGAACAACAGGGGGCTGAACAAGAAGAATACCGTCTAGGCCACATTCTTGTTGGCTTCCCATCGGATCCTTCTGACGAGCAAATCAATGCAGCAAGAGAGCGAGCAGACAAAGTCCTTTCTCTATTAAATTCTGGGTCAGATTTTGCTAAGATAGCAATTGCATCATCATCAGGTAACGAAGCCTTAGAAGGTGGTGATATGGGTTGGTTGAATATTAACGCTATGCCTACCCTGTTTGCTGAAGCGATTCAGGGTAAAGCAAAAGACGAGCTAGTCGGCCCTATTAGAAGTGGTGCTGGTTTTCATATCTTGAAAGTTTTAGATACTCGAGGCATTGAAAAAGTAACCATTGAAGAGGTTAACTCTCGTCATATCCTCGTTAAGCCTTCAATTATACTCAGTGAAGATAAAGCAAAAGCGATGCTTGTTAAATTCAGAACTCAGCTTGAAGCGGGTGAAGCTGAATTTGAAGACCTCGCTAAAGAACATTCGGAAGATCCAGGTTCAGCCCTAAAAGGTGGTGAGCTTGGTTGGTCAGATCCAAACAACTACGTACCAGCTTTTAAAGACGCCCTTGCGCAATTATCGGCTGGTGAATACAGCGACCCAGTACGTTCAGTACACGGTTGGCACTTAATCCAATTAATCGATAGACGTGTAGACGACGCAACAGAGCGCCGCAAAGAAGACAAAGCGTATCAGCTTATTTTCAACAGAAAGTTCGCAGAAGAAACGGAAAACTGGTTACGTGAAATGCGCGACGCTGCCTACATTGAAGTTATCGAGTAATATATAGAGCATAAATGACACCGATAAAAATTGCAGTAACACCAGGTGAGCCTGCCGGTATTGGGCCAGACTTAATTATTAAGCTGGCTCAAGAATCTTGGCAAGCTCAGTTAGTGGTATTCGCCGATGGCGAGATACTAGAGACCAGAGCGAAAGCGCTTGGTTTACCGCTTACTTTACTTCCTTATGATGCATCAAACCCGCAGGTTCAGCCTGCGGGTTCACTGTTTATTAAGCAAATTGATAAAGCCGCCGATGTGGTAGCCGGAACGCTAGATAGCGAGAACGGGTTATACGTAGTAGAAACCCTTCGACAAGCTTGCCAAGCAAACATGGAAGGTGACTTTCATGCGGTAGTCACAGGACCTGTGCATAAAGGTATTATCAATAAAGCAGGCGTATCTTTTAGTGGCCACACTGAATTTTTCGCTTATCAATCCAATACCATTGATGTTGTCATGTTATTGGCAACTGAAGGCTTAAATGTTGCGCTAGCGACTACCCATATTCCTTTAGAATATGTGTCTCGTGCCATCACGAAAGAACGTCTTCACAAGGTGCTCCATATTATCAATACCGACTTCAAACTGAAGTTTGGTGTTCGTAATCCACATATCTACGTGTGTGGGCTCAATCCCCATGCAGGTGAAGATGGGCATATTGGTACAGAAGAAATTCAAACCATTATTCCGGCATTAAATGAGTTGCGTGAAGAAGGCCTAAATATTACCGGGCCACTTCCTGCGGACACTATATTTCAGCCTAAATATCTGGAAGATGCAGACGTTGTTCTTGCGATGTACCACGACCAAGGCCTTCCCGTGCTAAAATATAAAGGGTTTGGCGCTTCGGTTAACATCACCCTTGGCCTTCCATTTATAAGAACATCCGTCGATCACGGTACTGCACTTGATTTAGCAGGCCATGGTAATGCCGATCCTGGCAGTTTCAGAAAAGCATTGGAAAAAGCCATTGAGCTTGCACATCATCAACAATGAGTAAAACACATTTAGGCCACACGGCCAGAAAACGCTTCGGACAAAACTTCCTACATGACGACTATGTGATTGGTCAGATTGTGTCGGCGATTAATCCGCAACACGAGCAAAACTTGGTTGAAATAGGCCCAGGATTAGGCGCACTAACCGATCCGGTTTGCGATGAAGTTGAAGCACTTACCGTTATCGAGCTTGACCGCGATTTGGCCAAGCGTTTACGCGAGCATCCGTTTAACGGCGATAAGCTAACAGTTATTGAGCAAGACGCAATGACAATGGATTTCACTGAGCTGGCTAAAACCATGCCTGTGAAAGATAAAGGCTTGCGCGTTTTTGGTAACTTACCGTACAACATCTCAACGCCGTTGATGTTTCATTTGTTCTCTCACGCCGCCTGCGTAGATGACATGCACTTTATGCTACAAAAAGAAGTGGTGAATCGCTTAGCTGCTGGTCATGGCTCTAAAAGTTATGGTCGATTATCGGTAATGGCGCAATACTATTGTAAAGTCATGCCGGTACTCAATGTACCACCAGGTGCCTTTAAGCCGCCCCCGAAGGTTGATTCTGCGGTAGTACGTCTTATTCCACATAAAACACCGCCGGTGGATGTGGTTTCAGTAGCTACCCTTGAGCGAGTATGCGCGCAGGCGTTCAATCAACGTCGCAAGACAATACGAAACTCGTTAAAAGAAAGTCTTACTGAAGCACAAATCAGCGAGCTGGGTATAAACCCAACCGTAAGGGCTGAAGTGCTATCCTTGCAGGATTTCGCCACCATAGCGAATGCAGTATCAGCGTTAGAAGAAGCACAAGAAAATTAAAGTTAGCTTATGAATGAGTCTGAAATTAAGGTGCGGGTGAAAACCCGTCACCTGCCCGAGCATCTACCTTCTGATTCGCCACAATTCGCGTTCGCTTATCACGTGACCATTGTTAATGACAGCCAAGAAACGGTACAACTGATTAATCGTTACTGGCAAATTACCGATGCTAACGGTAAAACCTCAGAGGTAAGTGGATCAGGTGTTGTAGGTAAACAGCCCATATTAAAACCGGGCGAAGATTTTGACTATACCAGTGGTGCAGTACTTGATACCCCGGTAGGAAATATGCAAGGCTATTACGAAATGGAGCGTGAAAACGGAGAACGTTTTCGTGTTCCCATTGAAGTATTCCGTTTAGCGGTTCCCAACATTCTTCACTAAGTTTGAGACTTATGACCTATCGCAACACCTTTGTAGTGGGTGATATTCAAGGCTGTTATGGCGGGCTACAGCAACTGCTAGAAAAAGCCAAATTCTCTGCGGATAAAGACAAACTCATCGCCGTTGGCGACTTAGTTGCCCGAGGCGAAGACTCGTTAGGTACCTTACGGTTTCTAAAAAGCTTAGGTAGCAGTTTTGAGACAGTGCTAGGAAACCATGACCTTCACTTGTTGGCTGTGGCGAATAAGATTCGTAAACCTAAGAAAGCTGACAACCTTCAGCCCTTACTTGATGCTCCCGATTTAAAAGCATTGCTAGATTGGCTTCGCCAGTTTCCCCTCGCTAAAAAAATCAATGCCAATCAAACTATTGTACATGCCGGTCTTTACCCGCATTGGAGTACAGACACACTCGTCAGCTTAAGTGATGAAATCAGTCAACAATTACAATCGAAGCACTATACTGATTTTTTGAAAAACATGTACGGCAACACGCCAGTCAAGTGGTCTGATAAACTTGAAGGCGTACCGCGAACTCGCTTTATTGTAAACGCATGTACTAGAATGCGCTTTTTAAACGCAGATACTAGCTTAGAGTTTGAGACCAAATCCCATCCTTCTCAAGCGTCAAAGTCTGTTGTACCTTGGTTCAAAATAAACAATGCCCACCTTAACGCTCAAGAACAGGTACTTTTCGGTCATTGGGCTGCACTGAATAGTGAGACGCAAGATAATCGTTTCGTTGCATTAGATACCGGTTATGTTTGGGGCCAAGAAATGACCATGCTGGATGTCAATACAGGTAAGCTCATCAGAGTACATGCATAAATTACTTAATTGATACAGCAAACTACTAAATCACAAATTCTTGTGCTTTACTTGTTAACTTAATAGCTTACCTGCCGATACTCTGGTTATATACGTTAGTCTATAATCCCATTACAGTTCATGTTATGTATTTTAATACCTTTCTCTGGGTCATTGAGGTGTATTTTGGACGTAGTGCGGGGTAGTATCGTCACGCAAAAGAATAAAAAATAGTCTAGGAGTTTCAATGAAGATTACAGTAGCCACTCGCGTAATCGGCGGTTTTGTAGCAATTACTTGTCTACTGATTGTCATTAGCGTTGTTTCGTTGTTTAACCTCAATTCCATCGGTTCAGCTACCGAAGAGGTAAATGACATAGCGCTTCCTACAGTAGCGGGTAGTAACGCCTTAAAAGCGAACTTCCTGAACATGGGTAGATTGACATTCGAAGCCTATATTGAAGAAAATTTATCGGGCCTTCAGGAAAAGCGCACTGCTTTCAATCAAAGCCGAGATATGTTCGAAACTGAATATAAGAAGCTTGCCACTGCGGTTGCCAATGAACCTGAACTGCAAAGTAAGTTAAACAGCGTTCGAGCTTCCTATGATAACTACATTAAAAATGTTGAAGCGGTTTACCTGAACCACCAAAAGTTCATGGATATTCGAAACACTATTGACGACCGTTTAGGTGATGCTGAAGACAATGCTGACGATGCGTCTACTTACCTACTAGACTTTTCAGACCTTGACGCAGTGCAAAGCGACCCAAATCTTAGACGCGCAGCAGATATTGGTAGCCAACTAGAAACCTCATTACTTTCTTTACTTACCGTTTCTTATGAATACGTAAAAACAGAAACTATCGTACGCTCTCAAACGCTAGGTAACGAAGTTGACTTAGTGGTAGATAAGGTTGCTACTTTACTTAGCGATATGGGCCAAGCCGCTGGGCAGCGCGACCAATCTGGTACGCTTAGCGATATTAATGAATTGGTAAACGATGCTCTAAATGCGATTACCGCCAGTGATGGCGTCATGGCGCTGCATGTAGAAAGACTAGAACGCAGAAATGACTCTGAAAACGCGCTTAATGCGTCAGATAAAAACATTGCGAATGGTATTGTGGAACTTGAGCAGCTTCTTTCTCTTGCTGATGCTAAAGCGAAAGACGTAGAAAACCAAGTGAACAGCGCTATCACCACAGGTAACATTATTATCAGTGCGGTGGTTATTCTGTCTATTGCGATAGCCATCATTATTGGTTACATAACAGTTCGTGCCATTACTCGCCCGCTGTACCGCGTGAACGAGTTGCTTACCGTGGCGTCGTCTGGAGACTTAACCCATCGCCTTGACGATTCTGCTGAAGATGAATTTGGCCTATTAGCTAAAAACTGTAATAACCTGATTGGTAACCTTAAAGAGCTGATTTCAGGAATTAATACCCGTGCCGAGCAACTTGCCGCAGCATCAGAACAAACCTCTGCCGTTACTGCGCAAACCACCCATTCGATTCAAGATCAGAAGTCGCAAATTGGCCAGGTGGCAACAGCGACTACAGAAATGCACTCTACCTCGCAATTGGTAGTGCAAAACGCTGAAGATACGCTGAGCCAAATTCGCCATGCGGATGCAGAGGCTGAAAATGTACGTCAACTCTCGCTTGAGAATAAACGTATTATCGAAATTCTAGCCAAAGACGTACAAGACGCTGCAGATGTTATTAACAAACTTCATCAAGACAGCGCCAGCATCGGTGGCATTCTTGATGTTATCCGCGGCGTGGCCGACCAAACTAACCTACTTGCCTTGAATGCGGCCATTGAAGCGGCTCGTGCGGGTGAGCAAGGTAGAGGCTTTGCGGTAGTTGCTGATGAGGTTCGTACTCTTGCCAGCCGCACGCAACAGTCTACGCAGGAAATCAACGCGATGATTGAGGTACTTCAAGCGGGTGCTGAACGCGCGGTATCGGTAATGAATCAAGGTAAAGAGCAAACCGTAGCCTGTGTAGAGCAAACGGAAAAAGCGACGCAAGCCCTTGATATTATCTCTGAAGCTGTACACAAAGCTCACGACGTAAGTTCTCAAATTGAACAATCGGCACGTGAACAAAATACTGTGTCACAAGAAATTAGCGAGAAGCTTGAAACTATCGTTAATATTGCTGAAGAAACCACATCAGGTGCTCAGCAAACTTCTGACTCTAGCCACGAAGTGGCAAGACTTGCTGAAGAACTACAGCAATCTATCCGTCAGTTTAAGGTCTAGTTCCACTTAAGGTTTAGCACCACACTGAGTATTTGGTTTGCTTGAATTGAGTTAAACTAGATTGGATTGACTTAAATAGTCAGCTTTAAATAAAAAAGGGAAGGTTAACACCTTCCCTTTTCTGTCTGTGAGAAAAACATAACGCGCTATTCGAAGAGCGCTTTATGCAAGTCCTTCACTATTTTATCGCTGTCAGTTTCATTCACTAGGAATGACAGGTTGTGCGGGTTCGCACCGAAACAAATCATGCGTAAGTTAAAGTCAGACACCGCAGCGAAAATCTTGCTAGATACACCAATTGCCGTTTGCATGTGGTTACCTACCACAGTGACTAAGTCGTAACCATTCTCTACTTTCACATCACAAATAGTCTCAAGCTCTGCAATGGTTTCTTTGTTCAAGCGCTGTGCCACAGAATTAGCAGGGTTATCTAAGGTAAACGACACCGAGATTTCTGATGTCGTTACCAAATCCACACTTAGCTTGTGCTTCGCGATAATGGCAAAAACCTGCTGTAGGAAGCCCTGTGCGTACATCATCTTAGGTGTTTTTACTGTCACCATAACTTGGTCTTTACGGCGAGTAATGGCCCGATAAGGAGGCTCTTCCACGCAGTCTCGAACAATCCAAGTACCGCCCTTTTCTGGCTCTTTACTTGAGCCTACAAACACTTTGATGTTTTTACGAAGAGCAGGTTCCATGGTTGCAGGATGAAGCACTTTAGCACCAAAGGTCGCCATTTCAGCCGCTTCTTCAAAGCTAAGTTCTGGTAACGGACGAGCAGCTGCAGTAATACGTGGATCGGTAGTATAAACCCCAATCACATCGGTCCATATTTCACAGGCATCGGCGTCTAAAGCTTCAGCAATAAGCGCAGCTGTAAAATCAGAACCACCGCGACCTAATGTGGTAGTGCGACCTTCATCATCAGCTCCTACAAACCCCTGCGTTACCACAATGGCATTTTCAATTTCAGGGGCTAGCAACTGCTTCGCCAAAGCTTCAATAGTGTCAATTTGTGGTACGGCTTCACCAAACTCACTGTCGGTGCGCAAAACTTTCCGTACATCGAAGTTCATGGTAGCCACTTCTTGTTCAGCCAACACTGCACTAAACATCAATGACGACATGCGCTCCCCCATAGAAAGCAACTGGTCTTTCAAATCGTTTCTATGCAGAATCTCTTCGTGGAATGCTAGCGATTTCACTTCATCTAGCAAATCGTTTAATTTACTTTCAACCGAGCTTTTATCAGCAAGCTTGTTGAGAATGGCAAGTTCAATATCAACAATAGACTGGCAAGTAGATTCTATTTGCTCTTGGGTAAGTGGGCTGTGCGCCAAATTCACAAGGTGGTTTGTCACCCCTGCTGATGCGCTGACTACCACAATACGGGTCGCACTGTTTGAGGCAACAATTCGCGCACAGTTTTGCATCACTTCATAGTTCGCAACACTGGTTCCGCCGAACTTGGCGATGGTTAAAGCATTTGCCACGATTTCACTCCGAATTTCTTTTACCGAGCATGTTGCTCGATACTGACCGGCGAATAGATTATTCGCACCGGTTTAACGATTAATTTCTATCTGGTCACCCACACTTATATTGTGTGAAGCGAACCACCCTTGGTTCATTTCTAGCGCGTAGAGTACCTCTTTAGTGGCCTGCACCGACGTTAGGTCGTGAGGCTCTAGAGGTTTTATATCTGTAATTACGCCGTTTCTGTCGATATAGGCGACATCTAAAGCAACATTCGTATTCTTCATCCACATACTGGCGTATCTTGACGATGCAAACTTAAAGAACATTCCACAATCATCACACAGTGACTCTCTGAACATTAACCCTTGGGCACGTTGTTCAAAAGAATGCGCGTATTCCATTTGATAAAGTTTGCCGTCAATCGTTAAGGTGATTTGATCAAACTCTACGCTTGGCTGCATTTGTGCGCTGGCATTCAAAGCGCCATATCCTAGAAGCACAAAAAGCGCGATTGCAATGAAAGTAGTTTTAGCCATTAGACATTCCTTTAACCCATAAAAAAAGCCGGACACTTACTGTGCCCGGCTTTGTAGTTTATACACTAAATCAGGCAACATTCAACGTTGGAATGATATTGGCCTTCGCCTCTTCTTCAGCCTTCTTGAAACTTGGCATTTTATCAAAGTTTAAGTAGCGGAATACTTCAGACGACATGGAGTTAATTTTACTCGCATATTCCATGTATTCTTCTGCCGTAGGAATACGGCCAACGATAGCGCCTACCGCCGCTAATTCAGCCGATGTGAGGTATACATTCGCTCCATCACCTAAACGGTTAGGGAAGTTTCGAGTTGAAGTAGACAGTACTGTGGTACCTGCATCTACACGTGCTTGGTTGCCCATACACAGTGAACAACCAGGCATTTCTGTACGTACGCCTACCCTGCCATAAATATTGTAGTAGCCTTCTTCCATTAACTGAGCCTTATCCATTTTTGTCGGTGGCGACATCCACAAACGGGTAGGTAAGGTTTTATTAAACTGCTCAAGTAATTTACCTGCAGCACGGAAGTGGCCAATATTCGTCATACACGAACCAATGAAGACTTCATCGACATTTTCACCGGCTACGTCTGATAAGGTTTTCGCGTCATCAGGATCGTTGGGGCAACACACAATAGGCTCTTTAATATCATTAAGGTCTATCTCGATAATTTCTTTGTACTCAGCATCCGCATCGGCGCGCATAAGTTCAGGGTTAGCCAACCACTCTTCCATCTTTTGAGCACGGCGCTCGAGGGTACGTGGGTCGCCGTAACCTTCGTTAATCATCCAACGAAGCATAGTGATGTTTGAATTGAGGTATTCAGCAATAGACTCTTCAGACAGATTAATACTACAGCCTGCCGCAGAACGCTCTGCTGATGCGTCAGATAATTCAAATGCTTGCTCTACCGTTAGGTGCTCAAGCCCTTCAATTTCGAGCACGCGACCAGAGAACGCATTAATCTTGCCTTTCTTCTCTACGGTAAGTAAGCCTTGCTTAATACCGTATAACGGAATGGCGTGTACTAAATCACGCAGGGTAATGCCTGGCTGCATTTCGCCTTTAAAACGAACCAGAATGGATTCAGGCATATCAAGGGGCATGACACCGGTTGCTGCAGCAAACGCCACTAAGCCAGAACCGGCAGGGAACGAAATACCCAATGGGAAACGGGTGTGTGAATCGCCACCTGTACCTACCGTGTCTGGTAACAACATGCGATTTAACCAGCTGTGAATAATGCCGTCGCCTGGGCGAAGCGATACACCACCTCGGTTCATCATGAAATCTGGTAAGGTGTGCTGCGTTTCTATATCAACAGGCTTAGGATAGGCCGCGGTGTGACAGAACGACTGCATGGTTAAGTCAGCAGTGAAACCAAGACAGGCTAAATCTTTTAGCTCGTCTCGCGTCATAGGACCTGTGGTATCTTGCGAGCCCACTGTGGTCATTTTAGGTTCGCAATAGGTGCCAGGGCGAATGCCTTCAACGCCACACGCTTTACCTACCATCTTTTGGGCAAGAGTATAGCCTTTACCGGTATCGACAGGTTGCTCTGGGGTACGGAACAAATCTGTTGCGCCTAAGCCTAATGTTTCTCGTGCTTTTTCAGTTAACGCGCGGCCAATAATAAGGTTAATTCGTCCACCAGCGCGTACTTCATCTAAAATTACTTTAGATTTATAGTCATATTCAGCTAATACTTCGCCAGTTTCATGATTGGTGATTTTGCCTTCAAACGGGTAGATGTCGATAACATCGCCCATATTCATTTTTTCTACATCAGCTTCAAATACTAAGGCCCCGGCATCTTCCATCGTATTGAAGAAAATGGGGGCCACTTTACTTCCAATACAGACACCGCCGCCGCGTTTATTAGGTACGCCGGGTAAGTCTTCACCAAAGAACCACAACACGGAATTGGTTGCCGATTTACGTGATGAACCAGTCCCTACCACATCACCCACAAAGGCAACGGGATAACCTTGGTTTTTTACCTGTTCAATTTGTTTCATTGGGCCTTTCACGCCATGCTCTTCTGGCTCTAAACCGTCACGAGTCATTTTATAAGCCGCTAAGGCGTGAAGGGGAATATCAGGGCGCGACCAGGCATCGGGTGCGGGTGACAAGTCATCGGTATTGGTTTCACCGGTCACTTTAAATACTGAGTAAGTGATTTTATCGTCCATTAATTTACGCGACGTAAACCATTCACCTTCTGCCCAAGACTTTATAATATCAGTGGCAAATTCATTTCCGGCTTTGTGTTTTTCTTCAACATCATGGTAGGCGTCAAACATGAGCAGCGTGTGCTTAAGTTCTTTAGCGGCGAGGGGCGCTAGGTTGTCATCGTCGAGAAGCTCAACCAATGTCACGATGTTGTACCCACCATGCATATTGCCTAGAAGCTCAACGGCCTTTTCTTTTGAAATTAACGAGCAGCTATCTTCGCCTTTCACGATAGCACTTAAGAACCCCGCCTTTACATAAGCGGCCTCATCCACGCCCGGAGGAACGCGTTCAGATAACAATTCTAATAAGTTATCTGCTTCGCCTTTTGGTGGATTTTTAATTAACTCAACCAAGCCGGCTACCTGTTCAGCATTTAGCGGCTTAGGAGGGATCCCTTCAACAGCACGTTCTTCTACATGTTTGCGATAGTCTTGTAACACGATGTCTTCCTCTTGATGTCGCTTGCGCAATGGGGATAAACGGTCTTGTACGGTCTTGTACGGTCTTGACGCAAGGTCTGATTAAAAATACTTCATCAGTATAACGATTAACCTGCCTAAATTAAATTTTTGAGGCTTTTTATTCGTTTATAGTCGCCATTCAGCGCACTTAATATTGAACGATTAAAGCTATTAATAAGAAACAAATTAAACTTTAAAACTAATTAATATTTCATCTTATTATTTCTGTTATCGCTTTCTTTCATCATTACCAGTCATCACTCCCTGTCATTAGCAGCATGGAGGTTACCACCGTTAAAACCAAGCTATGTTTGAATACCACAGGTGGGTATAACGCCTTATAAATTTGGTAGGTCTTTAGCTGGACGAATATGCCTAAAGCTCGCAAAGCGGGGAATACCTTTTTTTGTTAAGCCAAAATATTTGAAGGTGATCCAGCTGTTCAGTGGTGGCGGATATTGACGCTGTTTTATACTAAACCCTGTTCCAATTTTAAATTGTATACCCTCAGGCGTTTCTACAATAAGAGAGCCCATCATGCCAGCGAACTTCCCTTTTCCTTTTACATAGCCAATCACTTGGGCTTCTGCATCGCTATACCGTTTCGCTTTTAATAACTGATTACTGCGCCCGCTCTGATAAAAGGCCGCTTTGTGATGTAGCATTAAGCCTTCACCGCCCTTTGCGGTGACCTCATCTATTTTCGCTTCAAGCAGCCGCTGAGAACTCAACGTAAATTGTGGGACCATAGCCAAACTGCTGCTATCGGCTCCCCTCACTAATGATTCCATTGTAGATAAGCGCGAGGCAAAAGGTACATCGCTGACGGGCATATCAAACACCATCATCTTCACCGCCCTCCAACGTTCATCAGGCGTATGGCTAAGTACAATTGAAGCGATAGATTCAAAGCTGCTCCGCTGCGTCCATAGCTCTCCATCAAGGGCTACATCAGGCCAGTTGTAGGTAAACCACGTAGGTGCATAAATTTTATTCCCATTTCGGGTAACAAGTTGCACTCCCGTCCAGCGGGCCCTAACGCCATCTAATTTTTCGCTTACGAAATACTCAGCAATATTGATGTTATCACCTGCCGTGTAAGTCGCTGCGGTTTGGATAGGCGGAACAGTCTGCTTGGGCACTCTTGTAATGGGGTTAAGCATTGGCTTAGCAGCGTTAGACATTGCGTCAGGAACGGGAGCGGCCAATGAGGCTGGAAACGAGCTTATCGCGAGTATTAGTAGTAAGAAAAAGGGTTTGAAATTCATGTCCGCATTCTTGTTAAAAACAAAAAAGCTTACGCTGTTCAACTTATGAGTAAACTGGGCTTAGGACGGGTTTACATGAAGGTTTAGAATTCAGGCGGGAATACAGGTGGGAATCAGGTAGGAACATATATATAAAAAAGCCCCAACCAAGGTTGAGGCTTTCACACTAAATTTCAATTAACCAAAGGTTAAGTTTGAACTTAGCTTACTGTTTTAACAGCAACGCTTGGCGAAAATTTAGGCGCAACAGCCATATCTTCAGCCGGTGGAGCGAAGTCTGTAAGGTTAATACCTTCAACCGCAGCTTTGTACTCGTCCATAGTAGGGAAGCGTCCCAGCACAGCAGACAATACTACCAATGGTGTTGAACCAAGAAGTGACTCGCCTTTCTTCTCGGTAGAGTCGGCAACAACACGGCCTTGGAATAAGCGCGTAGAGGTAGCAATTACCGTATCACCAGGTTCTGCTTTTTCTTGGTTACCCATACAAAGGTTACATCCTGGACGTTCTAGGTACATGATGTTGTCGTACTTAGTACGTGCTGCTTCTTTCGGCTTGTCGTCGTTAAACTCGAAACCAGCGTACTTAGTAAGGATATCCCAATCGCCTTCCGCTTTAAGCTCATCAACAATGTTGTATGTTGGTGGTGCAACAACAAGTGGTACGTTAAACGACACACTGCCATTTTGCTTTTCAAGGTTGCGAAGCATTTGAGCGATAATCTGCATGTCACCTTTGTGAACCATACAAGAACCAACAAAGGCTAAATCAACGTTTTTACCGTCGTAGAAAGACACTGGACGAATAACATCATGGGTATAACGCTTAGAAACGTCGTCGTTGTTTACGTCTGGGTCGGCAATCATTGGCTCTTCAATTTGATCCAAATCAACCACAACCTCAGCGTAGTACTTCGCGTTGTCATCAGGTGCTAGTGCAGGGTTCTCACCAGACTTGATTTCAGCAATACGCTTGTCAGCAAGGTCAATCAAACCTTGAAGCATGTTGGCATCGTTTTCCATGCCCTTGTCGATCATTATCTGAATTCGGCTCTTCGCAACTTCTAGCGACTTGATCATAGTCTCGTCGTTAGAAATACAGATTGAGGCTTTCGCCTTCATTTCTGCCGTCCAGTCAGTAAAGGTAAACGCTTGGTCAGCAAGCAAAGTACCGATTTGTACTTCAATAACTCGGCCTTGGAACACGTTCTCGCCGCCAAATTGCTTAAGCATTTGAGCTTGAGTAGCATGAACAACGTCACGGAAATCCATGTGGCTCTTCATGTGACCTTTAAAGGTTACTTTAACCGACTCTGGAATTGGCATCGCCGCTTCACCTGTCGCAAGCGCTACCGCTACCGTACCTGAGTCAGCACCGAACGCGACACCTTTAGACATACGCGTATGTGAGTCACCACCAATGATAATAGCGCGATCGTCCACGGTAATATCGTTTAATACTTTGTGAATAACGTCAGTCATTGCATGGTAAACCCCTTTAGGGTCACGTGCCGTGATTACGCCAAAGTTATTCATGAAAGACATAAGCTTAGGAATATTGGCTTGAGCTTTCTTATCCCATACCGATGCTGTATGACAGCCCGACTGGTATGCACCGTCTACAAGCGGAGAAATCGTTGATGCTGCCATTGACTCTAGCTCTTGGCATGTCATCGGACCGGTTGTATCTTGTGAGCCTACAATATTTACTTTAACGCGAACGTCTGAGCCAGCGTGAAGCGGGGTCTCAGACTTAACGCCTACCGCATTGCGGTTAAAGATTTTTTCAACAGCAGTTAGGCCTTGGTTCTCTACAGATACTTCTTTCGAACGTGCGTAAACTTCAGGAACGTCTGTGCCTAACACTTTTGCAGCAAAAGTTTGTAATTGCTTACCAAACGTTACCGCGTAAGAACCACCCGCTTTCATAAACTCCATTTTTTGTGGAGTGAAAGCGCTTGATATATCAGCAAGTTCTTCTGAACCGTTGAACAATTTCTTCGCTTTAGTATCGATAGTCAGCACAGTACCAGTCGCAACAGAATAAGCTTGCTCCAATACTGGGTCGCCGTTCTCATCACGAACCACTTCACCGTTAGCATCAGTTTTCTTAACCCAGTTTTTAAGGTCTAAACCAATACCGCCAGTAACGTCTACCGTGGTTAAGAAGATAGGTGCGATTCCGTTAGTACCTGCAACCACTGGCGCTTTGTTCACAAATGGAATGTAAGGGCTTGCTGCTTCACCGGCCCAAAGTGCAACGTTATTTACACCAGACATACGCGAAGAACCTACGCCCATGGTGCCTTTTTCTGCAATAAGCATGACTTTAGCGTTAGGGTGCTTTTTACCTAGCTCAACAATTTCTTGCTGTGCTTCAGGGGTGATCATGCACTGGCCATGTAACTCGCGATCTGCACGGGAGTGAGCTTGGTTACCTGGAGAAAGTAAATCAGTAGAGATATCACCTTCTGCAGCAATATAAGTCACTACATCAATTTTTTCTGGTACGTCAGGCAATTTAGTAAAGAACTCTGCTTTTGCGTAGCTCTCAAGAATGTCTTTTGCTATTACATTACCTGCGTTATAAGACGCTTCTAAACGCTCTGTATCAGCTTCGTATAAGTAAACCTGTGTTTTTACTACTTCAGCGGCTGTCTTAGCAACGGCTTCGTTGTCTGAAAGTGCCAAATCTAGAAGTACTTCAACAGACGGGCCACCTTTCATGTGTGAAAGCAGCTCTAACGCAAACTCAGGTGTAATTTCAGCAACAACTGACTCACCTAGTACGATTTCTTTAAGGAATGCGGCTTTAACACCTGCAGCACTTGTTGTACCTGGCAGTGTGTTGTAGATGAAGAAGTTAAGAGAGTCTTCACGGTGCTCGTTATTCGTATCTTTAATTTGAGCAATAATTTCTGACAGTAAATCAGCACTGTCGATAGGCTTAGGGTGTAAACCAAGTTCCGCTTTACGGGTCTCGATTTCGGCCATGTATTCTGAATACAAACTCATATAATTCTCTCGGTCTTGGTTATACGTAGGTATTTTTTATACGCAGGGGTTAATTATACGTCGGTCTTAGCTATACGCATGAAATTATAGTGGTTATTTTAACTGATTTTTAAGCATCAGGTAATCATTAGAAAATGGCAGAATGGCGCAAAGCCCCATTTACACTTTTCATTAACTTCAGCGTATTGACAATTTTCTAATCTGGCAGTTAAACGCCAATTGACTAAAACAAAAAATAATTACTAATTATCATTGAGTTAGAATAAAAATCTAGCGTTAAGCTCGTTTTATATTGCTTCTTTGGGCAATATGAAAAGCGAGCTATACAAAGCACGACTTATCTTAGGTATTTCTCGTATTTATGGTCGAACCAGATGAAATAATAAACAATAATGTTGTAATTTTACAATATTTTCTAATTATTAGATTCAATGTGATAAATCTGAGCTAGTTCTGAGCTAGTAGCCGCGACTGAAGGATCAGGTTGTAGTAACTGTATAAGCTTGGCACTTTCCCCATCAGTCAGCACATAAACACCGCCATCGCCCCCTACTGCCACATCACGAACCCGTTGATTTATTGAAGAAAAAACTCTTCGATACTGAAAAGGCTGGCTTGATACGTCAACCGCATAAAGCGCTTTCGCTTTTAAGGCAGAAACAAGCAAGTGATTAGAGAGTGCCGGAAAAGTATTGTGGTTGTATATCGCCATGGATGATGGCGCTATAGATGGCGTCCAATCCACGAGTGGGTTAACCATGCCTTCGTATTGATTAAAGGGGGAAATGGTTGCCCCAGAATAGTCCCTTCCTAGCGTAACCACCGGCCAACCATAGTTCGCACCAGACGTAAGCTTGTTTAGTTCATCGCCGCCATCTGGGCCGTGTTCATGCAAGTAAACGTCACCATTTTGCATTTTCACTAACCCTTGTGGGTTCCTGTGCCCAAAGGTGTAAACAAACGGTGCATTGTTAAAAGGCACATTCGAGGCAGGCTTTCCTTCTATGGTAAAACGAAGCACTTTCCCTAACTGTGAACTTAATACTTGGGCCTGTTCTCGGTAATCGAAACCGTCTCCTGTAGTCACCAACCAAGTGCCATCATCCATGGCCACCAGCTTGCCACCAAAATGCACTGGCGTAGCCTTGCTGTCGTTAATTTCTATTACTGGTGTGAGTGCTTCAATTTGCCCATTATCAGCCAAAACTCCGCGCATGATTGCCAAACGATTCGCGTCGTCGGTGCCCTTCGAGTACGAAAAAAGAATGACTTTCGAAGTGCTAAAATCAGGAGAAAGCGCCATGTGCAGCAGACCGCCCTGCCCTTTTTGATAAAGCTGTGGAAGGGGTAATTTTTGTTGAGCCAAGGTTTTTCGAGCTGATGCTTGTGCTAACCCGGCTTGTTTGGGCGAAGATGGTTTGCCAGAACTACCCACAGTAGAAGGTACGGTGACAATCGTGCCGTCTCGTTCTGCCACTAGCCAGCTGCTATCGGGCAATTGCAAAAGTGCTTTGGGGTAATGCAGAGCATCGGTGATTACCCTAGTTATTGCCGTATCAGAAGTTAGTGCCTTAGAGGCTTGTTCTTCAATAGTACGTTTACCCGAGGTATCTGCTGAAGCACAGTAGGTTGATAATGAACTCAAGCACGTAAGCATTATCAAGGTTACATGTCGTGAAGGTCGACGCGCCTGGTAGTTTTCATTTCCACGTATTTTGCTCACACGCTTTTTATTGTCTAGTTTTCTATTAGCTAGTTTTTTAGTATCGAGTTTGTTGATACCAAGCATTGCCCACCCGCTTCGGCTAAACATAATTTCCTTCCCCCTATTTATTAAGCTACCTTAGCATGCAATAGTAGTTTGATTGTTATAACACCTTAAAATAGCGTAAACAGCGGAAACAGCGGTTATGTGGTCTTTTATCAAAAGTTTTCTTCCTGCGTGGTTAGCAACCTTTCTAGTGGCTAGCAGTTTACACACGTTTCAAGTACTAAACGCACTATCCAATCTTGGGGTGGCAATATCACTCTCCGACTGGCTATCTACCGCATGGAAGGATGTAGTAGGTTTGCTACCCACTTATGGCATTATTATCGCTGTTGCACTGTTACTTGCGTTCGGGGTTGTCACTATCATTCGCAAATACGCCATAAAGCACGACATTACAAAACCTCGCTTTATCACGTTAACGAGCGTGGCGGGTGCAAGTAGTATTGCCGTCGCGTTACTTGCCATGCAGCCTATTCTTAACGTCACGCTTATTGCAGGCGCACGTGGGTATGATGGCTTTTTACTTCAATGTTTCGCAGGGTTAGTAGGTGGTTTCATTTATGGCTTATTGCGGGCAACGAGTACGTCGGGTCCACTTTTAAATAGCTAATCGCCAGTACTCCCAGCGCCACTCCCAACACTAATATCACGCTGGATACACGCTTAAACCTTGCTCAAACCAGCAATCCCCAAACCCATTCAAATTTATTCAAACTGTCAGCAATCATCACTGAGGTGAATATTTAGCTATAATGTAATAGGTATGTAAATAAAAATGAACATTTGTTACTGTAGCGGCATAGTCATCTTTCATTGAAACCTCTCATTCAGGATAAAGCATTATGTTAACGTACCCAGAAAACGTTACTTGCCTGGCCGACAATATTGAAGCCGTTCTTATTAAGCATGCTGATAAGCCTGCGTATACCGCATTAGGTCAAACCCTTACCTTCAAAGAAATAGACGAAAAATCTGCTGCCTTAGCGCGCTACTTCACTCATGAAGCCAAGCTAGAAGCTGGCGACAGAATTGCTATCCAGCTGCCTAACCTCATTCAAAACCCTATTGCCGTTTATGCTGCTTTGCGCGCCGGCTTGGTAGTGGTTAACACTAACCCGCTTTATACCGAGCGGGAAATGAAGCACCAATTTACTGATAGCGGCGCGACAGCGTTAGTTATCTTAAGTGATTTACTGCCAAAATTTGATGCCATTAAAAGCGACACGCAAATTAAAACCGTCGTTGCTACATCGGCGACTGAATTATTAGATGCTGCTACGGCGCCAACTATGACAGGCACAGTTTCGTTAACTGATGCGATTAACGCCGGTGCAGATTTGCCCGCAGTTGTGAGGCCTAAAACAGAGTTTGAAGCCCTTGCCATGTTGCAATACACAGGAGGAACTACCGGTGTATCTAAAGGCGCAGCCCTTAGCCATAAAAACGTTATGAGCAATAGCGTTCAAATGCTTGACCACCTAGGCGGTTTCTTCAAAGAAGGTGAAGAAGTGGTAGTTTGTCCACTTCCTTTGTATCACATTTATGCCTTTACGGTTTGTATGATGGCGCTGTTCGCAAAGGGCAGCCATATCGTGCTTATTCCGAATCCTCGCGATATCGACGGCTTCATTCAAACATTAAAGCCGCACAAAATTACCGCGTTTGCGGGTATCAACACGTTGTTTGTTGGTTTGGGTCGTCACCCAGAATTTGCCAAGCTCGATTTTTCAAAACTGCATTTAACCATGTCTGGTGGTACGGCCCTCACTCAAGGCGCGGTATCTATATGGAAACAAGTAACCGGCAATACTATAACTGAAGGTTACGGGTTGTCAGAAACCGCGCCAGTGGTTTCTTTTAACCTACCTGGCGAGGAAGAAATTGGTACTGTTGGTAAACCACTGCAAGATACTGAAGTTGCCTTGCTAGACAGCTACGATAATCCAGTGGCCGAGGGTGAATCAGGGCAAATTGCGGTTCGTGGACCACAAGTTATGCTGGGCTATTGGAACAGAGACGATGAAACCGCAAAAGTTATGACCAAAGATGGCTACTTCAAAACTGGTGATATCGGCATTTGGGTAGCATCTGGCGCACTTAAAATTGTCGATCGCTTGAAAGACATGATTATTGTTTCTGGCTTCAATGTGTACCCTAATGAAGTAGAAGATGTACTCACTGCCCACCCAGATATTATGGAAGCCGCTGTAGTCGGTAAACCAGATGATAAATCTGGTGAGCGAGTATGCGCGTTCATCACCGTAAGCAAACCCGTTACTAACGATGACATCATTGCGTTTTGCAAAGAAAGCTTAACCAATTACAAAGTCCCTAAGGAACTTACCGTTTTAGAAGAGCTGCCTAAATCGACCGTAGGGAAAATACTCCGTAGAGAGCTGCGTTCAGCCTAAATTGCCTTAGCGCTACTTGCCGTTAATGTGAATAAAATCAGGTTATTGCTACCAAAGAATAACCTGATTTGTTTGCTGCAATACCATTTCCGTTCTATAAATAATCTATTAAGCCCAACGTAAGTCTGCCCCAACGCTGTGAACTCCCTTTTAATCAAGCAAATCAAAGCTGCATTTTCTTGTGAAAACAACGAAGAAGGCGAACTTTGGTTAGACGATATACTCAATAAAACTGCTTTGTTAGACAATCATGATGCATCCCGCCTTACCACGGGGCTTAGTGCATTGCTTGCCTCTATTGACAATACATACCGTCAACATGGTCTTGAGGCCGAAGATGAGACAACAAGCGGCGGGTACGCACGTAAAAGTAGTACGGATAGGCCGACTTTAGAACAAGGGCAAACCTGGCCGCAAGAATTAGCCGCCATTACAGATAACCTTGTTCAATCGGTTAATGCATTATTAACGGCGCAAGCGCGACCTGAAATTGATAATGACATTGCTAGCCTAGCCTCGCTGTCCACCTTAGTTTTAGACTTAATTACTGAGCAACAACACAAAGAAAACGACATGCTGATCCAGAGACGAGCAATGGATCAGCACAGCATTGTGATCACCCTCGACTTAAACGGCACTATCTTAAGTGCTAATGATAAGTGCTGTCAGTTATCTGAATTTACTCGAGACGAGCTTATTGGGAACAATGCGGATATGCTCAATGTTAAAAATGTTCCCTTATCTACACGCCTCGGTATTCTGCAATCCTTATTTAAAGGTGAGATTTGGCACGGCGAGCTTCAAAGTATTACTAAATCCGGTACCCCTTGGTTTGTATTTTGTACCATCGTACCCAACATTAATGACCAAGGCCGTGTTGAAAACTTGGTCGTGCTGTGCACCGATATTTCCAATCAGAAAAGGTTAGAAAAAAGGCTAGAGACAGGTAGGCAGTTTTATCAAAGCATTACTAATAGCATTGGTGAAGGCGTATATGCTGTAGACGCCAAAGGCAAAACTCAATTTTTAAACCCTGAAGCATCACGTTTATTAGGGTGGGAATTAGAGGATTTACAAAGCCATAGATTCCACAACGCGGTTCATTATCAAAAAGAAGATGGCACACTTTTATCAAGAGATGATTGTGCCGTAAATCATGCTATTCGTGTGGGAAAAACCTATAGCTCCGATGAAGACTTCTTTACCGATAAGCGAGGACGGATCTTCCCGATTTCAATTGTTGCAGTTCCCCTTGAGGACATTCATGGTGAGCCTAACGGGCACGTGGGTGTATTTCGCGATATAAGTGGCCGGAAAGGGTTAGAACGGCAGCTACAGCACGCCTACAAAGAAGCCGCTAACGCTAACAAAGCTAAGGGTGATTTCTTAGCCACAATGAGCCATGAAATTCGCACGCCTATGAATGCCATTATTGGCTTAACTCATTTAGCAATTGAAAGTGATAATCAGGCGCAGCAGCAGAACTACATGTCCAAGGTGAAAGGCAGCGCCACCTCGTTGCTCACGCTAATAAACGGCATTTTAGATTTTTCAAAAGTTGAGGCCCAACAAATTGAATTACACCGCGCTGACTTTAATCTTGCCGATATGATGAACAAGCTCGCGCAAGTGTTTCAGCATAAAGCGCGTCAAAAGCACCTACAGTTACTTTTCGATATGCGTTTAGACACAGATGTTACCTGTAAAGGTGACAGTGACAAAATTTATCAGGTGTTGGTTAATTTACTGGGAAATGCAATTAAGTTCACTCGTCACGGTTTCGTTAAGTTAGTCGTTAGCCAACAAGGAGAGGCGCTTTCTTTTTGTGTGAGCGATACTGGTATTGGCATTGATGAAGACAACAAAGAAAAACTGTTCAATGCCTTCGTGCAGGCAGATGCGTCAATTTCGAGGGAGTATGGCGGCACTGGGTTAGGGTTGGCCATTAGTAAGCGCTTAGTTGAGCTAATGCATGGTGAACTTGAATTCACCAGTGAGCTTGGCAAAGGGACTCACTTTTGTTTTACCCTACCTGGAATGGTTCATGAAAAGGCTAAGGAAATTGGTCGTGGAAAGGCTAATGAGACAATCTCAATAAATGCGAGTCAAGCCGCGCCCATGCGGGAATTGAATCATCCATTGCTGTGTGTGAATACCAGTCAAGATATGGATGAAGCGAACAATATTTTAGCTCACACACTGTCGCGACTATCCATACCTTGCCACTTTATTAACGGGAATGCAGATACGTTCCCAGCCAGCCGTCATGATGTAATTGTGTTGCTTCCCGCTAAGCCCGCAGCTTGGCAAAAATTCGTCAACCACATAAAACTTGGTGAATATGAAAATTTGAACCTGATGTGTATTGTCACTCCCGTCGACACCGAAGAAGCCAAGCGACGATTACAATCTGTCAAACTCAACATGCTTAATATAATAGAGCTACCTTTTACCGATGTTCACATCTTACGGGCATTATTTCCAACCTCTGGTTCCACGTTAGCAACGCACGCCGACGGACTGGAAAGTAAGCTCTGGCGTAAGCGACGCTTAGCAGGAAAGCACGCCCTATTGGTTGATGATGACAGTATTAGTCTTGAAATAGCGCAACAAATTTTACTTGATGCAGGGTTGAAAGTCACCACAGCAACCTCTGGTGAGCAGGCCTTGGCATTGGGTAAGAGTAACAACTTCGATGTGGTACTGCTCGATTGTATTCTTCCCAAAAAAAGCGGATTCACTGTTGCTGAAGAACTCAATAATTTAAACGGCTGGCACTGCCCTATTATTGCACTTAGTGCTGATAGTAGTAGCGAGAACATACAAAAAGGGGCTAGCGTAGGTATGTGCGCGCACTTGTTAAAACCCGCAAGCGCGGCTGAAATATTACATGTCATCGATATCAACATCCATACTTCTGCCAATTTAAGTAACATGCATGACAGTGACGACCCCTATCTTACGTCCATCGCTGAGTTTTACTCAAATTACGGAAATGCAGAATTACTCGCGCAGCTTATTAATATCATGATTGAAAACGATTCAAAGCATGATGCCATTAACTCGCTCTTGGACGATGCAAAAAAAATAGGAGCTGATACCTTGGTGGCCGCGCTAGAAGGGCTACCAAGCAGCCTTGAAAACAAATCTAATTATGCGCATAAGATATCTAACATCTCTTTCGCTTTAGACGCCACTCTTCGACTTATTGCTCATACGCTTTCATTGCCAAACGAGTATGATGAAAAAGAAGTAGAAGAGACATTATCTATCTCAGATTTATCAGCGGTGATCACAAGCCTTGAATCTTACGATGCTGAGGCAGTGTCTCTGCTATCAGCGCTATACAACAAACATGCATCATCAGCATCGGCACATGCATTAAACCATGCAAGGCAACTTGTTAGTGTTTACGATTACGGCCGAGCACTTGAAGAACTTTTACGCCTAAGGGATACACTGCTAAATGGCTGATAACCAAAAATCGAAAAAGACGGATTTTAGTATTTTAGTCGTCGACGACGAGCCAGCAAATATCGATTTATTGCAGGGTATTTTGTCGCCTTATTACCAAGTAAAAGTTGCGCCCACTGGGCATATTGCATTGAAAGTTGTAGAGCAGTTCACCCCAGACCTTATTTTACTCGATATTATGATGCCGGGTATTGATGGGCATGAGGTATGCAGACAAATTAAAACCTCACCAGAACTTGCCCCCAGGCTGGCTAAAGTGCCTATCATCTTTGTTACCGCGTTGGGTCAAGGTCAAGATGAAGAGAAAGGCTTTGAATTAGGCGCAGTAGATTATATTACTAAGCCTATCTCCCCCGCATTGGTACTTGCTAGAGTAAAAACACATATCTCGTTAGCGCATCAAGTAAGAGTAACTGAACAAGAAGTTAAAATCAGAACGCAGGAGTTGCTTCGTAGTCAGCAAAGCGCGATTAGTATGTTGGCTGCTGCAGGACATTACAACGATACTGACACCGGCCATCACATTTGGCGCATGGCTGCTTATTGTCAGTGCTTAGCTTTAGCCTCTGGTTGGTCACCTGACGACGCCTCATTACTGGCACAAGCCGCGCCGATGCACGATACCGGGAAAATAGGTATCCCCGATAGTATTTTAAAAGCCCCTAGGCGACTTACCTATGATGAAATGGAAGTAATGCGCACCCATGCGGCAATTGGGTATGAAATATTAACCCGCAGTAATTCCCCCTTGTTTAGCTTGGCGGCAGAAATTGCACGCTATCATCATGAAAAGTGGGATGGCAGTGGTTATCCTTATTCATTGAAACGCGAACACATTCCGGTAAGTGCACGTATTGTGGCAATTGCCGATGTGTTTGATGCCTTAACAATGAAGCGCCCTTATAAGAAAGCGTGGCCAGATGAAGAAGCTTTTGCCTACATTGAAGGTGAATCGGGCAAACATTTCGACCCAGAATTAGTGTCTACTTTTTTGTCTATTAGAGATGAAATTCTTAAAACAAAAGCTTATTGGAATGAACTTGAAGCTAGAAATGAACTGCCATCAATAGAAGCCTTTCTTCCCTGAGCTTTTATTCCTAGAGCCTCAATCCCCTGAGGCTTCCGTGAATGGCGCTAATCATCGATAGCGGTTTATAGCTCAAAATATTGCGGTGAAACCGCAGATTTCAGCGTTAACTTGTTAGTTCAATTTTCTCTAAACTATCAGAATAAAATTGTCATATTTAATCGAATAAACCACGTCTTTTTTTAGAATTGGGTTACCTATATTCCTCCCTCATATAGGGCGTTGGAGGAACATACTATGACTAACACACACATTTTTACCCTTGCTGCATTATTCACACTATTACTTACCCCATTTGCTGTTAATAGCAGCGAGCGCCAATCACCTAGCTTATGGCCAACACCACGTCAAAGCGCTCATGGCTACGCTATCGACTTCATACGTGGAGAAGGCGCTGTAAATGGTATCAAATTAGCCTATCAATATAATATCGATCAGCCTTTAAATGTAAGTTGGCCCATGACCTTAACCATGGAAACCAGTGCTAACTTTTGGGAATATGGCGACGATAATCAGTACGACTCAAATGTAGTACTTGCCCTTTCACCTATTTTTCGGTTTCCACTGACCACAGTGTTTAACAAGCCTATCGATTTAGAGTTGGGCATTGGCGTGTCCTTGCTAGACGATACACAGTTTGCAGGTAAAGATGTGTCTACCCATTATCAGTTTGAAGATAGGATTGGGTTTTCGACCACGTTCGGGCAATACCAAGAATATCGCGTGTCTCTGCGCTACTTTCACTATTCGAACGCAGGTTTTAAGAAGCCTAATCCAGGATTAGATTTTGTGTCGTTATCTTTTAGCCAACGGCTTTAAAAATAAAACTTCAGCCCAGTGGGCTAATAATTACAACAACACAAACAAAAACGCCGCCGGCTCGTGTAGATGCCTGCGGCGGTTTTCATATCACGTATATGCGTTTAAGCGTGTTAGCTGTCGCTTTAGCTGTTGCCAAGCTCAGCTTCAATGATTTCAGATTGCGTCTTTTCAGACTGAACAAACTGTTTCCACTGCTGCGCCATAGCACGGCTTTTCTGATGCTTTTCAGCTTCAGCAAGTTGGTTAAGTGCTAGTGCATACTGCTTTTGATTATAAAGCGCCATGCCTTTAATCAAATATACCAAGCCAGGGTTACGCATCTCGCCTTTTTCAATCGCGCGATCTGCTGATGTAATCGCCTCATCCCATCGTTGTTCATTAAGCAAAATTTGCGCTAGCTGAGCATCTAACTCGCCGTCTTCTGATAATTCAGCTGCTTGCATCATTACCGGAATCGCTCTGTCTTGCTCTTTGGCGAGAGTCCAGCTTTGGCCTAAAAACTTAAGGTTTCGAAGATTCTCTTCAAGCACACCTTCTTTCATGGCTTGTTCCATCAACAATGCGCCTTTATACGGTGCACGATGATAGTAATAAAGCTGAGCCATGTTAAAGATATCAGCAGGTGATGATACAAAACCTTGTTGGTAAGCCGTTTCCATAATGGCAAGCTGCTTACGCTCTTCACCAAGCTCGCCATACATGCCTGCTAACTGTATCCAATACTTTGGTTCGCTATAAAGCTTCACTAGCTTAATCAAAACATCTTTTACTTTAGTTGGCTGCTTGAGTTCGTAGAACACTGCACGCTGAAGAATAAGCCATGACTCATCTGGCAACATACCTTCTGCTTCATGTTCAACTATGGCTTGAGTGATCCAATCTGCTGCGTCGTCATAACGCTTATTTTGATAATAAGCCTGTGCTTTTAGCACCTTATTTTTAGGTGGAATAACCCCGTTGTTTAATACTTCCCAACGTTCGATAAACTCTATCGTTCTATCATAGTTACCTTGCATTAAATGCAATTGCGCCAAACTGAAGAGGGTCGACATTTCGAACTTTTCAGGAATAGGCTGTTGGTTCACTACGTTTTCAAACGATTCTAGGGCCTTATCGTAGTTTTCGTCGTTGTAATAAATGAAGCCGAAAAAGTTATACATCATGGCTTTTTCATAGCTATTCATAGAGTTAGCTTTTTCTTCTACCTCTTTAAGAATAGCAATAGCTTCTTCTACATCGCCTGCATCATCGGCGGCTGATTGTGCACGTGCTAATTGCTCGTATACCTTGCCGCGAAGTGTAGGAACACGACGGGTTTTCTTATCACTGGCTTTTTGTTCCTGAGCAACCGCATTATTGGCAACCAACATAGTAGGAACAGACACAGTTGCAAAAACAACGGCAAACGCCAGTGCGCTAAGCAATGTATTCGTTTGTTTTATTCTCATGTCATTATCCGTCTATCTGGAAAGTAATACGGTTTTGAATACCAGACACTTCCGTGGCTTCGCCATTTACTACTCGTGGCTTATATTTAAACTTCATGGCTGCATCCATTGCTGCTTGTTCAAATATGCCTTCTGGATTGGCTTCTATCACAATAGGGTCTCGCACAGCGCCTTGCTTAGTTACCGTAAATTCAACAATAACAAAGCCTTCAATACCACGTTGTAAAGCACGACGAGGATACACCGGCGCCACCTTAACAATAGGTAAATATTCGCCATCACCAGACTCAAGGGCTAACCCGCCGTCTAAAGAAATATCATCACCAACATCTGCACCGAAATCCATGGATGTCCCCTCTGCATCTGGGGTAGGAGAGTCCATTTGAGGCTGCTCCATTTGCGGTGGTGGCTGATCTGGCTTAGGCGGCTTCTTAGGCTTACGATCTTTTTTCTCGACCTGTTCGTCCTGCTTAACCCTTACAAAGTCAAGTACACTACCCTTTGGCGGTTCCGTTAACGCGCTGCCACCCATCTTGATAAGTGATTGCATCAAGAAGAACAGGCCTAACGTGATCGCAAGGGATATAACAAATGCGATTATATATCGTGGCATGATTTATGGCTCTTGAGCTGCAATCGAAACATCAAAAACACCTGCCGCACGGGAGGCATCCATAACCTTAATAAGGGTTTCAGTTGTTGATTCTTTATCTGCTTGAATCACAACGGTACCCTGCGGGTTTTCAGCGTGAAGACGCTCGATGTTAGCCTGTACTGCGCGCTCATCGATACGACGCTTATTAATCCAAATCTCGCCTTTATCAGAGATAGCAATAAGGATGTTAGCGCGGTCTTTTTTCACAGCAGTAGCTGCTTCAGGGCGGTTAACATCAATACCCGCTTCTTTTACAAACGATGCGGTTACAATAAAGAAAATCAACATGATAAATACAACGTCCAGCATGGGCGTCATATCGATGGCTGCTTCTTCTTCATCAACCAGGTTTTGAAAGTGCTGCTTCATAATTTTTACCTTACCTTAATGCCGTAGCATTAACGTTGAATAGTCAATGCATCCTCAAGATGCGTGCGTTCAGATTTCACCATACGGTTGAGCCACGTAGAGGCGAAAACGCCTGAAAGTGCACCAACCATGCCCGCCATAGTGGGGATAGTGGCTTTCGATACGCCTGATGCCATAGAGCGAGCATTACCCGACCCTGCAATCGCCATTACATCGAACACTTCAATCATACCGGTTACCGTTCCCATCAAGCCCAGTAACGGACAAAGCGCTACCAAAGACTGAATAATCGGGATGCTACCGTTAAGTCGCATGGTTAACTGTGAAATCGTTTTCTGACGAACTTGCTGTGCAATCCAAGAAGCGCGGTCGTGACGTGCAGTCCACATCGCTACCGCCTCTTTCTTAGCTTGCTTATGCCAAATCATCAGATACATGGCACGCTCGAGGATCAAAAGCCACATAACGAATATCAGCAGACCGATGACCAGAAGAACCTGGCCACCTGTTTCTGTGAAATCGCGAATTGCTTCCAGAAACTCGATCATGATTAGCTCCGCTCTGCGCGCTCTGCAATAACGCCAGACGCTTGTTCTTGAAGAATGTATACAATGTTCTTAGAACGTGTATTTAGCATGGCGTATAGCAACGTCATCGGAATAGCGACTACCAGACCAAGAACCGTTGTGACTAGTGCTGTTGAAATACCACCCGCCATTAGTTTCGGGTCACCCGTACCAAATAAGGTAATGGCTTGGAATGTATTAATCATACCGGTTACTGTACCCAGTAGACCCATAAGCGGCGCTACTACTGAGATAATCTTGATGATAGTAAGGTTACGCCCTAGCTTAGGTACTTCGCCCAAAATCGCTTCAGTAAGGTGAAGCTCTAGCGCTTCAACATCAGCATTTGGATGATCGTCACGAACTTTAAGCACGCGGCCAAGTGGGTTATTGGTTTTTATTTCCTTGCTCTTAAGCTGGCTGTTCACTTTCATGCGAATAAGCGACAAGGTAATCAAACGCTCTAGGGCAAGTAGCAAACCGAACGCACCAACGATGAGGATGATGTACCCTACTACGCCGCCTTGTTCAACACGCTCTTTAAGATTTGGCGCTTGAACTAGAAGACCTAGAATTGAACCACCTGTTGGGTCGATACCAAACTGAACTAGCTCACCACTTGCAGATTCTTGAAGTTCTGCAGCAGAGCTGTTGTAACGGTCAGCAGGCTGACGGATAAGTTCTGAAACCGTTCCGGTCACACCGTTGTACTCAAGGTATTTACCATCAGCAACGAGTGCGAAAGGTCCTACACGTACCACTTCTTTCGATACTTTCTGACCACCCGCTTCAACGACGTCAGTAGTGAATTTGGTCACTTTTCCTGACTCTGTCATTTCACGTTGCATTTCAAACCAAACACGCTCAATTTCTTCAATAGACGCAAGTTTTGAGCTAGAGCCCATGTCTTGTGCCATTTTATCAAGGAAGTCTGAACGACCTGTGATTTGCGCCGATACTACTGAGTTATAAAATTTGTTTTTCGTGTCGCCAGCAATTTGCTGAAGTACACCAAACAATTCTTTTAGTGAACCTAAACGTGTATCTAGCGCACCGTTAAGGTCTGCTAATTTAAATTCATTTTCTTCGAATTGGGTTTCAAGCTGCTCTGACTGTGCCAACATTTGGTCACGACGAGCGCGTGTATCACGCAATACTTGATCTTGCTCAGCACGCTGGGCTACGAAGTCACGCTCACGTTGTTTGTTTTGCTCAGACTGTGCAAATTGACCTTCTTCTAGCTGCTTAAGCAGTGCGTCTAGGTCCATTGCGCGGTCGTTCTGTGCTACTGCACCAGCGCTTAAGCTAAGGGCTACTAGGCCAAAAGCGATACGTTTTACTGAATTAAACATTCTCATCAACCTCTTAGTCTGTGATAGCCACTGGTAGCATTAGCAAGTCTGGAGCAAGTTGTTTCTTCGCCATGCGCAGACCTTTGGTAATTTGTGTGCGGTAGCTGCTGTCTAGCGCTTCCCACTGGCGAGTTTGCTTGTTCCAAACACCTTGTGAACTAGCATCACGAGTTTGATAAATAAGCGCTGTGCGACCTAAGCGTAAAAACTCAACGTCACGCTCCTGGCCATCAATAGTATGCAAGCCACTGTAAGCTTCCATTGTGCGACCATAGTCCATCTCAACTTGGTACGCTTCCATAACACGACGGAATTTCTCAGATGCAGCAACATCGGCGCGATCCATCATGGCTTTTAAATCCATTACGCGGTTTTTGCGCTCTTCAGGAAGAAAAGGCACGTCTAGGGCAATAAACTGCTCCATGCCGTCAATCATACGCATCATTAGCGGCGTAATTTGACGCTCAACAACCGATACTTCATCGATAGCAGCGTTCAAGTCATCCATTTCTTGTTCTTGGCTATTAATTTGTTTACGAAGTTGAGTGTTATAAACTTCCAAACCTTCAATTTCTTTCATCAAAGTTTTGAATTGCTGAAGTTTACTGTCAATCTGATCGGTAATGCCGTTTATTTTTTCCTGCGACTTCGCAGCAGATTCATTAATTTTCGCCGCCTCATCGATAACGGGATTTAGTACTTCATCGTCTTGTGCTAGTACAGGTGTCGCCACAAGCGCGCCTGCAATAAGCAAAGAATTGATAAGCTTCATACATTCAAACCTTTAAAGTTAAAAGAAATCGGGGTTACCGACTATAAAATTCTGGGCGTAGGATAGGAGTTTTCCATGACAGTTTTATTACATAACCGTCATATTCAGCAGACAATCGCGCAATAAAAAACCCGGTCAATTCCGGGCTTTTTAAATTAGAAGTCGTAACTTACGCTGGCACTAATACCTGTACCGACGGATTCACGGCGCAACAGGAGTCCTTCCTGTTCAATTTCTTTATCCTCGTTGAGGATATTTTGAAATTTTAGTTTTATCGTCGTGTTGAAGTCCGGATAGTAGGTATAAACAAAATCCAATGAGTGGAAAGGATTTTCTATACCGTCTTCAAACCCGCGAACACCAGGTGCAATAATACGTTCACCAAAAGAGTTATACACCAATGAAGCCGAATGCTCTCCGTTGTCTAAATCCCAACCTAATTGCAGGTTAGCAACCCATTCAGAGTGACCCACTAAACGACGCTGATCATTCGTGATAGTCGCTGTGATGGTACCACCATAGGCTTCACGTGCTTGCTGTGAGAACAAAGAATCTTGATCTCCGCTGCCAATAGTTACTTCTGAATCTGACACCGTCATGTTTCCAGATATAAAGAAGTTACTCATTGAGTCACTGATAAAGCTAAGGTCATGTAAAAACTCTACTTCAACCCCGTATAGTTCACCTTCTTCACCGTTTGCAGTAAGCAACTGAGGTACGCCCTCACCGCCATCGAACTGCACCATCTCAATAGGGTTTTCCATATCCTTGTAGAACAACGCAACAGAGACGTTGTTCCCTTGAGACATATACCATTCCCAGCGGACGTCTATGTTCATTAGCTCAGTTTCAACTAATGACGGTGAACCACGAACAAGAAATTCGGTAAGTGGATCGATAAAGAATGTGGTACTGATATCACGTAAATCAGGACGGATTAACGTTTGGCTGATGTTGAAACGATACTGCATTTCATCGTTAGGGATATAAGTTAGCGCGAATGAAGGAAGAATATCATCTTCGTTATAAATGCTGTCCGCAATTTCATCCGTTTCTGCTGCAA
Source organism: Alteromonas sp. CI.11.F.A3 (assembly GCF_032925565.1). Lineage (NCBI taxonomy): Bacteria > Pseudomonadati > Pseudomonadota > Gammaproteobacteria > Alteromonadales > Alteromonadaceae > Alteromonas > Alteromonas sp. CI.11.F.A3. Next base: position 4,021,638 of record NZ_CP136708.1, read on the forward strand.
ACTCATTCGAGTGTTCAACAAAAGGCACTGAAATTTGCTGGAACTCTTCCCATCGCGCACCACCACTTAAACGCCACTTTTTATCGATAAAAGCATCTACCATCAAGTAACCAGCAGTCAGCTTACTTGCTGCGGAATACTTATCACCTTCACCGGTATTGTCTTGAAATAGCGAGCTACCTGTTGAACTTGCGTAGAAGTCAGGGTTATTAATATTTTCTTCTGAGAAAATATCATACAGTCGGTTGCCCACTTTAAATTCATCATTAATACCAAAATGGCGAATCGCTAAATCGATATTTACGGCATCCCGTGTTTTCTCGTAATAATCAAAGCCCGCCTTAATTTCGATATCGTACCCATCACCGTAGAAAGGAGTAGAGATATTAAAACCATAAGTATCAGATTCATCTTGAAGGCTTTGATACTGACGGTTTAAGTTAGTCCCTGAAGTATCATCGATACGTTCAAGCTCTAACGCACCAACATCGTCATAAAATAACTGGTAAGTTACTTCCATAATATCGGGCGCTTCACGCGAGGCTCGGCTTGTACCTGCGTACCAATCAAAAAACACACCGTTAGCAATATCGAGGAAATTATGTGTTCCTTTCAACTGTGACGACACCATTTCACGCTCTTCGAAAATGATATCCATACGACTGAACTCTTCCACGCCGATGGTGCTTTCACTGTCATCGAAGTATTCGCCGTCCCGCAGGCGGTCACGCATGTCGTGGAGCATCATATTAACCAGTTCAATTTTGTGGTTACTATTTAACTCATAACCCACATTGAACATGCCGCTCCAACGAACATTTTGTTCGGTAGAAATCATGTCACGATATTTAGTAAAGCGAGGGTTATCTTGTCCGCCACCAATATCATTACCCAATTGCTCTTCGGTAATTGACCATTCGTTGCTGTAAGAAACCGTCGCAAGGAAGCCCAATACACTGTCGTCATCAAATGTGTAACGATTACCTAGCGTTGCACCTAAATTAAAGTCAGGCTCGGCAGACTTACTTTCAGGGCCAATATCCCAATTAAATGAATTCAGTATTTCTTGTGTTTGCGCCAACGTACGTGAAGAATCACCTTCAAACCCGTCAGAGCCAGAAGCGGCCAAATTCGATGCTATGATAGACGGCAAGGCGCGTGTGCCATCATCTCGTCCAGTCCAATCATCGCTGCCACCGCCGTAGAAAAATCCGTCATTACTGTTTTCTGAATTCCAACCTGCCCCACCAGACACACTGAACACAAATTCAGTTGGGATAGACTTAGTACGGATATTGACGTTACCGCCACCAAAGTGGCCAGGCATGTTGGGTGAAAACGATTTTTGAACATTCAAGCTTTCAATGATACTTGAAGGGAATAAATCCAATGGAACCACTGAACGCGTAGGATCAGGGCTAGGTACTGTCATACCATTCAATTGTGTACTTGAGTAGCGTTCACCCAAACCACGAACGTAGATGAACTTACCATCTACCAATGTTAATCCAGTTACACGACGAAGTGCTGCTGCTGCATCGCCATCACCGGTACGTGCAATTTGATCTGCACCCATGATATCGGCAACAAACGCTTGGTTTTGACGCTCTTGCATTACTGCTGTTGCTGTCCCTTTTAATCGGGTACCTGTAGCAACAACTTCTTCAATCACTTCATCTTCTGATTGTTGCGCTATTGCTGCTGTAGACAATAAGCTTGAACCCAGAATAGTAGAGATGGCAAGCGTCAGACTACCTAACTTGAATATTGACGATTGATTATTTTTCATTATGGAAACTCCTATGGGGCTGTAGTTAGGAAGACCTTTCAACACAAAAGCTAAGGCGCATAAGCGCCTTAGCTTCAATGAATGACGAAAGTAAATTAGTCTTCAAGACCTACAGTTACCCAGCCTAGCGTCCAGTTAGCTTCGCCATCGAATGCACCCTTATAATCAGTGCTATCGAAGAAGCTATCTAGCGTAGACGCATCAAAACCAGAACCAAGTAACGCTGAATCACTGCTTGGCACATAGCCGGTTGCGTCATCGAAGCTTAATGCGTCAATATCTGCAACAACGGTGTTACCATCTTGTGCTTCAAACCACTCTTGGGTTGTTGCCGTGCCAATCACATCAGAACCAAATGCGCTTGTAGACTCACAAGCCACTGCAGAATGGGTAACGGTAAGTGACGCATCTGCTGCATTCGCAATTGATTCATCACCGTTAACGCGTAGGCAGTTGCTGTAGTCAGCGCCGCCAGTTACCACTAAGTTTTTAATGGTTCCTGCAGTACCGTTGCGCAGACGTACACCATTGGTATCTGTAGAACCAATGATGGTTACATTAGATACAGTAGGTGTTGTAAGTGGTGTCCAAGTAGGATTGTCTTCATTGTTGTCAGCTTCAAATGCGTTGTCGCCGCCATTAAGACCCTGTTTGATAAGTACGTACTGAGCCTTACCTGTCCAACCGAAAGACCAATCCAGTGAGTCATCACCGATGGCTGTTAATACTAAGTGGCTAACGTTTACCGTGCCACCAAAGAACTCAACACCATCATCTAAGTTCTCGTGCACTTGGATGAAGTCTACTTCTGTACCACTACCAACACCAGCAAATGAAATACCGTTTAGTTCATCACCTGCTGCCAGTGCTTTACCTGCATGCTTAACAATAACGTAGCGGAATGTACCAGAGCTATCTTCTGCATCGGCGCCGCCATATAGACCAGCGTCACCTTCAGCAGATACACCACATGCTGCTAATTCAGCCTCTGATGTTGCGTCGTCGTCGCCTGTATTACACAAGTTAGTTGGCGCATTACCTAAGATAACTAGGCCGCCCCATTGACCGATAGTCGTTTCGCCACCTGTCATATCTTCAGATGAGGTGAACGTGATAGGCAATGTTGCTGTACCAGACGCTTCCATCTTTGAACCGCGGCGTACCACTAAGAAATCGTCGCCATCTTCACCAAATACGGTAGTACCGCGTTGGATATAAAGCGTAGCGCTATCAGCATTATCGTTACCTACTGCAGTACGGCCTTTAATTAACCAGTGAGCATCATTGGTTAAAGAAACGTCAGCAGTAAAGATAGTATCAGCAGCTAGTTGATATACAGGCTTATCTGTAATGGCGGCAAAGCTGCCTGAAACGTCAGTCGCTAGGCCTTGCTCAAAGGCGTTAGTCACATCTGAAGGGATTGAGTCGTTAACCGCAACAGTCCAACCATCCATCCAGTTGTTTTCGCCATCAAATGCGCCGATGTAGTCAGTTGATGTGAAGAAATCACTGTCAGCAGACATATCAACGCCAGCGCCAAGTAAAGGAGAACCAGAGCGAGGTGTGAAGCCATCGGTAGAAAGCATTAAGGCTTCAGCCGTTTGTACACTGTTTCCAGTTTGACCGGTAAACCACGCTTGTGTTGAATCACCGCTGATTTCATCAGATCCAAAGTTGTCATCTGTCTCACAGGCAACCACTGAATTCTCAACAGAAAGTGCACCAGATTCTGCATTAGCGATAGATTCAGCACCGTTAACACGTAGGCAGTTTGAGTAGCCTTCACCCGCCGTAACCACTAAGTTACGAACTGCTCCTGCAGTACCGTTACGTAAACGCACACCGTTTGTGCCATCGGCACCAACAATGGTTACGTTCGAGATAGTTGGGCTAGTAAGCGGTAACCAAGCTGGATTATCTTCGTTGTTATCCGCTTCGATAGCATTATCGCCACCTGCAGCAGATTGCTGGATATAAACGTTTTGTGCGTTACCAGTCCAACCAAATGACCAATCTAGTGAGTCATCGCCGATATCAGTCAACACAATGTTGCGAACACTTACTGTACCACCGAAGAATTCAACACCGTCATCAAGGTTTTGGTGAACTTGAATAAATTCAACTTCAGTACCAGAACCAATACCCGCAAATGAAATACCGTTTAGCTCGTCACCTGCCGCTAATGCGCGACCTGCGTGCTTAACGACGATATAGCGAAGTGTACCTGAATTATCTTCAGCATCTGCACCACCGTATAGGCCTGCATCGCCTTCCGCGGCTACGCCACATGCCGCTAATTCCGCATCTGAAGTATCAGAATCATCACCCGTGTTACATAGATTAGTGGGTGCGTTACCAAGAAGCACTAAACCGCCCCATTGACCAATTGACGTTTCTTGACCCGTTAGGTCCTGAACTGAGGTAAATGTAATGGGTGCACTGGCCGTGCCTTCAGCTTGAATCTGAGAGCCTCGACGCACTACTAAGAAGTCATCGCCTTCTTCGCCGAACACCGTGGTGCCTTGTTCAATGTAAAGTACTGCATTATCTGCGTTATCGTTACCAACCGCTAAGCGACCTTTAATTAGCCAGTAAGCATCGTTAGTTAACGTTACATCACTGGTTAATGTTGTATCTTCAGCAAGTTCATAAACTGGCTTATCGGTTAATTCTGGGAAGTTAGCAGATACATCTGTTGCTAAACCTTGTTCGAAAGCCGTTTGGATATCCGTTGGAAATCCACCATTTACGCCAACCGTCCAACCGGTAGTCCAGTCTTCACCAGCAGGGTCAAATGCACCGATGTAATTTCCACTGTTAGCTAACGGCGATGCAGAAGTTGGGAAATAACCGTTATCTTCAAATAATAGTTCTGATGGTGTAAGCACACTATTGCCTGTTTGGCCTTCAAACCAAGCTTGTGTAGACTCACCGCCAATCTCATCTGAACCAAAGTTGTTGGCAGGTGTTTCACACGCAACAACAGAGTTAGTAATTGAAAGCTCGCCAGATTCTGCATTAGCAATAGACTCGTCACCATTTACACGCAAGCAGTTAGCGGCCAAGGTAGAACCTGTTACCACGACGTTTGATAACACACCCGCAGTGCCGTTACGTAAACGTACGCCGTTAGTGCCATCGGCACTTACAATGGTTACGTTAGAAATCGTTGGTTTGGTAAGAGGTAACCATGAAGGATTATCTTCATTGTTATCCGCTTCAATGGCGTTATCGCCGCCGTCAGCAGATTGCTGAATGTAAACGTTAGTTGCACTACCCGTCCAGCCGAAAGACCAATCTAGTGAATCATCACCAATATCAGTAAGTACGACATTGCTTACACTAACCGTACCACCGAAAAATTCGATACCGTCATCAAGGTTTTGGTGAACTTGAATGTGATTAACGGTGGTTTCAGAACCGATACCCGCAAATGAAATACCGTTTAGTTCATCACCAGAAGCCAACGCTTTACCCGCATGCTTAACAACAACGTATTCAAGCGTACCCGAGTTGTCTTGAGCGTTGTTGCCGCCATATAGGCCTGCATCACCTTCAGCAGACACACCACAAGAAGCCAGTTCATCGTCAGACGTTTGGTCATCATCACCAGTGTTACAAAGGTTGGTTGGTGCATTACCGAGTAATACCACACCACCCCATTGGCCAATTGATGTTTCTTCGCCAGTAACATCTTGTATAGATGTCATAACGATTGGCGCTGAAGATGAACCAGACGCTTCAATTTGTGAACCACGGCGTACCACTAGGAAGTCATCACCGTCTTCACCGATAACCGTAGTACCTTCTTCAATGGTAAGTACTGTTGAATCAGCGTTGTCGTTACCTACAGCCGTACGACCTTTAATGATCCAGTGTGCATCGTTCGTCAACGTCATGTCTTGCGTTAACACTAAGTCGTCGTTTAACCGATAAACAGGTTTATCGGTAATAGTAGAGAATTCGCTAGATGCATCTGTCGCCAAGCCTAATGAAAATGGCGTATCAACATCAGGGGTTGTTGGCGTGGTTGGGGTCGTTGGCGTGGTTGGTGTTGTTGGCGCTGCAACAACTTCGTCACCTTCGTTAATATTTATATCGCCACCGCAACCTGCAAGAACAAGTGCTGTTGTAATTGCACTGATCTTAAAAACATTACGAATTTCCATTAAATTCTCCAGTTAGATCTTAGTTTGAATTTCAAAGTCCGGTAGAGGTTAAATGAGAAGGGTGACATTTTTGTTACAAATGCACATTCAAATAGAAATATTTGGAACTTTTATAAATAGTCTTAAATGTCTTTAAGATTGTCTTGTTTTTTAGGTAGTTAAAACGAAATTTAGGGATTTCAGCAGATGGTTATATTGAAAGATTTGCTAATTTCTATCTCGAAACCACTTGGTTATGACGTTTTTATTACCCGTAGTCACCGGTTCAGCATAATGCAGAGTATTAAAATTAGGCGCGCCTGTTTGGGTCAAATTGTTCCATATCAGTGCTGCGCCTCGGCGGGGCTTTATCGACACCCCAATTTTTGTAAAATGTGTATGCCCCCCCTCCACGACATCGTCTAAATAAATCATGCAAGTCCATGTCCGCTGACCTCTTGTTTTTGCATGTTCTAGATATTGTGGTGTGCCTGGCGGGAAGAAATCAAAATGCGGTTTAAAATATTGCCCTTCCTCATAATGTTGTGCTTGAATCACCTCTTTTTCTCCTACGCCCAAGTCTAAGAAGTTGACGACGCGGCTATCTATTGAGGTAAATAATTCGCTCTGCATGAAGGCGAGTTCACAAGTGGAAGATGTTCTAATTCCTGCTGTAGAAGGAGCTCCAGTGAGTTTTGAGGGCGTAAGTTTACTTGAAGAAAGGCTTATCACCTCGTGGCACTCGTCAGCAGATAGAAAGTCGTCAACGCGATAGAGCTGAACTTGCTCTTCATCGTACAAACAACTCACATTCTGATTTGAAGGCTGATGTAAAAACGCAGGAAATGCGAGCTTACGGTAAAATTCTATGTCTCGGTCGAAAACATGCTTTTCAGGTAAATTGCTGCCTAGAAGCGAGCGAACGGTTTTTGCGTCAAACCCATTTAGAGTTAACTGTTCAATAATTACGGGCAGTGCCGTGCCTGATAAAAGGTTTTTTACTACCCAATTTTTCCAGCGTGATGAAACGTGCTCCACGATTACCCACCTGCTTGTACAATAACTAATCAACCAACCTACGCTGTCTAAGCAGCATATCTTCTCGAATAGGAAAGTACCCATCTCGTGATACTTGCTCTTGGCCTTGTTCAGACAAAATATAACGCAGAAACTCTCTTTCAAGAGTAGGTAGTGGCTCACCAGGTTTTTTGTTTATCACCAAATACAAGAAACGAGAAAACGGATAAGACTCACTGCGAACGTTATCTATGGTAAGTGGCACTAAAGAATCTTTGCTTTCACCTAATGGCAGCGCCCGCACTCCTGCAGTTTTATACCCGTAGGCGGCGTAGCCCATCGCCCCTTTGCCTGAAGCCACAGATAGCACCACTGATGCCGACCCCGGCTGTTCGTTAACTGTATTTCTAAAGTCACCGTCACACATGGCTATGATTTTAAATAGCCCATAGGTTCCTGATACCGAATTTCGTCCGTACAAGCGAATTGGAGCGCGATAACCGTTCGCGTCAATGCCTAACTCTGACCATCTATTGATTGGCCCATCCCCTCCGCAAAATTGTGTTTGGGAAAAAATAGAATCGACTTGGTTTAAGGTTAGCCCTTGCAACGGATTGCGGCGTTCAACAAAGATAGCGATGGCGTCCATCGCAACCTTAAGGACTAAAGGCGGGTAACCGTGCTTGCGGGTAAAGTCGCGAATCTCGCTAGGTTTTAATTCTCGGCTCATTGGGCCGATAGTGGCGGTTCCTTCAATGAGCGCAGGGGGCGCAGTAGAAGAACCAGACGCTTGAATTTGAAAACCCACCTGCGGATAGAGGGCTTTGAATTCTTGTGACCAAAAAGTCATTAAATTCGCGAGTGTGTCTGACCCTACCGAAGTAATTTTTCCTGCCACCCCAGGTTGACGTTCGTATTCTAACTCGTGGGTAGTTTCAGCGCCTAGCGAGCCTGAAACAAGAAGCAAAACGGCCACATTGCACAAGGCGATGAATTGCTTTATTCGCATTTAAATTTGCTCCGCAATTAACTCTTTATCCAGCACAAAGGAAAACTGACTGCCCTCCCCTAAAGTGCTAGCAATGTCTAAACGAGAATTATGGTGGCTAAGTACGTGCTTCACTATCGACAACCCCAATCCTGAACCACCGGTTTTGCGTGACCGTGCTTTATCAACCCGATAAAAACGTTCTGTGAGTCGATTAAGATGATTGGATTCAATGCCATCGCCATTATCGTGCACCGCGAACTTTGCGCCTTCCTCATCATGCCGCCAATATACATGAATTTCACCACCAGGTGGAGTGTAGTGCACCGCATTAAATACTAAGTTAGAACAAGCACTTCGTAGCTCGGTTTCAACCCCAAAGACTTTAAGGTCGGTATCAATATGAAATTCAATATGGTGTTGTTTTTCTTTATTCAGTGCTTGGGCTTCTCGCTCTATCTGAGACAGTACCGTGGGAATATTAACCACATTTTCGTAAATCCGTTCCGAGCTGGCTTCAATGCGAGACAACACCAATAAATCTTCAATCAAATTTTGCATACGATGAGTTTGCGCAGTCATCTCCTTCATGGCTTTTTGCATAAAAGGATCTGCGGTTTCATCCACTGGCAAGATTTCTAAATAGCCATTGATAACCGTGAGAGGCGTTCGTAGTTCATGTGACACATTGGCGACAAAATCTTTACGCATGGCCTCTAACTGAGAGACGCGGGTAATATCTCGCGCAATCAATAACAGGTGCTCGTCGCCATAAGGCATAACCCGATATTCAAAGGTTTTATGCGGGTTGGTTGGTGATGGAACTTCAATAGGATATTTGAAATTTCCAGCATGAAAATACTGAATAAATTCTGGGTGTCGTAGTAAGTTATCGAGCCTTCTGCCCGCATCTTGTGGCCACTTTAAGCCCAGATCCAACCGCGCTAAGCGGTTACACCAGATAATACATGCTTTAGAATCTACTACTACCGCTGCATCGGGGAGTGCTTCAGACCCCTCACGGAAGCGCTTCACTAGTTCGCCAAGCTCTTTACGCTTATTCCTGTTTCTGCGCTGCAGGTAATAAATACCTTCGTAAATATGCTCCCACACACCACGCACTGTGGGTGGTGACATCTTACGGCTATGCCATAACCAGCGGTTAAGCTTGTATAAATGCCAATAGTTGAAAATGAGCAGCAAGGTGGCGCCAATGGCTACAGCAAATAACATGTCATTCATGTACCAACCGATTAGCGCGAATACCAGAAGGTATAGCACTAGTCGAAGCGTACTTCTCAGCCATGAGAACGGGTAATACATAGTGAATGCGCCCTGAAACAGTGAAACGCGGAGAGCGAAGAGACGCTAGTGGCGTCTCTTATCCGCTGGGAATTTAGAGTTTGGTAGAGAAACGGTAACCGGCTCCACGCACGGTTTGAATCATAGCATCATGCCCATGACGAGAGATAGCTTTACGTAAACGCCTGATATGTACATCAACCGTTCTATCTTCCACATACACATTCGTACCCCATACATTGTCGAGTAATAGCTCACGGCTATAAACACGCTCTGGGTGGGTCATGAAAAAATGCAGTAATTTGAATTCTGTGGGACCCATGTCAAGTGGCTCTTCATTAGCCATAACACGGTGAGACACCGGCTCAAGTTTCAAGCCGTTAAATTCAATAGGCTCTTCATTTGATGTAGGCGTTACGCGTCGCATCACCGCTTTAATTCGAGCGATAAGCTCTTTGGGTGAAAACGGTTTAGTGACGTAATCATCCGCACCCGCATCAAGGCCTCGAATTTTATCTTCTTCTTCGCCTCTAGCGGTAAGCATAATCACTGGAATATCACGAGTAAACTCATGCTGCTTTAAACTCTTAGCCAATTGCACGCCGCTACCACCCGGTAGCATCCAATCAAGTAAGATTAAATCTGGGTAAGGTTCACATATTTTTTCTTGCGCTATATCGTAATCTTCGGCTTCAATGATATTAAAACCAGACTGCTCTAACACAAACTTAAGCATTTCACGGATGGGCGCTTCGTCCTCAACCACCAAAACTGTACGAGACATTATTATTTTCCTGCTCATCACAAAACGCCGCTATTATTAATGTGCACTGTGACACTTTTATTAAAACGATTACATTAATGTGTCAAGTTTTCGACAAAGATAGGTAAAACTTTCTTCATAGAGGTTGCTTGTTTATTCATACATTTACGCATATTCTTGGCAATGAAGGTCAAGTAAATTGTAGACAGAGGAATGTTGTTCAATGGCGGCGGTAAAAACTGGGTTATCAAGAAAACTGCTGACACGAGTGCTTTCTGTATACTTCATTCTTACGCTTATTGTTACCGTTGGACAGATTTTTACCGAGTATCTTAGTACCAAAGATCATGTCGAAGATGAATTACAAACTTTAAAGAACACCTTCTCAACCAGCTTGACCCGTGCCCTGTGGGAATTGAACACCGAACAAGCTAGCTCAATAGCAGAGGGGTTATTAGAACTTCCTATTGTTGAAGGTGTACAAGTCAGGGATGAAAATGGCAATCAAATTGCCGACTACGGTTTAAGCATTCAGCGTCCCCGCTCTCCTATCGAAGAAGAACTTATTGAAGACCACCCAGGTGGTATTTTCAGTTATAGCTTTCCATTAATATTTAAATTTTCAGGACGAGAATCGACTGTAGGCGATGTAACGCTCTACTCAAGTTTCGATACTATTTTTGGTCGTATTGAAATTGGGATCTTTTTTCTTATTGGTAATGCGTTAATAAAAACAACCTTCTTGGTGTTTCTTTTTATGACCGCGTTTCGCACCATGTTGTCCGAACCCTTGGCTGAAATCACCCATCAAATGGAAGGGTTCGATCCACTTCACCCTGAAGAAAGTAAGCTTTCAGTCAAAATAAGTGACGATAATGAATTATTGCAACTAAAAGAGTCGTACAACAATGTTATCGACGACTTAATCGTATCAAATAGCAAGTTGACCAATGCCCAAAGTCAGCTGTCACATGCCAATAAAAAATTAGACGACCAGAACCTCATTTTAGAACAAGAAGTGGCCAAGAAAACCTCTTCGCTTTCTCAAATTATGCTTAGCCTAGAACAGCAAAAAGACGAGCTTATCGCGAATCAAAGAGAGCTTCGTCAAGAGAATGAAAATAGGCAGTATATAGAAGATGAGCTTCGTAAAAGAAACTCGGAGTTGGCGAATTCAATGGGAAATTTACAGCTCGCCAAAGATCAGTTAGTCGAATCTGAGCGCATGGCTTCTCTTGGCGGGTTGGTAGCAGGCATTACCCATGATGTGAATACTCCATTGGGCGTTGGCGTGACGGCAGCCAGCTTTTTGCAAGAGCGACTCAATAACTTAAAAACGGGTTTTGAAGAAAAAAGCCTGACAACTAAGAACATGGAAAACTTCATTAATGAAGCTGAGCAAACGGCTAATCTTCTGTTAACTAACTTAAACAGAGCATCTGAGCTTATCGCCAGCTTCAAACAAGTGGCGGTAGATCAAACCAGCGAAACTGAGCGAGAGATAAACCTTAACGATTACATTCGTGACATCATTAAATCGCTCAAGCCAAGCTTCAAGCATAGTAATCATGAAATAGTGGTCAATTGCCCTGAAGATCTTTATATTCGCTGTGCACCAGGGGCCATTGCCCAAATTGTGACGAACATGATTGTGAACTCTTTAGTGCATGGTTTTGAAGACACTAACGATGGCAAAATTACGTTGGATGTGAGTACTGATAACAACACCATAGAAATGCGTTACCGTGACAACGGAAAAGGTTTATCTAATGACGACTTAGATAGGTTGTTTGATGCCTTCTTTACCACTAAGCGAGGAGAAGGCGGCAGCGGGCTTGGCACACACATTATGTACAATCTTGTTACTCAGTCTTTATCTGGCCACATTGAAGCGCAAAGCAAACCTGGCGATGGCCTCCAATATACCATTCGCTTTCCTATGAAGGGCAAACCTGCTTAACAAAAAATCTCTATAGCTCCCGTACTATATCCGTTGCACCGCATTCGCTAGCTTGGTACGCTTGCCCACCATTTTTAAAAGAGATAGCCTCAAATGTGGTTTAAAAATATAAAAGCCTACCAAATTACACAGCCACTTTCCCTTGACGATGACGACCTAGAGCGCGTGCTAAGCGAGCAAGCCTTCCGTCCTTGTAAGAGTCAAGACTTGGCCACTATGGGCTTTGCCTCCCCTTTCTCTCAAGCCGGCAAACAAGGCACTATGTTTCAGCGTGTTGGCCAACGTTATTGGCTTACTGTTAAGAAGCAAGAAAAGCTACTTCCTGCCGCGGTAATTAATGCCGAACTGGACGACATGGTTGCCAAAATTGAAATGGAAACCGGTTCGCCTGTCGGTAAAAAGGCGAAAGCTGATCTTAAGCAGGAAATTCAGACTCGCTTGTTACCTCAAGCGTTTACTAAAAACACTTACACCCATGGGTTTATTTCATTAGAAGATAACCTTGTGGCTGTTGATGCCTCTGCCGATGGCAAAGCTGAAGCCTTTTTAGCCCTAGTTCGAAAAGCCATTGGCTCACTACCGGTTGTGCCTTTAGCTCGCCACAGTTTGCAGTCTGAACTGACTCACTGGCTGACTGACGCTGCGCCAGATGGCATAGCACTACTTGAAGAAGCCGAGTTCAAATCTACAGATGATGCTGGCAGTATTATTCGCTGTAAGAACCAGCCGCTTGATAGTGATGAAATCACGATTCACTTGGATGCAGGTAAGCTGGTACAAAAAGTAGCGTTTGAATATCAAGATACCCTAACGGCAGTTATTGCTGAAGATGGCTCGTTAAAGCGTATTAAGTTTACCGATAGATTAAAAGAAGAGACTGAAGACATTCCTAAAGACCAAGTTGAAGCACGCCTAGATGCTGAATTTGCGTTAATGTCTGCAGAGCTTTGTACTTTGCTAAACTTCTTGCGTGAAACGCTCAACTTGAACGACGCTAACAACTAAACCGTGTTTAACTAGCGTGACATTAATACGTGTTGAGCAGTGCCCCATGGGTATTGCTCAACATTCTGTTTATCTTAGTCATCCGTTAGCCAGCCGCTTTACCTCTAATCACTTGCCTGCCAGCTGCCTTTACAACACCGGGTAGTGGATAATATTAATAAACCGGGTTTTCCCACTTTCATCTTTGTAGCCATGCACTTGATCGGCATTTATCAAATACTGCTCGCCTGCCGTTATGGTTCTACTATCATCGCCCTGCCTTAGAGTTAACCTACCCTCAATGCAATGAATATGCTCTGTTACCCCACTTTGGTGGGCGGTAGAACGCTGCTCATGGAAGTGAGTTAGGGTAATTTCAAACACCTCAAAACCTTTGTTTACATCAAAAGGAAATAGGGTTTTCACTTGCATGTTTGGGTCGTGAATAAAGCCGTGATTAATATCGAATTCAGACTGTGCGTTTGCTGCAATAAAAGAGGAGAACGAGGCATTTAACCCTGTCGCAATTTTCCATAATGTGGCAATAGTCGGGCTTGATTCTTGCCGCTCTATTTGGCCTAACATGGCTTTAGACACACCTGTTAACGTGGCGGCTTTATCAAGAGACAAGCCCATATCACCACGCAACTGCTTTAAACGCGTAGAGATACTTAACGAAAAGTCCCCTGCCTGTAGTGCATCGCTATTGGTTTTCATCATTCACTGCTTCTTGTCACATTTAAACAACTAGCGTCTATTTAGCATTTTAAACAAAACGCCTTGTGCGTTATAGCGCACAAGTGTAGAGTTAACTTATTGCGTACGTTATAACGCACATAGTATGAAGTAGTTTAGAAATAGGTTCAAATTGTTGGGGCAAAGATGAAATCAAAATGGCAGATTAGCCACATTTCTTCAGGATTAACGGCAGTCACCGTTGGCTATAGCAGTGCCGTTGTTATTGTTATTGATGTTGCCCGTAAAGCGGGAGCAAGCCCTGATATGGTCATTAGTTGGCTTCTCGCCTTAGGCCTAGGCATGGGCATTTCCTGTATTTTCTATTCTTGGCTAATGAAAATGCCTGTCGTCACTGCATGGTCTACCCCTGGTGCGGCCTTTTTATTAGGTAGCGTGGAACAGTATAGTCTCCCAGAGAGTATCGGCGCCTTTATTATCTGCGCAGTGCTTTCACTGGTTACCGCGCAAAGTCGCAGTTTGCTCAATCAAATAAGCCGTATTCCGACTAGTATCTCATCGGCGCTACTGGCAGGTATTCTATTGCCTATCTGTATATCGATATTCACTGATGTAGAACAACATCCCTATATTGTTGCCAGTTTTCTGGCTATCTATCTTGCTGGAAGCCGATTTTTCCCTCGCTACCTTATGTTGTGTTTACTGGCTGTTTCTATCGTCACGAGTAGCTACTTAAACGGTGAAATTCCCTTAACACTCGCACTACCTACGCCCGTGTGGGTTAGCCCTGAGTTTTCAGTTACCGCCGCCATTGGGCTTGCCATTCCTTTGTACATTATTACTACCCTTTCTCAGAATTTACCCGGCATTGCGATACACCATGCCCATGGTTACCACCCCGACCATAAAAAAGTGCTAAGTGGCATTGCCATATTGCAGGGGGTGCTGGCGCCGTTTGGCGGGTTCACGTTTAATCTTGCGGCAATAACCGCGGCCTTGTGCATGGGAGAAGAAGCAGATAAAGATAAAAGTCAGCGCTACAAAGCGGCCATTGCCGCCGGTATTGGCTACCTATTCATGGGGCTACTCGCCTCTGTTGTGGTGGTTTTATTCGTTTCAATGCCCACGATTGTGGTGCATTTACTGGCAGGTCTTGCGCTGCTGGCTACCTTGCAAGCCGCTCTAGTCAAAACCGTAGAGAGCGACAAATACCGTCACGCTGCCTTAGTCACTTTTTTATGTACGGCGTCAGGCTTCAGTCTTCTATCTATCACCTCAGCGGTGTGGGGCCTATTACTCGGCTTATTGTTAATGCTGGTTGAAAGTAATAAACAAAAAAGCCGAACATAAGTTCGGCTTTAAGTCATCGTTCTTACCAGCGTTATAGTCGCAACGTGTTAGGCAAATATTTGCTTTGCGGCACTGGCAAGGTCGGCAAATTCATCTGAGTGAAGTACCGCCACATCATCAATCACATCTCGCTGTATGGCTAAGTTCAACACTGCGTCTTTTTGACTATCCATTGCGCCAGAAACGGCCGCACCAACACGAACGAAATCTATGTAGGTAACCTGTTCAGGTATATAGCTTAAGTCTTTCCAGCATTTGGCTACACTCACAAACTCTTCACCAAAGCCCCACTCTCGCATAATACTAGCGCCAATTCGGCCCGCTAGCTTGTCGATAGCCACTTCTAAAAAGGTTGGATTCGCAAACACTTCAGGGTGTCTTTCCGCTTCGGTTAAAATAGGTAATACGCCAATGTTATGGGTTAACGCTGTTAGCGTCATAATATCCATACTCATTTCACGCTTTTTCGTGCGAGCGATATAAAGCTGCATTACCGCCATTGAGTTAGCCACGATATTCACCGTATTCGCCCACTCTTTTTGTAGATAGGCACTCACTACATCGTTTTTAGAAACGAACAGCTGCTCCATGGCAAGCGCGGTTGAAATATTTTTGATTTGGCGTAAACCAATGCGGGTTACCGCTTGGCTGATAGAATTTACTTTGATACTGCGACCCATATAAGCACTGTTCGCAATTTTAATCATTCTTGCGCTTAGTGAGGGGTCTTGTCCGATAACATCACCCATCGCACTTAAGTTGATATTAGGATCGTCCGCTGACTTTCTTACTTTTAAAGCAATAGCCGGTAATGTAGGAAGTACGAGTGTGTCGTTTGTTATTTTTTCAACAAGAATTGTTGAGAGCGCATTTTGTGTAGACATATACCTACCCTTAGATATGTTTCAAATAGCCACTAAAAGGCAATGAATTTAAGATACCCGCGGTTACACTGTAATCCTTGTTTGCGAGTAAATGACCAAGTTGCAGTTGCTCAGAGACTTACTATTCCACTATACGCTACACATATGAAAAGCATAGCTTTATGATAGCAGGAAATCACATTCCCCTTATGTTATAACCGTTATTGAGCTCGAATAATATTGAACCTTTTACTAACTCAACATTGAATATGCATTATTACGCGTTATGAACAGTGTAGTACATATGCCTTTACATGAAACCTTGATACACATCAAAACGCCGCTCGCTAACGTGTTACTTTATTGTATATTCTTATCCTGCCAATAAATGTAGAACAGAAACCTTTATGATGAAATTTCCGCGCAAACATTACTCTACTCTTGCAGTGGCTGTTGCCACAAGTTTATTTATGAGCGCCTGCTCTAAGGCGCCAGAAGAGACAGTATCAAAAACAAATCCTTCTGTAGAGGCTCCGCAAACTGCATCACCCGATAGTGCCCTTCTTGTGAATGAGTCTCGGCTATCTATTTATCATCCCGTTGAACTCACAAGCGATTTATCCCACTTAAGCGACAACCAACAAAAGATGATTGGTTTGCTTATTGATGCATCAAAGATAATGGATGACTTATTTTGGAAACAAGCCTTTTTCGGCGATAAAAGTGAGTTTCTAAATAATATTAAAAGCGACGATGTAAAACACTTTGCTTCAATCAACTACGGCCCATGGGACAGATTGAACGGCGATAGCCCTTTTCTTTCAGGCTATGAAGAAAAAGCCCTAGGTGCAGAGTTTTATCCTCACAACATGACAAAGGCCGACTTCGCCACCGCTACGTTTGAAGGCAAACAAGGCTTATACTCGTTAGTGAAGCAAGATGAAGCTGGCAACCTTTACTCTGTACCCTACTCTGAGGCGTACAAAAGTGAATTAACTGCAGCATCCAAAATTCTAAAAGAAGCGGCTGAACTGGCAGAAAACTCAAGCTTTAAAGCCTACTTAACCCTTCGTGCACAAGCATTACTTACCGACGATTACTTAGCGTCTGACATGGCATGGATGGACATGAAGACCAACCCTGTAGAGTTGGTAATTGGGCCAATTGAAAGCTATGAAGACCAGCTATTTGGTTATCGCGCCGCCTTTGAAGCCTACGTTCTGGTAAAAGATTTAGCTTGGAGTGAAAAGCTCGCAAAATACGCAGCATTTCTTCCAGAGTTACAACAAGGTTTACCTGTACCTGCCCAGTACAAAGCAGAAGTACCAGGCTCCGATGCCGACTTAAACGCCTATGATGTAGTGTATTACGCGGGTCATTCAAACGCTGGCAGTAAAACCATTGCGATTAACTTGCCTAACGATGAGCGTGTACAGCTTGAAAAAGGCACCCGTCGCTTGCAACTGAAAAACGCTATGCGTGCCAAGTTCGACAATATTCTTATTCCCATTGCAGACATGCTAATTGCACCTGAGCAACGCGCTCATATTACGTTTGATGCGTTTTTTGCTAACACTATGTTTCACGAAGTGGCGCATGGCTTAGGGATAAAAAACACCCTTGATGGCAGCAATACGGTAAGAGGTTCATTGAAAGAGCACGCCTCTGCATTAGAAGAAGGTAAAGCTGACATTTTAGGTCTTTACATGATTCAAAGCTTGCTAGAAAAAGGTGAAATTTCAGAAGGTACACTTGAAGATTACTATGTGACCTTTATGGCTGGAATTTTTCGCTCAGTACGTTTTGGGGCGTCTAGTGCACACGGAAAAGCGAATATGATCCGCTTTAATTTCTTTGCACAAGAAGGCGCTTTTGAGCAAACCGAAGACGGTGTTTATCGCGTTAATGTTGAGAAAATGGGCGCAGCAGTAGCCGCGTTATCAGAGCTTATATTAACCTTGCAAGGTGATGGCGATTACGACGGTGTTGCAGAACTTGTCGACAGTATGGGCGTAATTAAACCACAGCTAGCGGCAGATTTAGCACGCTTAGAAGCGGCAAATATTCCTGTGGATATTCACTTCGAACAAGGCAAAAAGGTACTTGGTTTGAACTAACCACTTCCTTTCTATAAGTGGTTTAGTAAAGACTAAGCCGGTTAGTTGCCTGTGTTAAGCAACTAGCCGGCTATTAAACTTATCGCTATGCGTTTAAAAGCTATTCTAAACGCTTAGCGTTATCGGTATATGGCGGCCAGCCCATGATTTTACCGGCTAGTACATGCAAGTGTATGTGGTACACCGTTTGCCCACCAAACTCATTACAGTTCATTACCGTGCGGTAACCCTGCTCATCCACACCTAATTCAGCGGCTACCTTCGCAGCAATATAAGATAAATGCCCCACCAACTCTCTATCTTCTTTTGTGATGTCATTGATAGTAGGAATTGCTTTTTTCGGGATCACTAAAAAATGCACCGGCGCTTGCGGGTTAATGTCCCTGAACGCCAACGAGATATCATCTTCATAAAGGATATCTGCTGGAATTTCTTTATTGATAATCTTCGTAAAAATAGTGTCTAACATTGCGTACTCCCTGCATCAATTATTGTAACCATACTGCGTTGCTGAATACGTCAAAAAAGGCGACGTCCGAAAAGGAAAATCGCTCCTTTGTGTTACGCCAACACAGTATTATGAACCCTATGCTAACAGCTTGGGGAAAAGCTTATGCGAAAACGAACCAAAGCAAAATGACGCCTAACAGTAAGCGATAAATCACAAATGGAAGCATACCAATTCGCGATATCCAGCTAAGGAAGAGGTAAATACATAAGTAAGCACTCACAAATGAGAACGCAGCGCCATAAAGCAACGCAGACCAATCAACTGCTTCGTTAGCTTGTAATAAATCAAGAGTGGCGAGCAAACCGGCGCCCAAAATAACAGGGATAGACAGTAAAAACGAAAAGCGCGCACAGCTCTCTCTATTTAAGCCCAGCATCAAACCTGCTGTCATGGTAATACCCGAGCGAGAAGTACCAGGGATTAGCGCCAGTACTTGCGCTAAACCAATCAACAATGCTTGTTTCCAGTTAAGCGATGTTAATTCTTGAGTGCGTTTCGCGGTGGCGTCGGCATACCATAGGGCTAGGCCAAAAATAATGGTGGTAGCGGCGATAACAAGGGCAGTCCTGGCGTTAAGCTCTATCCAGTCTTTCATGACAAAACCAATAATTACAGCAGGTATAGTGGCGATAATCACATACCAGGCCAACTTACTGTCAGTGTTTTGCTCTTTTGTGAATCCCTTGGTAACCCACGCCACTGTCATTTGTACGATTTCTTGGCGAAAATAAATCATTACCGCCAGTAAACTTCCCACGTGAACAGCAACATCAAACGCTAACCCCTGACTTACCCAGCCAAATAGTTCTGCGGGCAATAATAGGTGCCCAGAACTGCTGATAGGTAAAAACTCGGTAACGCCCTGAATAATGGCCAATATGATTATTTCGAACAGTGTCATTCCGTTGCTTAGCTCCAAGTAAAATTGATGGGCGAGAGTGCTTGTGTTTCTTTATCGAAAGCCTGCCAAAGCGCCTCGTAGGTTTTGCCTTCAACAGGGTGAATATCATTGGGAACCAATTCAGCTAACGGCCATAGTACAAAGGCGTTATACAGAATCTCTTCCCGAGGCAATACGACGGGTTCATGGGTAACTTGGTCGTCGTATGTGAGTAAATCTAAATCTAGTGTACGGGAACAAAATTTCTTTTCCCCGTGTTTACGGCCATTGTCGCTTTCAATCTGACGAAAGGTATCTCGCACTTCAATGATACTCATAGAAGTCTCGGCTTTCGCGACTAAATTATAAAAAGCACTGCCATCGAAGCCGACTGACTCACTCTCATATACCGAAGAGTAGCTAACGTCATCGAAATTCTGTTTAAGCGCTTTAATACTTTCTCGTATGTAGTGTTCTTTGTCGATATTAGAACCCACACTAATTAAAATCGTATGACGCCCCACTAGGACTTTTCCTGATACATAGCCACTGCCACCGTTTGTGCATTAGGAAGAATATTCGGCTTCACAATTTTCAGGCGAATAGCATGAGCCCCAAAGGTGGCAAGTACTTGCTTCATTACAGCACCGCCAAATGCTTCTAGCAGCATAAAGCGACTGTTTTTCCCTACCTCAGTAATGCAATCAGCCACGTCGGCGTAGTTAATGGTGTCATCAACATTATCCGACTGCATTGCAGCATCTAGGTCAGCGTCGAGTTCAACATCGAGCAACAGCGTGGTTACACGCTCGCGCTCCCAATCATACACACCAATGAGGGTATCGACAGCTAGCCCTGTTATATATATTTTTCCCATAAACCTTTTCATTCTTATGACCATACTGGTCTTACTACCACGTTAACTTCTTCTCAAAAGGTGGTATATCACTTTTGAATGGAGTAGCTTTACGCTTTACGTTATTCGCCTTAGAGCGATGGTGGCACAACTATACCGTTGTACTGCAAGTGGGGGCAACACGCACAATAGCATTCGCCTCATATTATTAGTGTAGATATACGTTTAGTGTACAAAGCAGCAGGTTAAAGCAGCAATAATGATACCGTTAGCCCTATTAATGATTTGTGTAGCCTATTTGTTTGGCTCTTTATCGAGCGCGGTAGTTATCTGCAAAGCATTTTCTCTCCCCGATCCCCGTACTGCAGGCTCTAAGAACCCCGGCGCCACCAATGTATATCGAATTGGTGGCAGAATTCCGGCTTTGCTGGTGTTGGTAATGGATATTTTGAAAGGCACTATTCCGGTTTACTCAAGCTACTTTCTAGGCTTGGAACCCGTGCTTTTAGGTCTTATCGCTATTGCCGCATGTTTAGGCCATATTTTCCCTTTATATTTTGGCTTTAAAGGGGGCAAAGCAGTAGCAACGGCATTTGGTTCCATGTTACCTATTGGGTTAGATTTGGCAGGGCTACTTATTCTAAGCTGGGTTATTGTGGTGTTTCTTACCGGCTACTCGTCACTCGGCGCATTGGTTGCAGTCAGCCTAGCGCCGCTGTTTACGTGGTTAATAAAGCCACTTTATACCGTTCCGGTACTCATGCTGTCTTTACTTATCATCTTACGGCACCGGGAAAATATCGCCCGATTGATGAGCCGTTCTGAAGGTAAAATTTGGGACAAGGGCAACACCAAAGAGTAACTACTATCATCCTGTTGGCCTAACAAACGCTATTGATGATTTATCGTAAACCTTGCCTTAATACGTCAATTTCGCCATCAATAGTTGTCAGTAATTCCAGCCCCATAATTTCCGCCAACGCTGGGTATATTTCCAAATTGCTAAACGCAGGCACTGTCTTACCTTCTTCAAATGAGGGGCCAGATGCAACAAATAACCCTCCCATATCTGGAAGCGTATTTAAGTATCCATGCCCACCTTTACTAACATGGATGTCCTCTTCACTTCTAAAACGACCTGGAGGCGAAATTTCAATAATAATGTCGCCAGTGCGCTCGTTGTACGGTATTTGCCTTTTATTACGCTCAGCAGTGGTTAACACATTAAATTGGCCGTTTGCGACCGCATTAAGCCGTGATGCCTCATCTGCAATTAGCTCGGGCGACACCTCAGAATGTGCATATAATCGAACCAGAGCACCACTATTATTAATGGTAAAATAATCCGGAATATCTAGAGATTCCACCATAACGTTATGACTGTCTTTTAATGTTGTCATTCCGTGATCAGACACTATCACTAAATCTACCTTTATGGGCAGCGTGTTCAGACGGTCATACAGTTGGCCAATTAACTCATCAACCTCAGCTACGGCTTCTTTTGTTTTTGACGACGTAGGCCCTTCGTCGTGACCCACCGTATCGGTTAGCGAAAAATAGCCTGCAACAAAGAGTGGGCGTGATGCTTCAGGTAAACGTAGCCATTGAACAATTTGATCAATCCGCTGTTGGTAGTCCGCATATTTTGAATAATGGTAAAGATAGGTAGGAAGAGCGCCGGCTATTCTGGCGTCAGATTCAGGCCAGAAAAAGGTCGCTGCTTTATGTCCCTGAAATTCAGCTAAATGCCAAAGGGGCAATGCCGTAATCCAACTACTATCTTGCTTAGCTTTACCCATCGAATATTTAGCATATCCCCCCGCACTATCAGGCCGCGACTTAGCATAGAACCGGTTATCAATAATACCGTGGTTTATGGGTAACAGCCCCGTTATAATCGAAATATGGTTAGGGAATGTATTCGCAGGATAAACTGGCGTTAATGATGTTGATCGCACACCCGCTTTAGCAATACGGGCGAGATTTTTTGCATCGTGAAGTTCAATGTAATCATGCCTAAACCCATCTAATGAGATGAGTACGACATGATTTTTTTCGTGCTGGACCGGTAAATTGGTAATGGGGTCTAACGTGATATCGTTATGACTTTGGGCGTTGGCATATAAAGCTACTAGCGATAAAACACTAGCAATGGATAGCTTTACGTAAAATTGAATGAATCGCCAAGGTTGAATCTTTTCAAACATAATGGTTGTCCTACAAGCTAAATACATACTTTTTAGTTAGCATGATAACCCTGCCCCACGATAGCTTTATTATACAGGCGCTAACATATCGAGTGGCCAGCGAGGTTTGGCTTGTGAAGAAAGCCCTAATATTTCACCTGCTTTTAAACGCTGCATACCTGCATAGGCAATCATGGCACCGTTGTCGGTACAGTATGCCAAGTTCGGGTAGAACACTTCCCCACGTAAATCGTCCATCAAGGTTTTCATTTGTGAGCGCAGCATGGTGTTCGCACTTACGCCTCCAGCAATGACAAGGCGCTTCATCCCAGTTTGTTTAAGCGCTCGCTTACATTTAATGATTAACGTGTCGATAACCGCTTCTTGAAATGCATAAGCAATATTTGCTTTGGTTTGTTCGTCGTCATCCGCAGCACGAATAGTATTGGCTGCAAACGTTTTTAAACCGCTAAAGCTAAAATCTAAACCAGGGCGATCTGTCATAGGACGTGGGAATTTGTAGTGGCCTGGCTCACCTTTTTCAGCCAATTTAGCTAATAAAGGCCCACCAGGATAATCAAGCCCCAGAAGCTTAGCGGTTTTATCGAAGGCTTCGCCGGCAGCATCATCTATCGACTCGCCAAGTACTTCGTAGCTGCCTATACCTTCTACTTTTACCAACATAGAATGGCCGCCCGATACTAACAATGCAATAAAGGGAAATTCAGGTGCGTTATCTTCTAGCATGGGGGCAAGTAAATGCCCTTCCATATGATGCACACCTACCGCAGGTACACCCCACGCATACGCTAAAGAACGGCCCACTGATGAACCGACTAATAAGGCACCAACAAGGCCTGGACCTTGGGTAAAGGCTACGCCGTCTAATTCACTAGGTTGGGTGTTAGCATCACTAAGCGCTTTTTCGATAAGGGGAATAATTTTTCGAACATGATCTCGTGACGCAAGTTCAGGCACTACACCGCCGTAATCGGCGTGTAATTTAACTTGGCTATATAATTCGTGTGACAATAACCCCGCAGTGTCGTCATAAACGGCAATACCCGTTTCATCACAAGAAGTTTCTATTCCTAATATACGCATACTATTCCTAATATTTGCATTGAGCCAAACCTTACTTTTACGTCTTTAATAACAAAGTTTATTACAATAGATCAGTACCTGACCTGTTTGATCATCTGCGATCTGTGATATGATCCACTCAACCAATGCGGGATCGCGCTGAATTCTTCTTCTCACGTAGACAGATAAAAGGTATTACCTTGTCTCAGAGGGCGCAGAGTTTACCTTTATTCCGCATATCTTGGAATGGTGCTTCGTTTATTTGCGCAATATTGCCTATTTTTTGGCAATTCAGTCTTTACTTTCTGTTCGGAAATGATTAGAATTTCGCACCATTTTTAACCCGGGTGGCCTTTTTAGCGCTCAATTTCCCGGAATTATACAGCAAAAGTTTTGAGGTGAGTGTTTAAATGCCTATCGTTAAAGTTAGAGAAAACGAGCCGTTTGATGTAGCGCTGCGTCGTTTTAAGCGTTCTTGTGAGAAAGCAGGCGTATTGTCTGAAGTTCGTCGTCGTGAGTTCTTCGAAAAGCCTACTTGGGAACGCAAGCGTAAGAAAGCCGCTGCCAAAAAGCGTCATCTAAAGAAATTAGCTCGTGAAAACGCACGTCGCGTAAAACTCTACTAATACAGGGTTAACTTACGAGTCTGAAAGGTGTTGCATTTGCAGCACCTTTCGCGTTTCTGGGGTACAAAAACTGTTTCGCTCGTGCTAGTTGTTACAATTGTCGAATAACTTGTAATGCATCGTGGAATATCAATAATGCGTGTTAAAGCTCGTTTTCAATACGTTGCGGACTTACGTCATTATTTATAGTGCGTGCCTTTTATCGGGTATGCCTGTATAGAATCTCTTTTTTATTTATATCTTTCTTCTTTATATCTTTATAATGACTTTCCTTCTTTTTTGAAACTTTACTTAATTTGGGAGCATCATGGCTTTAATAGACGATTTAAAATCTGCACAAAAAGATGCAATGCGCGCTAAAGCGAAATTACGTCTAGGCACCATTCGTATGGCAATTGCAGCCATTAAACAACGTGAAATTGACGAGCAAATCACCTTAGGTGATAGCGATATTCTTGCAGTATTAACCAAGATGGTTAAACAACGTCAAGATGCCGCCTCTCAGTTTGATGCCGCTGACCGTGATGATTTGGCCAGTAAAGAGCGTGAAGAGATTGTTGTGTTGGAAGGTTTTCTTCCTCAGCCTTTAACCGAAGACGAACTTGCCGCCTTAATTGATGAAGCAATGGTAAGCACCGGTGCTCAAGGTATGCAAGACATGGGTAAAGTAATGGGTAGCCTAAAACCACAAGTGCAAGGCCGTACCGATATGGGCGCACTAAGCGCTAAAATAAAAGCCCGTTTGAACGCCTAAATATCGTCAAAGATATAGCGGTAGAAATAGAATTAGCCGGGTTTGTGTAATCGCAAACCTGGCGTTTTCATTATTTACCTTCCCTGTTAAAGTACTTTTTTGTGCTACCCTAATTACCGTTATAAGCATTAGTGTCTCCCCATGGCCGGAAAAATACCTCGCGATTTTATTGATGATATTCTCTCACGCACCGATGTTGTAGACATTGTTGATAGTAGAGTGAAGTTAAAAAAAGCGGGCAAAAATTATCAAGCTTGCTGCCCTTTTCATAATGAGAAAAGCCCTTCTTTTACCGTAAGCCAAGAAAAGCAGTTCTATCATTGCTTTGGTTGTGGTGCGCACGGCAACGCTATTTCCTTTTTGATGGAATTCGACCGGCTTGAATTTGTTGAAGCCATTGAAGAACTCGCCAAACTCTATGGATTAGAAGTACCGAGAGAGAAAGGCCACTTGCCTGTTGTTAGCGAAGAGAAAAAGCAACAGCTGCAAGACGACTATTCACTAATGGAACACGTTGTTCGCTTTTTTCAACACCAACTAAAGCAAAATGAAAATAGCGGAAAAGCCATAGATTATTTGAAAAGCCGAGGGCTTAGCGGCGATATCGTTAAGCAATGGGAAATTGGCTATGCGCCAGACAGTTGGGACGCCCTGCTAAAAACCTTTGGCAAAGACCAAGCCCGTGTAAAGCAGCTTATCGACTTAAAACTGGTTAATCAAAACGACCAAGGCAGACGTTACGACTTCTTCCGCGACCGAATCATGTTCCCTATCAGGGACAAGCGAGGCCGCGTAGTCGGTTTCGGTGGCCGTGTATTAGAAGACGGCGGCCCAAAATACTTAAACTCCCCTGAAACCCGTATTTTCCATAAAGGCAGTGAGCTATTTGGTTTTTACCAAGCTCGTCAACAAAACCGTCAACTCGATGCAGTACTCATTGTTGAAGGTTATATGGATGTAGTGGCATTAAGTCAGTTTGGTATTAACCAAGCAACGGCTGCACTTGGAACCGCTACCACGGCTGAACATATGCAAATGTTAGTGCGAGCAACGCCGCATATTGTTTGCTGTTACGATGGCGACCGTGCAGGTCGAGAAGCAGCATGGCGCGCGTTGGAAAATGCCCTGCCCGCGTTAAAAGACGGCGTCAGACTGTCTTTCTTATTCTTACCTGACGGCGAAGACCCAGATACTATGGTAAGAAAAATTGGCAAAGATGCCTTTATGGAAATGCTTGATAATGCCATGCCATTGTCACGCTTCTTTTTCGAAAACCAATTGAAAACTCATAAAGTGGGTACACCGGAAGGCAAGATAGCGCTTCGCAAAGCCGCCATGCCATTAATTGAAAGTGTACAGGGTGACGACCAAAAGCAGATGTTATTAGAAGAGCTTGCTAAACATACCGGTGAATACGATAGATTTAAGTTACAGCAAGATATATCTAAAGCGAATCACGCCAGTAGCAAGCCCGCTTATTCAGCGAATAGAAACCTGGTAGGAAAAGCCCGCTTGTCACCGCTACGCATGCTGATTCGATTACTGCTAGATTCCCCTTCGCTAGCCACACGCTGTGATGACGTGCAACCTTCTGTATTTGAAGGGAGTGATGCCACCGGAATGGACCTTTTATTGGATATTCATCGTTATTGTGCACAAAATCCTCAAGCAACCACCGCGCAGCTAGTTGAAAACTTCCGCAATCATCCCCATTCTTCTACTATCGCGAAATTATTGTTACAAGAACATCTTGTTAAAGACGAGGAAGCTGAACGTGTTTATAGCGACAGTTTTGCTCGATTACTCGATTGGCATTTCGATAGCCGCGTTGAAACTTTAATTTCCCGCTCTCGGGTTCAGCCACTAACTCAAGTGGAAAAAGAGGAACTGAACTTGTTAATGAAGGAGCGCCAGAAAAGCTGACCACAAGGTCTAGGCTAATAACTGGCTAAAAAAACAGCCGTCAATCTGGTAAAACCATTAGTAATTCTGCTATACTGGTTAATTCGCTGCACGCAAGCTTATAAGCATAAATGTGAACAAATTTGCAGCAATGTCAGTAGCAATTATAAAGCCGAACAAAACGGGCAGAACCAAACCCGGGCAGGTGTGCACCGTTTAATATGACGTGACACCGAGCGGAAGCGGCATTGATACAACAGTAGTACTACAGAGAAATAATGTACATACCTCTTTGGTATGGGTATTTCTATTGCAAACTAATTGAATGTGAGAAGTGTAGGTTATATGGCGCAAAGCAAGCAGTCTCAGATTAAACTCCTGATTGCAAAAGGTAAAGAGCAAGGTTACTTAACCTTTGCAGAAGTTAACGACCACCTGCCGCAAGATATTGTCGATTCTGATCAAATTGAAGATATTATCCGCATGATCAACGACATGGGAATTCAAGTTTCTGAATCTGCACCAGATTCAGATGAACTTCTCATGCAAGAAGCAACCGCCGATGAAGACGCAGCTGAAGCTGCTGCTCAGGCGCTTGCTACAGTAGAAAGCGAAATTGGGCGTACCACCGACCCTGTGCGTATGTATATGCGTGAAATGGGTACGGTTGAGCTTCTTACTCGTGAAGGCGAAATTGAAATAGCCAAGCGTATAGAAGATGGAATCAATCAGGTTCAGTGCTCTGTTGCTGAATATCCTGAAGCCATCACCTATTTGCTCGATCAGTGGGACTTGTACGAAGCAGAAGAAATTCGCATCAGCGACATTATTTCTGGTTTTGTTGACCCGAATGATGATCAAGATCTTGCTCCTACGGCCACGCATATCGGCTCTGAACTTTCAGAAGAAGAACTGGAAGATGAAGACGATGATGATGATGAAGAAGATGAAGATGAAGGCGGTGTAGATCCTGAACTAGCACGCGCTAAGTTTGGCGCCCTTCGTGATCAGTACATCAAAGCACGTGATGTCATCGAGAAGAAAGGTCGCTCTCATGCTGCCGCTCGTGAGCAAATCAATGCATTGAGTGAAGTCTTCAAAGAATTCCGTCTAGTGCCTAAGCAATTTGATCGTATGGTTAAAAACATGCGTTCGATGATGGACAAAGTGCGTATCCAAGAACGTCTTGTTATGAAGTTCTGTGTTGTTAACGCCAAAATGCCTAAGAAAGATTTCATCAAGGCATTTGCAGGAAACGAAACGTCTTCTGCTTGGTTAACAAAAGCGATTAAAGCTAACGCTGCGTACTCTGATGCATTAGCCGTAAATAAAGAAGAAATTGAACGCTGTATTAGCAAAATGAACCAGGTTGAACAAGAAACTGGTTTGGTTATTGCTGATATCAAAGACATCAACCGTCGTATGTCAATTGGTGAAGCAAAAGCTCGCCGTGCGAAGAAAGAGATGGTTGAAGCTAACTTACGTTTGGTTATTTCAATTGCTAAGAAATACACTAACCGTGGTTTGCAATTCCTTGACCTTATTCAGGAAGGTAACATCGGCCTGATGAAGGCGGTAGATAAGTTTGAATATCGCCGTGGTTATAAGTTTTCAACTTATGCTACGTGGTGGATTCGTCAGGCAATTACTCGTTCTATTGCCGACCAAGCGCGTACTATCCGTATTCCTGTACACATGATAGAAACGATTAACAAACTTAATCGTATTTCTCGTCAAATGTTGCAAGAAATGGGTCGTGAGCCAACACCTGAAGAATTGTCTGAACGCATGCTTATGCCAGAAGACAAAATTCGTAAAGTGTTGAAAATTGCTAAAGAGCCAATCTCAATGGAAACGCCAATTGGCGATGATGAAGATTCGCACCTAGGCGATTTTATCGAGGACAGCACCATTATTCAGCCCCTCGATTCTGCGACCGGCGGTAGCCTTAAAGACGCAACACAAGAAGTGTTGGCAGGGCTTACAGCACGTGAAGCGAAAGTACTTCGTATGCGTTTCGGTATCGACATGAATACTGACCACACACTTGAAGAAGTGGGTAAGCAGTTTGACGTTACCCGTGAGCGTATTCGTCAGATTGAAGCGAAGGCATTGCGTAAGCTACGTCATCCTAGCCGCTCTGAGCAGCTACGAAGCTTCTTAGACGAGTAGAATACTCGCAAAAAAGTAATAAAAATTTAAAAATCCCCTGCTTCGTCAGGGGATTTTTTTATATTGAGTTAGCGCTAAGCTTTGCTTAATACTTAGCGTGGATGAAAGCCTAACATTCTTAAATATAACAATGGCAGAGGTCATATGCGCTATAACGCTGATTTTTCTCAACCTGTGTTTGTTCACCCAGCAGATTACCAGTGGCTTCCCTCACCAGCAAAAGGTGTAGAGCGGATGATGCTAGATCGTATTGGCAATGAAGTCGCAAGGGCCACCACTATTGTTAGATACGCACCCAATTCGCACTTCCCAGAACATGCACACGATGGTGGAGAAGAAATTCTGGTACTTGATGGCGTGTTTGGAGATGAGCATGGTAAATACCCCAAAGGCACTTATCTACGAAACCCTGTTGGCACCTCTCATAGCCCAGCAATTGGCGCTGAAGGCGCGGTAATACTGGTTAAGCTGCACCAATTCGATAAAGATGATAAAACGCCCAGTATCATTAATACAGCCGCCAGCGTTGTCGATTCAGTCACCTGTGCTAACCGCATTAACGCCAATATGACCCAAACGGCAGAATGTAATACGCAGCTTTTGCATCAATATGGTAAGGAAATCGTTTGTATGCAGTTTGTACCTGCCAATACCTCTCTTACGCCCTGTTTATACGAAGGTGGCGCAGAGTACTTTGTGGTAGAGGGAACATGTATCTATGAGAAGAAACACTACCCTGCGGGAAGCTGGCTGCGTTTCCCCTCGGGATTTAGTCATTCACTTTCAACTGGCAAAAGCCGCGTTAAGCTGTGGCATAAAAATGGTCACTTGCCACAATAAGTGAGTTCTATATGCAGCGGTATAGCTTTAATCCGGTATAGTTTTACTGCGATATAGTTTTTCGGTAGTGATGGTTTTACAGAGGTAATTAGCAACCGCTTCGCAACTTGCATTGCGCGTTACCTACTTAATGCCAGATACAAAAACGCCCTCAATGGTGAGGGCGTTTTTAATATTGGGTTAGCGATTATACTCGGAACTGTTTCGCTATCAATTCTAGATGCTGTGCTAAATCCGCAAGTTCATTACACATAACACCTAATTCGCCTGAGCGAGTAGAGGTTTGCTCTGTACGTTGATGAATTTCTTCAACGTGCTTCACAATGTCTACCGCCACTGAACGTTGATCTTCAGTGTTGTGTGCAATCTGTTCGTTCATTTGGTTAATGCGACCAATGGTGCTGGTGATCGTTTCTAAACTAACACCCGCTTTATTAGCCGTTTCAACACTATTCGTTGCTTGCTCGGTACCTCGAGACATCACTTCTACCGCTGAATGCGCTGCACTTTGTAGTTGTTCAATAGTGCTTTGAATTTCCTCAGTCGATTGTTGAGTACGTGATGCTAGTGTACGTACTTCATCAGCAACAACGGCGAAACCACGCCCTTGTTCGCCGGCTCTAGCAGCTTCAATAGCGGCATTAAGCGCAAGTAAGTTAGTTTGCTCAGCAATACCCTTAATAACGTCGAGTACCGAGCCAACTTTGTTCGAATCTGATTCCAAACGACCAATCACATCAGCGGTTTCACGCACGTTTTCAGCTAACTGCTGAATACTAGAAACGGTTTGTTGTACGATTTGACGACCTTCGCCAGCAGCGCTGGTGGCTTCGTTAGCATCACCTGCTGCTTGTGCTGCACTGTGTGCTACACCGTCTACCGAGCCACTCATTGTATCAACCGCGAGTTTGGCGTTTTGTGCTGACTGTTGTTGAATATCTATAGTACGTTGGGTTTCTTCTGTAAGACCGCGAAGGTTTTGCGCTAAGTTTGATAACGGCAAACTTGCCTCAACCACATCTTTCACAACGCCTTGCAGTTTATCCATAAACTGGTTGAACCAATAAACCAACTCGCCAATTTCATCTTCACTTTTCGTTGCGATGCGAACGGTTAAATCGCCATTTTCTTGAGCAATATCTTTAAGCGAGCGCACTACGTCATCAATGCTTTGCTTAATGCCACGAACGATGGGCACAGCAGTAGCAAACAATAATAAAGTAACGACAATGGTCATTACCACACCGGTACTAATAAGCGAGGTATTCGCGGCGTTGGTTCTTTCAAACGAGGCAACAAAAGCGGCTTGTTGCTCGTCTCTAAAATTCGTCATAGAAGCAATAACGGCGTCGTATGAACCATTCATTTGAGCCGATAGCTGCCCTAAACGGCTAAAATCAGCAGTACCATCAACCATAGATTGTGAAACACCGAAAGCTACCTCGAAGTAATCATCGAATCCCTGAGAAATCTTTGATATTGCAGGACCGAACTCAGGACTAATCGCTTTGATCTCATCTAGCCCAGCTTTAGCATCTGTAGCCAACTCACTTGCAGCACTTAACGTATCTTGGTCGCCAGTGGTTACTGCACTGCTTAGCGTGTCCCTCACTTTTTGCATATCGACTAATGTAGAGGCAGACAATTGAAGTGCGGGGAACTGAACCTTCTCAACTTTCTCGAGGGTGTCGCCATTATTCAATGCAACGTAAACAGTAATTAAGAGGTAAATAATAAAGCTTAATGCAGCAATTCCCGGTATCAGAAAAATCTTTGTTGCGATGGGCATTTTTTTTAGAAAATTCATTTTTATCTCACCAATTACGTCACTTTACTTTAGGCACGGCCATAAAACATGGCTTTGTTATTCTATATCTTCACTTTCTCAAAAAACTTTAGAAATATCTTAGCCCTGCGCATTGCTGAACAGGGCGATCTAACATTTTATTGTAGTGCTACTTAGAATGTATAGTTTGCACCAACTCTAAGTAGAGTAGCATCGTTAGCGTCATTTAGGTCATCGCTGTACCAAGTAACGCCAGCTTTAACTGCAAATCCTGGCTCGATATCATAACGAAGACCTAAAGTAACAGCAGAAGTGTCCTGTTCTTGGTCGGCAGCAATGCCTGTAGCCGCTTGATAGATTGCAGACCACGTTGCATCTGTTACTGCATCGCCAGTGTCAATCATGCTAGGCAACCCAGCAATAAGTGCTACTTGATCAGCGTTATCAGCTTCTTCTACTTCAAAAGTAATATGAGGTGTGAACTTACCAAAACGCATTCCGGCCGTTACGTACCAAGCATCATTTGATGCAATGATTGCATCATCTACTTCTGTTTTTGTATACTCAGCACCGATAAACCAGTCGTATTTATCAATATCCACAGCGACTTCAAAGAATGTACCTGTGTCTTCATTTACGCTGAAACCTTCAGCAGCAGCAGTTGCTGGTGGAATGAACGCACCAAATTGCCCCATGCCTGCAACAAACGTATCAAAATCTTCGTTAACTGCTGTAGTTTTACCGCGTGCTAGTAAAGTACGTGCACTAAACCAATCTCGTGTCGCTTCAAAAGAAACGGCAACTACGTTTTCTAACTCTAGCTCAGCCGGTGTACCTGAAATAAAGGTATCAGCTTGAACTCGACCTACAGTAAACTGCGCGCCATATTCCCAATCGCCTGAGTATGTGCTGTAGTCAAGACGCACACCATCAATGTTGTTGAAATCGATTCCGTAAACAGAGTCAGGTGGCGTTAACCAGTGGTATGAATAGCCCACATCTAATGACGCAGAGTATTTGAACAGTGGTAAACGGATTCTACCAGCGCTAATGCTTACGTTGTTATTTACCACGTAAGTCATGTAAGCCCACTCGAAGCTTGCATCGTAGTCATCACTACCACGGCCTACTAACTGCGCCGTAGCAGAAAGCTTGTCGCTTACATCGCCACGTACTTGTAGTCCAAAGACACTTGCTGGATCAAAGTTAAAGTCGCTGTCGTAATCGTATACTGCTTCGTCATCATCTAGTGTCATACCACCGATTAGGTTAGCGAAGCCGTTAATTTGAATTTCTGCAAATGCTGGCGCGGCTAAAAGGCTAGCAGCGGTTAAAAAGGCAAGTTTGGTTTTCATGCTCGTTCCTTAAAAATTCTTAAACTGTGTAATCAAAAAGTGGCAACTACGCGAACGCTTCCGTCGACGGAGCCAGCATCTACATAGCCAATTGCACCCGGGTCTGCAGCAACAGCTGAAACCACCTCGGCGTCGCTACCTAGTGCTTTAGGAGGCTGACCTTTCCCAGTAAAAACTAATTTAGACCAAAAAGCGGTAAGCTGTGACGCAGACTTATTTAAAACTTTGCCATTGAATTCATCTGTAGCGGCTTGTCCTTCAGCAAGTGCTAGAGGTACTGCATTCGTGCCGTTTGGAAAAGATTTCATTTTATTGAGGAAAAGTCGGCTGATTGAATCTTTATCTAACGCATCCCCATTGGATGGGTGAACTATCACTGCTACATCTGCAAAAGCCATGCTGCTGCACAAACTTGCTGCTAGTATCCACTGTTTCATTACATGTCCTCTAAGTCGTATTTGTTTCGGTAGCGCAAAACTAAGAACGTTATTCTTTAATTTACAAATACCGATGTGCTTATTTTTTATTCTTACTCATACAGATATCTTCCTGCTTTAAGATTAAGATAAGTATTAGCAAGGATTAGAAAAACTGCCAACTGAGTTACAAAAAATTCTTGTATTAAATTTCGTTGCGTTCAGTCTGGCTTTAAAAAGTAGGCGCAGTTTAGGGAAGAGAGGCGTAGAAGCAACTATACTAAAGGATAAGCGCACTGGAAGGGCTTAAAAAGTCATACGTAAAAATAACTAAGGCGTAGCGAGAATTCCTATTTAATTACTTAAAATCAATTAGATAACAAAAAAACAATAATTTAACTTAGGAGTGCCGAACGATATTAGTGTATAAAAATATATACCTTAATACCGCACGACTTTTTGAACTTTTTAGTCCTTATTGGTCAAGCACTGAGCATAACCGTATGGAATAAGCGTTTAAAAAACACGCTCTTGCCCTTACTAATAGGGGCTCAATTTTCCTCACCCTTACGGTAGGGAATGTCAACTTCTAGGCGTTCTATTTCAGTACTTCTTTGCTGTGGCGATCCGGTATTTCGGGCTAGCCAACTGTAAGCGGTAGGCACTACGTATAAAGTCATGAAAGCTGAAACCAGCACGCCTGCCGCGATAACCATACCAATTACCATGCGACTTTCCGCACCAGGCCCAGAGGCAAACACTAAGGGCAAAGAACTAAATACCGTCGTAAAACCAGTCATAACGATTGGGCGAAGACGCTGAGCAGCGGCACGTCGTAAGGCATCTTCAAAGTTCATACCGGCATCTCGTAGCTGATTAGCAAACTCCACAATCAAAATACCGTTCTTCGCCGCAAGGCCAATCAACATAACCAGCCCTATTTGGCTATAAATATTAAGTGTCATCCCGGCAAAGAATAAGCCGATAAAAGCACCTACCAGCGCGAGCGGTACGGTTAGCATTATGACTAACGGATGCACCCAACTTTCAAATTGGGCAGCAAGAATAAGGTATGTAACAGCTAACGCCAGCATAAACACATAGACAAAGGAATTCCCTTGTTCTTGATAAAGTTGTGACTCGCCTTTGTAGTCGATAGACACATTGTCAGGCAGCTCTGTGCGTACGATATTTTCAAGGTAAGCCAAGCCTTCTCCTAATGTATAATCGCCGGCAAGGTTTGCTGAAATGGTGACAGCTCGCATGCGGTTATAGCGATTTAAGCGAGACGACGTCGCCTGCTCTTCGAAAGTAAGCAAGTTGTCCATGGGAATAAGCTCGCCGCTTCTTGAAGAGCGAACATAAAGATTATCGATACTATTTGGGCTTCTGAAATCAGCCTCTATCCCCTCGATAATCACATCATACTCTTCGCCTCTATCTAAGAATGTAGATACCGTACGTTGCCCTAACATCACTTCTAAGGTACGGCCAATATCACTAATAGACACACCCAAATCAGCGGCTCTGTCTCTGTCGATATTGACCAGAAGCTGAGGTGATGTTTCTTTATAGTCAGAATCGATACGAACTAAGTTTCTATTTTCTGATGCCTTTTCAATGAGGATGTCACGCCACTCAACTAAGTTCTCGTAGGTGTCACCTTGCAATACGAATTGCACAGGTCGGCCGAAGCCTGCGCCTGAAATCCCACTTCGCATGATGGCAAATGCTCTTACATCAGGTACGGCATCAAGCTTCGCACTTATTTCATCCATCAATGTGAAGGTGCTAAAATCACGCTCATCCCAATCAGCAGAGCCAATAATAGCCATACCAGCATTGTTACCAAATCCAGGTGTACGTACCAGTAACCTGCCTATTTTACCGCTTTCACGGTAGGGCATTAGGATGTCTTCGATAAGTTTTAGATTAGCGGCATTACTTTCGAAACTAGCCCCTTCTTGCGAATTCATTAGAATATAAAAGTTTCCGCGATCTTCTTTTGGTACGAATTCGCTGGGTAACTTCTCTGAAATCTGCACTAGCGCAACCACTGAAACAATCAGTAGTAGCACCATGATAAACGGCTGGTGAATAGTGCTTCCCAAGCTTTTGAAATAGCGATTTTCGAGTGCATGAAAACGCTTGTCCATCCAAGCGCCAAACCCTGCTGAACGGGTACGTTTCTTTAGAATTTTCGACGCCATCATGGGCGATAATGTTAATGCGGTAAAACTAGAAAACGCCACAGCAGCAGCAATGGCCAGGGCAAACTCAGTAAACAAACGCCCAACATTCCCTTCAAGAAACACCAAGGGTACAAACACAGAAATCAGTACCAAGGTAGTTGCAATAACTGCAAAGCCAACCTCTCTCGCCCCTCGATAAGCGGCTAATATGGGCGGCTCTCCCATTTCTATACGCCGGGAAATGTTCTCAAGTACCACGATGGCATCATCTACCACCAGCCCAATTGCCAGCACCATGGCAAGTAAGGTAAGTAGGTTGATAGAGAAGCCTAACGCGTACATCACAATAAATGCAGCGACCAACGACACGGGTACGGTGACCGCAGGAATCAGTGTGGCGCGTACATTGCCCAAGAAAAGGTAAATAACAATCACCACCATAAGCATGGCTATGGCAAGGGTTTCGTAAACTTCGTTAATCGATGCTTCAATAAACACTGAGGAGTCATAGCTAGGCACAATGAAAATATTGTCCGGCAATGTTTCTTCAATCTTTCTAATTTGCGCTTTTGCTGAGCGAGCAACATCTAAGGTATTGGCTTTTGACTGCTTTATAATGCCCAATCCAATCATGTTAACGCCGTCACCTCTGAACTCGGTTTCGTCGTCTTCAGCCGCCAATTCCACATTCGCAATTTCACCTAAGCGAACCAGGTATCCATCGTCTCCTACCGCAACCGTTAGGGCCGCAAAGTCTTCTGGCGATAAGAAAGTACGGGCTACACGCACTTCAAAGTTTCTATCTAGCGACTCAACTTCACCGGCAGGAAGTTCGACGTTTTCAGAACTGATAATACTTTCAACATCAGTTACGGTAATGCCTCGCGCAGCCATCGCATTTCTATCAAGAAATACTTTCATGGCATAGCGACGACCACCACCAATTTGGACCCGCGCGACCCCATCGGCTACCGATAAGCGGTCTACCAAGAAGCGTTCTGCGTAGTCGGTAAGCTCCATGGTATTAAGGTTTGTACTGCGTAGGTTGTACCACACAATGGCACTTTGATCGGAATCGGCCTTTGAAACTTCTGGAGGATCGGCCTGATCAGGCAGATTATTCAGTGCCCTACTCACTCGCTCTCGCACATCATTAGCGGCAGCGTCGATATCTCGAGATAATTTAAATTCTATGGTGATATCAGAACGTCCATTGGTGGACGTTGAGGTAATATTTTTAATCCCCTCAATACCCGAAATTCGGTCTTCGAGTAATTGAGTAATGCGAGTTTCAACAATATTGGCCGATGCGCCCGTGTATTTGGTTGAAACCGATACAATAGGCGGGTCAATATCTGGGTATTCACGAAGGGCCAGCATGGATATGGCGACCACGCCAAATATAATCAGCAGCAGGTTGATAACCGTTGCAAATACCGGTCTTTTTACTGAAATGTCAGATAACAACATGGCTTAACCCTCGTTGTTACGGTTAAGAACGTTAACAGCAGACTGGTCGCGTACTCTAAGCGTGCCTTCTGTTATCACTTCGTCACCAGCTTTAAGGCCTGACACAATTTGAACAATACCAGGGCGGCGTTCACCAATCACCACTTCACGCTGATGGGCAACGTCGTCTTCTACCACATACACATATTGAATATCTTGCACTGGCACTAAGGCTTTCTCAGGAAGAATAAGCGTATCAAGCACACGTTTTTCAACCACTATAGTAAGTAACATGCCTGGTCTTAATCGCTGGTCTTTGTTATCGATAATGGCGCGTACGCTAATTGCGCGGCTGATGGGATCTAATCGGGTATCAATATGCGTAATTTCGCCGCTAAATATTTCACCAGGATAGGCCACCGATGTAGCAGAAACCTTCTGACCTTTCGCTACACTCGCCAATTGATTTTCGGCAATACTGAAATCAACTTTTACTACGCTAATATCATCAAGGGTAGTTATAACGCCAGCGGGCTGAACCAATGAGCCAATACTGACTTGTCGTGCGCCCAGCACACCTGAAAATGGCGCGCGAATTTGTAAATCATCAACCTGTGCTTCAGCGATGTCTAATTGCGCTTCTAATCCTTTTACCCGCGCTTGTTGTTCATCAAGCAG
Organism: Alteromonas sp. CI.11.F.A3; assembly: GCF_032925565.1. Lineage (NCBI taxonomy): Bacteria > Pseudomonadati > Pseudomonadota > Gammaproteobacteria > Alteromonadales > Alteromonadaceae > Alteromonas > Alteromonas sp. CI.11.F.A3. Next base: position 4,059,301 of record NZ_CP136708.1, read on the forward strand.
CTGCTCAGATGCGGCGCTAGATTCACGCAAATTAAAAATACGGGTGTATTGACGCTTTGCTTCATCAATATTGGCGCGCAATTCAGCAACCCGAGCCAACTCTTCATTGTTGTTTAGCTGAATAAGCACTTGGCCAGCTTTCACACTATCGCCATCTTCGAAGTTAACTGAGCGTACGGTTTCGGTAACTTGTGCAGTGACCGCTATCGATTCATTCGCTCTGGCAGTGCCAAGGGCTTCAATAGTAATCGCCATTGCGCCTTGCTCTACCAATATGGTTTTCACTGTTGTGGCTAAAGGACCGCCTTTTTTCACCTCTTCTTCTGCAGGCAAGTTTAAATAGACAACCACAGCCGCTAACAATAAAGCCCCTATTAGTAATGGAGATAGTAATTTGCGTGAAGACATAACCTTTCCTATTGGTAAATATGCACCACGTGATAAAGTAACCAAGTTGGTGCATTAACGAGATTCAGGGTCGCGTTCAAACCAAAACCTTTATCTACGTTTTTATTATTATTAATTTTTTCTGAATAGTATTTTACCCAAACTAATGAGTATCAATTTTCGCTTATCATCCATTTTGGTAGTTTTAACGCTTTTTGGATGTACAAAGACGGTGCCTGAAGCGCCTTTTTGCCGAAGCACGAATAACGATGAGCATACTCAAAGTGCCGCAGCATGCATCATTAAGGTGCAAAGCAAAGCGCTTTTGATTAAACATCGCCTTTCAAATCGTTTAGATTTTCCCGGTGGTGGAAAAAAAGATGGCGAATCATTAGTTTGCGCAGCCCACCGAGAAACATGGGAAGAAACAGGTTTCAATGTCGAGGTCGGTGAAAAACTGGCCGTTACACAAAACGGTCTTGCGCTATTTGAGTGTACATTAAACGCAGGGGTAGAACACTTGCCAGATGTGTTTGATGCGCCGCCATGGGCAAAACTAGAAGTGATTGAATTAGTACAAGCCGATCCCTTTTTACTCACTCATATCGAACTTCGCTTTCCTGATGACCTTATTGCGTTTCGCGATAGCTTTAATAAAATTGAAGTGAGCCAGTCCCAGCAAGAATAATGTGTGAGTAGTTGTGCCAATGCCCTTGCTTTGGTAATTTGACTACCCGCTGATATCAGAAGGCATTAAGCCATCATTATCTTCATGTTTAGCCTACGATATTTAGGAGACAGGCCGTGTATTCATTAGCTCCTCTTAGCCTTAAAGGCAAAGTGTCTGAAATAGAATGGCAAACCCGCGTCGATTTAGCTGCATGCTATCGACTGGTTGCTGATATGCGTTGGGGCGACCTTATCTATACGCATATTTCGGCGAAAGTCCCCGGTACCGACCATTACTTAGTTAACGCCTTTGGTTTAGGGTTTGACGAAGTGACAGCGTCTAACCTTGTCAAAGTAGACCTTGAAGGTAACATTCTTGATGACTCACCTTATCAAATAAACCCAGCTGGATTTACTATCCATAGTGCCATTCACGAAGTTCGTCACGATGCACTCTGTGTTATTCATTTGCACACACTCGCCACCATTTCAGTGGCATCGGTAAAAGGCGGTTTAAAGCCTTGGAGCCAGTATTCTTTATTTTCACTCCCCTCGCTGTCTTACCATAGTTACGAAGGCTTAGCAGTGAACGATAGTGAAAAGAAAAGCCTACAAGATGATTTGGGCGATACCAATCATATGCTATTGCCTAATCATGGAGGGCTAACAGTAGGCCCCACCGTAGGCGATGCGTTCATGCGCTTTTATGATTTACAAAGGGCCTGTGAAATTCAGCTGGCACTCATGCAGTCGAATGAAGAGGTTATTGATATACCACAGCCTATTATCGACGGTATTTATCAGCAAGCCAGCGTAGTTCACAGTGGTGAAACCGGCGGCCAGAAAGCGTGGCCCGCCATGCTAAGAAAAGCTTACAAGCTCGATCCAGGCTTTTGCGAATAATCCAATTTAAGGTCGCTGCCAGTGCAGCTTGTGGCGACGCCAAACAGACAGTAGAGAGCCATAAATGAAAGTAACCAAAGTAGAAATATTTGATATTGAATGCCCTAAGCGCCCAGCATGGAACCCTGTTTTTGTGCGTGTGTATACGGATGAAGGTATCACTGGTGTGGGTGAAGCGGGCTTGGCTTACGATTGGGGTCATAGTGCTGCAGCGCACATGATCAAAGAAATTGCCGAAGCCATGTTAATTGGCTTCAACCCATTCCACACCGAATTATTGTGGTCGCGTATGCTACGTGAAGGTTTTTGGGGCTTAGGTGGCGGACCTGTTATTTATGCAGCAATGAGTGCCATTGATACTGCACTTTGGGACATTAAAGGCAGAGCCCTAGGCTTGCCTGTGTACGAACTATTGGGCGGAAAAACCAATGGCAAACTACGCAGCTATGCTAGCCAATTGCAGTTCGATTGGGATAAAGAAGTCACCAAGCTTAACGACCCTGCAGATTATGCTCGTGCTACCGAAAAAGCATTAAAAGACGGCTACGATGCGGTAAAAGTAGACCCTATTGTTTACGATAAAGATGGCGTGACGCATTTCGATCGCACTAAACTTTTCTCTAAGCCAGAATTAAAGTTATTTAAAGCTCGCTTACAAGCTATACGCGACACCATGGGTGAAGACGGCGATATTATTTTTGAGTGCCACAGCTTGTTAGGGGCATCTACCGCCATACAGCTTGGCGACATTGTTGAAGAAATTGGCTGCTTGTATTACGAAGAGCCTGTGAATTACCTAAATTCAAAACTACACGATAAAGTGGCTAAAAATGTAAACGTACCGATTGCTGGTGGTGAACGCTTATATCATCGCTGGGACGTGCGCCCTTATTTAGAAGACCAATCTATTGATGTACTGCAGCCTGACGTAGGCTTGTGTGGCGGATTTACTGAAGCGAAAAAAGTATGTGATTATGCCGACATCTATGACGTGCGCATTCAAGCACATGTCTGTGGCGGACCTGTGGCGACAGCAGCCAGTTTGCACTTGGAAACCGCAATACCTAACTTCTTAATTCACGAACATCACACTTATGCCATTAAAGACTGGAATCGTGAGCTTTGTTTACAAGACCCACAACCTGTAAATGGCTTTATTGAAGCGCCAGACACTCCTGGATTAGGTATCGATTTAAATGACGAGATTGTTTACCGCTCGCCTCATATGACAGTAACAGAACTTAAATAACGAAACGCTTAGATTGGGGCAATGATTTTTGCCCCGCCTGTTTTCAAGGATAAGAAGAAGTATGTCAGCCTCGGCTTCCTCATCGGCTTTATTGTGCTCACCGCCCGTCTCTATTGTTACGTATACGCCTATCGCGTTAACCCGTAAATTCAGTGCGCTTACGCCGTCTTTAACCAGCAAAGTTGAAGAAGTCATGCACAGCCAAGATTGGGTACTTAATCAAGAAAGTAAACTGGACATGGGCTATGTATCTACCGATTCTGACTTATTAAGCCCCATGTTTACCCCATTAGTAAAACTTGAAGTCGATCATGAAAGTCCAGCTTTTCAACATGCATTTTCAACCCTAGAAGAAATAGGCCTTAAGCTTCAAGGTTTAAATTTACGCTTATATCAAACAGGCATTGCTACCTTACAAGCGACATTGGCACCCGCATCTCAGGAACAACTCACTCTATGTTGGCAAAAGATTGAAAACAGAGATATTGAACAAAGCCTGTCTTTAATTTTACAAGCGGCAGGAGGTGTAATGATCAACTTGCTAAACACCACCTTTGATACACTAAGTAAACGCTGTAAATTATTGACCTCTGAACTCACCGACAGTGACGCGGTATTGTGGACTGGACGTTGTTATATTACTCGCGTTCCAGAATCTGACGCAGAAGCCAAACAGGTGTTCTCAATTATTCATGAATGTCCGCCTACCAACTACGAGAACGATGAGGCTTTCTTCCGTTCGGGAAATTGCCTATTTTTAAACAATGATATTTTACTGTCGTTGGATAACCGGCGGGTTCTGTTTTTGCTTCAGCATTACAATGCGATGTTGTATGCCTATCAACAATCGATGAGCAACGCGTACCATCAGCTGCAATCGCTTAAAGCTCTGTCGACGGGGCGGCGCAGAAAAGCCCTTGAAAAGTTGATCCAGCGCATGGTTTCAATTAGAACCCTAGAGTATATTCGATTGGAGTTTTGTGATTCGCTTCGAGGACTGCAAGGAAGTCGAAAGCCACTCGCGAACGCACTCATAGATGCATGGGAAATTAATGCCGTAGAAGAGAGTTTGCTTGATAGGGCAGCCTATATTAACAACGCCATATCAAGTTACGAGAACCAACTTAATCGTGCTATAAATAAATCGATTGAAGTAATACTCATGCTAATTGGGGGTATTTCTTTGGTGGATATTACCAACAACTTTGTCGCCGCATCACAATCTGTGAAGCATGATTCAACGTGGGGTATCTACGATATATTCTCGCTAATGTCATCTGAAAATACGGTTAACCTAGCCTTAATAGCGGTGCTGTTAATGGCCTTACTATTTGCGAAGAACAAATGAATAAGCGCACAAAATTTACCATTATATTGACACCAGGCACACACGCATACGAACCAGTAAAAGAAGCGTTAAACGAATATTTATCCACCTATTATGGTGGATGCACGCACTTTGATTGTGAAGGGTCTTGGCGCGAAGATGCGTGCGAATTCAAACCTCGTTACGACGCTAATTTAATTACCGAGAAGTCACTGTGTGTGTGGTGCGCGATAATGCCAGATAAAGCAGAGCGCTTTGTGGATGAGCTTCGTGCATTCCTCACTATATTGAAAAAACAGCAAAGCGCAGAGTTTAGCTTTATTCATATTGAAAGCCAGACAGTGGCCGCCCACCATCAACTTATAGACTAAAAAGCGATATAGAGGTGCAAGCCCTTGGGTGCCCGCTCTTGAGTGTAAGCTCTTGGCTGCAAGCTAGCGACGTAGCACTATCGCTTAAAATAGTGGCTGGCATTAGTCGTTTAGATATCTAGGCCATACCAACGAGCGGTATTGTTTGCCAACACGCTGCATTTCTCGTCAAAGGTAAACTGCGCCAGCATTTTTTCATATTGCAGCCAAAGCGCTTGATAACTGTGGCGCCAGTTAGAAAGTGGAAAATTGCTTGCTAACATTACTCGCGACACGCCAAATATAGCTACCGTTTCCATGACAATATTTTGCGCACTGCGCCAATGCCAGTCTCTGCACTGCATTTCCCACCCTGAGAGTTTTACAGCCACCTGAGAACACTGAGCGAGTGCGTTCATATTAATTCGCCACTGCTTAATGTAGGTAGCGGTAACAGCAGAACCTAACAGCGCTGAACCTGCGTGATTAATAATGACTGAAAGTGCGGGCAATGCCTCTAATAACTTTAATAACGCTCTTACCGCCTCGCCGTCACCCACATCCAGTTGGGCATCGAAAGACAATCCATATTCGCTACTACGCTTAAGCGCATGTTTTGTTTTAGGGTGGGTTAATATAAAGTCGGCTTGTTCATCTAAAATATGGCGAAGCCCCGCGACTGAAGAAAACCCTGCCAATGTTTGAATATCAGACAAGGTCCGTTCACTACATAAATCGATACTGGCAACGCTTTTAAACGGCAGTTGGGCTCGTTGTTCTAAATACCGGATCTCACGCCAAGGACGTTCATTGTCGAACCCTGCTTCAACATGCACGTAGCCTGCAAGAGTGTGACCGCTAGAAAGTGTTAAGCTTCTTTCATCACATGATGATGCAATGGCTTGCTTGTCGTGCCAATACGGCGGATTTTGCGGCTTAAGCCAGTGGTAATCACCCGCCTCAAGGGCAAAAAAATGTAGATGACCATCGACGATATTCACTTGGCGGTATAACCGCCGTCGACAGCGTGTAAGCTTCCGGTAATAAAGGTCGCTTTATCACTGCAAAGAAAATACACCAGTTCAGACACATCTTCGGGCTGGCCAATACGACCAATAGGTTGCTCAGCGGCCTCTTGGGCTACAACTGCGGTTTTATCGGCCCCTGATGCTGCTACATATTTATCGATAGCGTGGTGAAACAAGGGCGTTTCAATCGTCCCCGGGCATACCGCATTAGCTCTAATATTAAAGGGGGCATAATCCAGTGCCGTGGTTTTAGCTATAGACGCCAAGGCAGACTTTGTTAAACCATAGGCAAAAGAGTTCTGCTTACCGACAAAACACTGATCGGATCCCATCACCACAATAGCCCCACTTTTTTGAACTTTCATAGTAGGTAGTGACGCTTTAATTGCCCCATATGCGCCTTTAATGTTTAGGCTCATTATCTTATCGAGTAGTGCTTCATCGGTATCTTCAATGGTTGCCGACACGTGCATACCTGCGTTACACACCAATGCATCTATACGACCATATTTTACGGCAATATTATCGATAGCATGTCGCACTTGTTCCACGTTACTGACATCACAAGCCACCCATTCAGCGTTAGTTGGTGTGTCGTCAAAATCTCTTACATCCAGGTTTATCACTCGGTAGTCATTTTCACTAAAGGTATTACAAACCGCTAAACCTATTCCTAAACTTCCGCCGGTAACGACACAAACTGATTGCCCGTGGTTCATGAGTTCTCTACTTCTTAATACATGGAATTAACTATAGTTATAGGATGCCAGCGAGCTATTGAAAAGCAAGCTTTGCCACAGATTATGATGCCCCTGTGGTTTAAATTTAAAGGGATTGAACAGTTGTTGTGCAAATACAGCCATATTATTTTTCATTAACTTTCCCTTAACGGGCTACTCTGTCTATGCTTTTTGTGTCTATAATGTGGCAAAATTAAAACACTTGTTTGAAAAGGGAGTCTTCTATGCCTCTGTACCACGCCCCTACTACCGATTTTCAGTTCTTACTTAAGGACTGGTTAGGCCTAGATGCCCACTATGAAAAATTGGGTATCAGCGATTTTGATAGCGAACTGGCCAACGAAATTATTTCGCAAGGCGCTAAATTCGCCATTGACGTTGTAGCACCATTAAACCGTGAAGGTGATGAAGAAGGCTGTAAGCTGGAAGACGGAAAAATCACCACACCGAAAGGCTTTGCCGACGCATATCAAGAGTATGTAGCAAATGGCTGGAACGCCATGTTAGGTACGGCTGAATACGATGGGCAGGAGTTGCCTTACACCATGGCGGTGCCTGTACATGAAATGCTAAATGCCGCAAACCTAAGCTGGCGTTTGACCACCATGCTAACAGAAAGCGCAACGCTTGCTGTGACTAAGCATGCTAGCAAGGAATTAAAAGACAAGTATCTCGCTAAACTCATCAGCGGTGAGTGGACAGGTACAATGAACTTAACCGAACCTCACGCGGGCACCGATCTTAGTTTACTTAGCTCCAAAGCTGAACCTCAAGACGACGGTAGTTATAAAATTACCGGTAATAAAATATTTATTACCGCCGGTGACCAAGATTGGAGCAGCAATGTTATTCACTTGGTACTCGCTCGCTTACCCGATGCGCCTAAGGGCGTAAAAGGCATTAGCTTGTTTCTAGTGCCTAAACTAATGCTTGATGAAAATAACGAACCAAGCACTGCAAACTCTCTATCTGTGGGCAGTATTGAACACAAGATGGGTATCAAGGCGAGCCCAACCTGTGTGATGAACTTTGACGACGCGACAGGCTGGTTAGTGGGTGAAGAAAACCAAGGCTTAGCCTGCATGTTCACCATGATGAACGACGCTCGTTTCCAAGTGGGTTTACAAGGCCTAGGAGCTGCAGAAGCTTCTTACCAAGGTGCGTTAACGTATGCCCGTGAGCGCGTTCAATCTCGTGCGCCGCAAGGTATTCAAAACCCTGAAGGCAAAGCCGACCCTATTGTATTTCAGCCTGATGTAGCCCGAATGCTACTTACGCAAAAATCACAAATTGAAGGTAGCCGCGCACTGTCTTTGCTATACGCAAAGTACATGGATATCGAAAAATTAGGCACTGACGAAGAAAAAGAAAATGCAGATAAAGTGCTGCAGTTTCTTACGCCAATCTGCAAAGCCTACATGACAGATATGGGCCTTGAAACTACCAGTATCGGGGTGCAAGTTTTTGGTGGTCATGGATTTATCCGTGAGTGGGGCATGGAGCAATTGATGCGTGATGTTCGTATCGCCATGTTGTATGAAGGCACCAACGGTATTCAGGCATTAGACTTAATTGGCCGTAAATTAACCCGTGATGGCGGGCAAATGATGGAAGCTACTTATCAGGCGTTTGCTGAGCTAGTTGCTGATATTAGCGATGCTGAAAGTAAAGGACTGGCGCAAGGCTTACTTGACGATTGGCGCGCATCATCGGCTGACTGCCTAGGTATGGATGGCACTACAGCAGCGGCGGCGGCAGCAGATTACTTAGCCTATTCTGCCTACTCGCTAATTGGTGTGCTGTGGTACAGCATGGCAGATAAAGCGGCGAGTACAGATAATGCTGTGCTAGCTTCTTCTAAGCAGAAAACCCGTGATTTCTACATGCAGCGTATATTGCCTCGTCGCAATGCGCATAAACAAGCGTATTCAGCAGGCTATGAAAGCACGTTGGCCGTATCCGGCAGTGAGTTTGATTACATTTAATCAAGCAGATAAAACTAAAAAACCGCCTGTATAGGCGGTTTTTTATTCATATTGATATAGCAAATAACAGCTGGTCGCTAAACGTAACTACTTATTAGCAACAAGGCTTTCTGCAAACGTATCGTTAAACCAATCTTCAATCATGTTCTTTTCGTAAACCAGATTATCGCTGGGTAACCTACGATTAACGGTATTCATGAACATCATATCTTTAATCTTAACCTCTTCGCTCTTAAGCACTGTGCTGTCACCGCCTGTAAGTACATATGAGAATGACATTCTAGGAATGTCTATTTCTTTAATGATCCTGACATCCGTAGCAGACTGCCCCATACCAACAAAAGATGCAGGCCACACCTGACCGGCTAAATCCAAATCAGTAACGGTAATTGACAGTTTTTGATCGTCAGGAAGCTTTTCTGCTAATTCAGTAAAAAACTCATCGAGCTCTTTAAAAGTGCGTTCTCTAAAGCGAGTTCGAGATTCATTCGATGGCTTAACATCTCGGTAAGACTTTGGTTCTTCCCAGGTTACTTCAACCTGTGCCGCTTGCAGTACACCAGACATACCCACGCTGGCGAGCAAGAGCGCAGATACACTCGTTAACTTAGCTATTTTCATGTAACCCCCTACCTCGTTTCTAAAAACCCGGTATTAGTCAGCGACAAAAAACTGAGTAAGCGGGTAACGGCGCTTAGTGAAGCATGGCTTCAACTTATAGCAATGTTACTACTTTTATCACAACTATATGCTCAATAATAGCACAGGTAGCTGAACGTAGAATGAATGGCTTTATCTATATACAGGGTAATAGTGGGAAAGGATTGGAAGGTACGACGACAGAAACGAAGAAGAGACTAATACAAGAAACAACACCTTTAGCGCCAATTATTTATCGGGCTCCAGTAGCTATTTATCGGGCTGCAGTAGCTATTTATCGGGCTGCAGTAGCTTAGATTGTTCTATCATTACGCACAACTGCTGGCGCTTGCCGCGGCTAAAATTTGGGTTTATATCGGTGGTTTCGCAATATGCGATATGAAAGCGCATGACCGTTGAACGACTTGCCAGAATTCTTCGAAGGTAGTTTGCTTCGAATTCTTTTAAAGGCGCAAGCTGCGCCGCCGCTTGATCTTTTAACGCATCTAGCTCTCTTTGTTCAGGTAACTCAGAAATAGAAACAAACCAACCTGAGATGGTACTTTGTATATCTGAAAAAAAGTATTGAACAAAAGGCGATCGTAGCACAATCACCAATAATACAATTTCGGCACAGATTACAAAGAAACGAAGCATTTAAAATTATTCCACTACTATACTTAATTCAAACAACGCAGCTATCGTTAATTATTTTCAACAAACATTTTCGTCAAAAAAATCAAAAGGATAATTACTTGTATAATTTTCATTCGGTATTAAAAACTATTATCGCCATAGTAGTCAACTAGCATTAAGTAAAGATAGATTGATAAAATCTAATTTCTGAACTTTCAGTATTGACTGAAAGATAAATAAAGCTGATCATTAGCCCTATCATTGATCTATGTTAAACACGCTGAATTTTCAGCTGTTATAATGCGCCGCGCAATACAAGAAGTTGGCTAAGGTTTTGAAAAAATGAACGAACAAATTCCGGTTAAAAACGTTACTCCAGTTAAGGTGCATAAACCAGCATCAACCACTGAAGGGAAGCGATACGACTCGCGTAGTCGTATTTATGTTCGTGCGGTTAAAGGCCCTCTTGAAACATTCAGACGTTTTTTCGGTTTGTTTTTTCTCGCCATCTTTGCCGCTATTCCTTGGATAAGATTTAATGGCCAGCAGGCAGTGCTACTCGATATTGTCGAGCAGCGCTTCTCTATCTTTGGGTTAACCTTATGGCCGCAAGATTTAACCTTGCTTGCCTATATCTTCATCGTGGGCGCATTCGCGCTGTTTTTCGTGACGACCTTTGCAGGTAGGGTGTGGTGCGGCTTCATGTGCCCTCAAACTACCTGGGTGTATATCTACACTTGGTTTGAAGAGAAGATAGAAGGCCCTAGAAATAAACGTATTAAGCTAGACGCACGAAACATGGATGCGGATAAGTTTATTCGCAAAACCCTCAAACATACGGCTTGGGTGGCGGTTGCCCTACTTACCGCACTCACCTTTGTGGGGTATTTCACCCCAATCGGCGCACTCTTTGTTGATTTTTTCACCTTTAACACAGGCTTCTGGGCCGCGTTTTCAGTGGTCTTTTTTGCAGTGTGCACATATGCCAATGCGGGTTACATGCGAGAAATCATGTGTACCCATATTTGCCCTTATGCCCGTTTTCAATCGGCCATGTTCGACAAAGACACCTTTACCGTCTCTTACGATGCCAAACGAGGCGAACAGCGAGGCCCTCGTCCTCGTAAGCTTAGCCATGAACAGGTGCATGAAAAAGGCCTGGGTGACTGTATTGACTGTAACCTCTGTGTGCAGGTTTGCCCCACCGGCATCGATATTCGAAACGGTTTGCAATATGAATGCATTAACTGCGGTGCGTGCGTAGATGCCTGTAACGGCGTAATGGATAAAATGGGTTACCCCAAAGGGCTTATAAGCTTTACGTCGGAAGAAGAGCTAGCGGGGGGTAAAACACACATCGTGCGGCCTAAGCTAATTGGCTACCTTATCGTGCTTATTGTCATGACAGGATTATTGGTTGCCGACATTGTAACCCGCGTGCCCTTAGAAATTGATATTATTCGCGACCGTAACTCGTTATACCGTGAAACGAATGAAGGGTTAATTGAGAACGTTTATACCGTTAAAGTATTAAACAAATCTCAGCAAACTCATACCTATACCATTTCGGTACAAGGGCTGCCTGAATACACCTTTATTGGCAATAAAGAAGTGACTGTGCAAGGTGGTGAGGTTTATAGCACACCGATTTCGGTTGCAACCGACCCGTATAATCTGGAAGATGTGGTAACAGACATTCAATTCACCGTTACCACTACCACCGATTCAGGTGAAAACGTTACGGTTAATGAGCCAACCAAATTCCTTTATCGATGAAAGACTTTTCGTTTTCTGGATTAGATCCAGACACTATATTAGATGCCCTGGAAACTCAGGGCATTTTTCTTCAAAGCGGCTTACTCGCTCTCAATAGTTATGAGAACCGGGTTTACCAATTTCAAGCCGATGATAATAAACGTTACGTGGTTAAGTTTTATCGCCCTGCCCGTTGGACAGACGCGCAAATTTTGGAAGAACACAGCTTCGCCCAAGAACTTGCTGATAACGAAATTCCGATTGTTGCGCCCTTAGCGCTAAACGGAAAAACCCTTCACCACCATGGCGATTATCGCTTTACGGTTTTTCCTTCTGTGGGTGGGCGCCAGTTTGAGAACGATAACTTAGATCAGCTGGAATGGATGGGCCGCTTTATTGGCCGTATTCACCGCGTATCTCAATCGAAAACCTTTAAACAGCGCCCAGATATCGATACCCAAAGCTATTTAGATGAACCTCGTCAGGTTCTTGAGAACAGCACCTTGCTTCCAGATCATCTCAAAACAGCCTTCTTTGCTATTTTGAACCCTGTTATCAGTGCCGCTTCCTCTGCTTATAAAGCCACCGACATTATTCGATTGCACGGCGATTGCCATCCTGGAAATATTCTATGGCGAGATGGTCCTACCTTTGTTGATTTAGATGATTGTCGGATGGGCCCTGCTATCCAAGATTTATGGATGATGTTAAGTGGCGACAGACAGCAACAACTATTGCAACTTGATACGTTGATTGAAGCCTATGAAGAATTTCAGCCATTTAATACTAATCAACTTGCGTTAATAGAACCCCTTCGCGCCATGCGTATGGTGCACTATATGGCATGGCTGTCTCGCCGCTGGGAAGATCCAGCCTTCCCTCGCGCCTTTCCATGGTTTGCCGACGATAAATACTGGGAAGGTCAAATTCTTGCGCTAAAAGAGCAACTCTCTGCCATGCAAGAAGCGCCCTTGAAGCTCGGATATTAGCCCGCTAAACCTGAACACACTCGCTATTTATTAGGCACTTAAGCTATACTCCTTCGCGCTTAGGTGCCCATCTATGGGTTAAACGGGAAATCAGTGAAATCTGATGCTGCCCCCGCAACGGTAAACTCAGTGTGAACACACACATTCTCCTTAACACGCCACTGTGTCATCGCTATTAATGTCGCGACATGGGAAGGCAGAGAAACCATACACAGTATTGGTGAGTGAGCCCGGATACCGGCCTAGCTTCACGGCAGTTATTCTGCTTACATTCACCCTTGTACTCGGGCGGAGTACATAGCGAGAAATACAATGAAATTTCAAACACACTTTACCTGCACTGCAGTTTACGCTGCCGTGGCAACACTGCTGTCTGCACCTGTTTTAGCGCAAACTCCTGATACCATAGAAACACTTACCGTTACTGGCACCCGTTTACCTGTACAAATAGCTAAGCTGCCTGCATCGGTAAGCGTATTAACCGAGCAAGATATTCAAGCCTCTGGCGCTGTACAACTTACCGATTTAATTCGTGGCCTACCTGGCGTAAGCCTTTCCCAATCTGGTAGCCCAGGCGGCCTTACCGAAGTTCGTGTTCGAGGCAGCGAAAGTAACCACTTACTCGTGCTTATTGATGGCGTGGTGTCTAACGATATTGGCCAAGGAAGCTTGATAGACTTGGCCCACTTAACCTCGGCTAACGTGGTACGTATAGAGCTACTACGTGGCCCGCAAAGTGCCTTATGGGGCAGTGGTGCAATTGGTGGTGTATTGAGTATCACCACCAAAGCAGGTGAAGGAGCCAGTGCAAAACCAAGCATTAATTTAAGTGCGGGAATAGGCACACAAGGTACTTACCAAGGCAGCATTAATGCCGCCACGCAAAATGGCGATGTGGCTGTACGCACCTATGCCAATTACCTAAAAACAGATGGCGATAACATTTCCCGCGTGGGTAATGAAGATGACGGTTATGACAACATGACCGCAGGCATCAACGTTGATTACGCAATGGCTGATGCACACACGTTAAGTGCGAAATTTCGCAGCACCCAATACGAAAATGATTACGATGGTACTGATTATGTAACGACTGGCCTGCCAGCTGATGCCGACAATGTGACTGAGGGTAGCCAACTTAGTACTAAACTAGCTTGGCGCTACGCGCCAGATGCATCGGCCTATGCGTCTACCGTGTCTTTCGATTACCGAAAAGACGACAATGACAATACCACATCAGGTGCCGATGCAGGTGGTACCACGGGTGAGCGCTTAGCCCTAAATTGGACAAGCTTTTACCAATTTGATAACTGGCAAGTAGCGGGTGGTGCTGAATACTTACAACGTTTGTTTGAACAACGTGGCCCTGTTGTATTTGGCGATCCGAATCAAAAACAGCACGACAATACGACCAGCTTATTTGGTGAAGCCACTGGTGACCTCGTTGATAACGTTTTTGCGACTTTAAGCGCACGGTTCGACAACAACAGTGAATTTGATGACGCCGTTAGTTATCGCGCAGGCCTAACGTGGCAAGTATCAAAAACCTATGCGCTATTTTCAAGCTACGGTAAGGCGATTAAAACCCCAACCTTTACTGAGAGATTTGGCTATTTCCCAGATAGCTTTATTGGTAACCCAGACTTAACGCCCGAAGAGAGTGAAGAGTGGGAAGTTGGCGTAAAAGCAAATTGGAATTCGGTTACCGCACAAATGAGTGCTTATAGCGCCCAACTTGAAGACGAAATTAATGGCTTCGTTTATGACGCCACCCAAGGCGTGTACACCGCTGCCAATGTAGATGGTGAAAGTAGCCGTGATGGCGTAGACGTTGAAGTAACTTGGCTTAGCGATTTAGCGAAGGTGTCGGCGTCTTATAGCTATTTAGACGCTGACCAAACCAGTTTTGGCATTGCCAGCACAGAGCTTCGCCGTGCACGTCATCAAGGCGCATTGTCGGTATTGTCTGATTTAGGTACCGAGAAATTTAGCCTTTATGCAAAATTGGCCTATACCGGCACCCATTACGATACTTACTTCCCTCCCTACCCTGCTAATGCAGAAACCTTAGGGTTGTCAGCTTATATCCTAGCGTCAGTTAACCTTGGCTATCAAGTTTCTGAAAAGTGGGCATTATCATTAAAAGTGAATAACCTTTTTGATACTGACTACGAGGATATCGTGGGCTATGCAGGACAAGAACGACGTGCATTGCTATCGGTGAGCTACAGCTACTAGTAATACCTATTCCGTCACTTTTTAAACTCAAATAGTGACACTTTATTCGCTTCTTCGGCACGAAGAAGCGAAACTTTCCTCTCAGATATCATCCATTCGTTGCATTTTTCCGCTCGCTTGTCGCGTAAACTAGTGCCCAATAAAAGCCTGTGGTAACCTCAGCATTGATAGATAGATTTGAAATCAAAGGATTCAATTACATGAAGAAGTTTGCAGTATTGTTTGTAATGGCAATGCTTTTGCCATTAACCGCATGTGCCCAAGAAGGTACAGCTAAATGGAAAGAAGGTACCCATTACACGGTATTAGATGAAGAAGCGACTATAAAGCCAGTTATCACAGAATACTTCTCTTTCTGGTGCCCACATTGCTTCCAATTTGAGCCAATCGTAAAACAAATTAAAGAGAAGAAAGGCGAGAACACTAAGTTTGAAAAGGTGCATGTTAACTTTATGCGCTTTACCGGCCCTGACGTTCAAGATGCCGCGACGCATGCCATGTTAATTGCCCGTGCAATGAAACAAGAAGATGCAATGAACACCGCTATCTTCAACTACATTCATAAGCAACGCGCAACCATTACCAACCTTAAAGATTTGCGTAACATCTTTGTGGTAAACGGTGTTGATGGCGCTGAGTTTGATAAGTTAGCCACCAGCTTTGGCGTAAACAATATGATTCGTAAGAACCAGCAGCTTATCGATAAGAACCGAGACTACCTTTCAGGTGTACCAAGTTTTGTGATTAATGGTAAATATCAGCCTAAGTTTACTGCTGAAATGACCTTTGACGATATTGCTGATTTGATTGTTTGGTTATCTGAGCAAAAATAGTTACTTACATAATTGAAGTAGGCTGCAACATTTCTACTTCAGCACATGATTGAATGGGCCATAGTGGTTAACGCTAAGGCCCATTTTCATTTTTTCAATCCGTAAAAAAGCCGGAGCTATTCATGTCATTTTTACCGGAAGATTTCAGTGCCTTTATTTGCGAATTAGACAAGCTAAAAAGTATTAAACGCCAAATAACCTTGCCTTGCGATGGCGATCGCCAAGAAAACTCCGCTGAGCACAGTTGGCACGTTGCCCTCATGGCCAGTACATTGGCACATTATTCCGAGAAACCTATTGATGTCGCTCGGGTGATTCGTATGATTTTGATTCATGATGTAGTGGAAATTGATGCAGGCGATTTGTTTGCCTTCAACGACGCCGCAGAACACGACGCGCAAGCAGAAAAAGAGCTTGATGCGGCAAAGCGTATTTTTGGCTTACTGCCCAGTTCCTATGCCGAAGAATTATTATCACTATGGGTAGAGTTTGAAGAAGCAAAGACCCCTGATGCCGAGTTTGCCAAGGCAATGGACCGAGTGCTTCCTGTGTTTCAAAACATGCAAAATCAAGGTGGTAGTTGGAATAAACATGCTGTTACCAGAGATAAGATAGAAAAGCGTAACTTACACTTGAAGCATTGTGCACCTAAATTATGGGATTATGTGACGCGTCAATTAGATACCGCGGTACAGAACAAGTGGCTGCTTCCAGCAAAAAGCTAAAGCGGTTAAACCTCTTAAACGCTTCGACCTTCGCGTTCATAAGCGACAAAAAAAGTGCTAGAGAGTCTATTCTCCAGCACCTTTTTTATAAGTCTTTTGTATGGGCCCGTTGGTGTGTCTGTTGGTAAATTTGTTTTGTCGGCCCTGCTGGTGGCGCTTAGTTGATGTCGCTTTTTAAAAAAACGTCATCAAACGCCCTTCAAGCATGATTAAAAACGCGTACTTGCCCACACCCATAACTTATTGGCGTCTACTTTGATATCACCAGCTGAGTAGCTACCATACTTCACCGCAAGGGTGACCTTATCCACCACTTTAGTCACGTACTGTACGTTAATTTCGCTACCTAAATCATCTACCTCCGCTGTGGCTTCATCGGCACTAAAATCATGATAGGCCAGCAACCATTTACCTCCAGCTAATTTTCCGGATAAAGAGAAAGTAACATCTTGAAGACCTTGTGCAGGTGTACCTAAGAATTGATCTGTCCACCCGTTAAATTTATGCAGGGTGGCCAGTGGCGTTGCAAAACCATATGCACCATCGTCAGAGCCTAACAACTCATAATCAATCTTTGCGGTAATACCTGAAAAGGTAGCCGCAAGGTTTGCATTAATGTAGCTAGCATCATAGTCGGTAGCGGTTTCACCAGAGCCTGACTCACTGCTTTGCGTAGCAAATTCAGCGCCGTATGCCCAATTCACTGTCTCACCTTTCATGCTTCCGTTGTAGCGAATACCGTAGGTATCAAGCGCATTGTCGGTGTCATTATCAATTTCTAATAAATAACCATAAGCGGTAAATTTTCCTACCGCGGTTTTGAAGCTCGCGTTGAATAAATGATCTTTTGAATCAAAATCAGCGGCTTGTGCAAAAATTCGATTTCGCTGGGTAAGGTATCCATAAAAGAAATTCACTTTCTCGTTAAGCGCATAGGTAGCAGTTACACCATCGAAGGTCTGCCTATCTTGACGCCACCCCACATGTCCTACAAACCTGTGATTATCGAGGGCGATCACTTGTCTGCCCCCTTTGAGTGTTAGCTTTTCATTTTTGTACTGAATAAAAGCTTGATCCACTTCGGTGGTTTCAGGGTCTGCAATCACTGAATACTCACCTACGTTATAACCTGTAGGGCCTACTGTATAATCGCCTTGCCCCATAACAATGCGGCTATCTTCCACTTCTGCGGTAAAAGAAAATCCATTTAACGTACCCGATTTAAAACCTAAGCGAGTACGAAGCGTTAATGCACTGGCGTCATCAAGCGCATTATCTTGGTCGACTGATTCATAACGTAAGTTCAAGTCTGCCCATGCAGAGGCTTCGCTTAATACATCGTGCCAACTTTGGGCAAACGATGGCGCACTGAAACATGCCAACATAGCGCTTGTCAGTGCTGCTTTTGCAAAGCGCTTCTGTACCGGTTTACATCTATTTGTCGGTGCTTCTGTTAGCTGGGCTGATGGTTTTATATCTTGCGTATTCATGTGCGTTCCCTTGTTATTAACGATATTAACGTTTATTGGTTAGCGTTCTTATTGACGATTTTTAGTTAAGGGGCTCCCTCCCAGTTAAAAATGGGATGAGCACCTAAGGGTTTAAATAAGTTTTAGCGACTTATGCTGTAGCGCTTTGAATTAGCGTTAAACGCCTAACTCAAGCTGCGTCGGATTTGCTGTTCGCTTTCTTTGCAGAACCACCTCCAGCTTGAGTAGATTTGATATGGGAAGACACCGGCTCAATTTTTTTTTGCTTATCATACAAAAAGGTCAGTACTTCATGTCGGTAGTGGTTGTACTGAGGGTTGTCAGCAAGCTTAAGTCTGTCTCGGGGTCTAGGCAGCTCGATATCAAGGATTTCGCCTATCGTCGCTGCAGGGCCGTTATTCATCATCACGATTCTATCGGAAAGCAACACGGCTTCGTCGACATCATGGGTGATCATAATCACTGTATTCCCTAAATCAGCATGAATTTCCATTAAAGAGTCTTGCAGGTGCGCGCGCGTTAACGCATCTAACGCCCCAAAGGGCTCATCCATGAGTAATACTTTTGGTTCCATCGCTAAGGCCCGAGCGATACCAACACGTTGCTTCATACCCCCAGATATTTCACTGGGTAATTTATCAAGGGCGTGGGTCATATGCACAAGCTCTAAATTGTGCATTATCCAATCTCGCATTTCTTTTTTAGGCTTGCCACGCATAGTGTGCTTTACCGCCAATTCCACGTTTTTATAAACGCTTAACCAAGGCAATAAGGAGTGGTTCTGGAAAACAACTGCACGTTCTGGCCCAGGTGTTTTTACTTCAGCACCATCGAGTATAACTCCGCCTGTGGTGGCTTGGTGTAAACCCGCCACAATATTAAGAACGGTTGATTTACCACAGCCCGAGTGACCGATTAATGAAACAAACTCACCTTTCGCAATTTTAAGGTTTACATCAGTCAGTGCCGTAAACGGGCCTTTCGGTGTAGGGAAATCGATGCCTACTTGTTCTAATTCCAAGTGTTTAGCTTGCATGTTCTTTCTCCTTAATTACCGTAATACGCTGGTTTTGTCCCAGCTCACTGCACGTTGAACCGACAGCATTATTCTGTCTAGTATGAAACCGATAGCGCCTATAGTAAGCACCGCTACCATGATGCGAGCCAAAGATTCTGAGCTACCATTTTGAAACTCATCCCAGACGAACTTACCAAGGCCCGGGTTTTGCGCCAGCATTTCTGCGGCAATCAATACCATCCAGCCGATGCCAAGTGACAATCTCAACCCTGTGAAAATCATAGGAATAGAAGAAGGCAGAATGATTTTTGTTAAATGAGACATGGGCGTTAAACGCAGTACTTTACTCACGTTAATCAAGTCTTTATCAATAGCAGACACACCCACCGCAGTGTTAATTAGCGTGGGCCAAAGGCAGCATAATGATACCGTGAGTGCCGATGTTACAAATGACTTTGAAAACATAGGGTCGTCGCTAACATACAGCGCGCTCACGACCATAGTGACCAATGGTAGCCATGCTAAAGGTGACACGGGTTTAAACAGCTGAATGAGCGGATTAATGGCCGCATAGGCTGACTTACTCAGTCCACATAAAATTCCCACGGGTACAGCAATCACTGAGGCAATAAGAAACCCCACCATGACGGTGTAAAGACTTGTCCATATTTGATCAAAGAAGGTGGGTGAACCGGTAAACTCACGAGTTTTTGGTTCGTAAGTTGGGTCTTGTGCAACTCGCGCGGCATTGCGCTCTTCTTGTCTTGTGTAAAACGCATCAGCTTTCTCTCGCTGTGCACTGTGCTCAGTAATAAGTGATCCTGCCTGCTCCCATACTTGAGCAGGACCAGGAAATTGCCCGAGCGAGGTATCAATACTTTTTGCCACACCATTCCAAATAGCGAGGAACATCAAAAGGCCAATAAGAGGCAATAATAAAGCGGGCGCTCGACTATAGACTGCCCCCATGGTACCGCTCATCGGTGACTTGGCTGGCGAAAAGCTTAATATATTTGCCATCTTACTCATGTTGTTCTCCGCTATGTGTGTATGACTGTGAAACTGTTAAAGAACAGTTTCACCCTTTAGCCCAATACCAAACTGCTCGAGATAAGCATTTGGCTTGCTACCGTCGTAGGTAACGCCGTCGATAAATTCAGATTGAGGTGGTTTAAAGCCAGTTTCAGTGGCAAACGCTGGGAAGTCCGTCGCTTTTGCTTTTCCTTCAGCAATGAGTGCTTTTGCAGCCATGGCGTAAACCTCAGGCTTATACACTTTACGTGCAGTCTCTTTATACCAATCGTCTGATTTAGGCTCTGAAATTTGTCCCCAGCGGCGCATTTGCGTTAAATACCAAATCGCATCACTGTAAAATGGGTAAGTGGCGTTGTAGCGGAAGAATACGTTGAAGTCTGGTACTTCACGCTTATCGCCTTTTTCGTATTCGAAGGTGCCTGTCATGCTGTTAGCCAACACATCTTCATCGGCGCCAACATAGTTGCTTTTGGCTAAGATTTTTACTGCTTCTGGGCGATTAGCATTGTCATTTTCATCTAACCACATGGCAGCTCGAATTAACGCTTTAACCACACGAATGTGAGTATTCGGGTACTTCTCTGCCCATGCTTGGCTCACACCAAACACTTTCTCTGGGTTGTTTTTCCAAATTTCGTAATCGGTAATAACCGGAACACCAATGCCTTTAAATACCGCCTGCTGGTTCCAAGGTTCGCCTACGCAATATCCATAGATAGTGCCGGCTTCCATGGTGGCGGGCATTTGAGGAGGAGGGGTAACTGATAGCAAAGCTTCGGCATCTATCTGCCCAGCATTATCACCTTTGTGCGGTGCATAGTAGCCTGGATGAATACCACCAGCAGCAAGCCAGTATCTAAGCTCGTAGTTGTGTGTAGATACAGGAAAAACCATACCCATGTTAAACGGCTTACCCGCATCACGGTATTCTTCAACTACAGGCTTTAAATAGTCAGCTTTAATAGGGTGCACCGGTTTGCCATCTTCTACCGGAATATGGGCTTTCATTTTTTCCCATATTTCGTTTGAAACCGTGATGCCATTTCCATTTAAATCCATACTGAACGCCGTCACAACGTGTGCTTCAGTACCAAAACCAATGGTTGCGCCAAGAGGTTGCCCTGCCAGCATGTGAGCGCCATCAAGTTGACCGTCGATGGTTCTATCTAGTAATACTTTCCAGTTTGCTTGGGCTTCTAAGGTTACATACAAGCCTTCATCTTCAAAAAAGCCTTTTTCGTAAGCGATGGCCAACGGCGCCATATCGGTCAGCTTAATGAAACCAAATTTTAATTCTTCTTTTTCTGGCCAACCCACTTTTACATCGCTTTGTGCGCTAGCAAGTGGTGCGCCTAAGGTAAAGGAAAGGGCTATCGCCGCGGTTATTCCAGCTGTCATTTTTTTCTTTATTTGTTTGAGCATTGAAACGTTTTTAAACTTGGTCATTTATGTTTCCTTTAGCCAAAAAAAAACCCACCAGCGTAGACGAATAAACGTCGCGCTTGGTGGGCTTCGATGCCGAGCCTGTAATCATTAGTTAATGAAATACAGGCGAACTTATTGTTTGGGTGTTAATTGTAGCTACCAGTACTTAATGTACTTTTTTATTTTAGTATCGCTTAACAGTGTAACTGCCTTTGACATAGCAGAGTTCGTGCCAAAACCCTAACCTACTGAAATTATAGGATTTACAAAAAATAGAAATGGTAATCATTCTTTTACCTGAACAATAACAGTGCGTTTATTGCACTAGAAGAGTTCGATGCACAGCTCAGGGGTGTTTGTTGAACAGCTCAGGGGTGTTTGTTGCAAAGCGGGGACGAAGAATAAAAACACGAGGGAGACACCACGTTCTCCCTCAGTGCTTTATTTTTAGTTTCTGGCTTACAACCGTTGGGTGAATTGACCAATGGCGTTCACTACTTCTGAAGATCCATTTTGAATTTCGTTCATGACTTTGCCCGACTCGGTCGAGTATTCAAGCGCTTCTCTCGCTTTTTCCTGGCCAGCCTCAATGAGTTGCACCGCATTTTCTGTGAGCTTTCTGTTTTCATTTACCACACTGACAATTTCTTCAGTGGCTGTACTGGTTCTGGATGCAAGTTGGCGCACTTCATCAGCAACAACGGCAAAACCTCTTCCTTGATCCCCCGCTCTGGCGGCTTCAATTGCCGCATTCAGCGCCAATAAGTTAGTTTGGTCGGCAATACCACTGATGCTTTTAACTAAGTCGGCCACTTTTTGCGACTGTTCGTCAAGCTCTCGAATACCCTCGCTCGCCGTTCCCATCTGCGAAGTAAGCTCACCCATAATTCGCACCATACTACCCACAACCTCTTTACCTTTCTGGGCTTGCTCTCCCGTACCTTGTGAAATATTAAAAGCAACATTAGCGGCCTCAGAAATAGCAAACTCTCTCTGCATTTGTTCGGTTATGACGGTGGCAAACTTAACGACTTTGTACAGTATGCCCTTGTCGTTTCGTATTGGGTTGTAAGATGCCTCTAGCCACACTTCATTACCGCGACTATCTACTCGCTTAAAGCGGTCTGAAAACATTTTGCCTTGCGAAAGATCGCTCCAAAATTGTCGGTATTCTGGCGTGTCGACTTCATCTGCGGGGCAAAATATCTTGTGGTGTTTACCCACTATTTGCTCTGATGAATAGCCCATAGAAGATAAGAAGTTATCGTTGGCTTTAAGAATAATACCTGTGAGGTCAAACTCAATTACCGCAGTGGAGCGATGCAAAGCCTCAAGCATGTCTTTCATCTCACGGCTTCGATTAATATTTCTCGTTTGTTCAGCCATATACAAGGCGAGTCGGTCGACCACGCCGCTCTCATTAAGGATGGGTTGCAATATTCCTCTAAACCAACGGTCTTCGCCATTCGCATTAGCAAGATTAATCGCACCATGCCAATGCTGCGCTTGCTTAATAGCAGAAAGAAACTCTTTCGTGGCGGCTTGGCTCATGACTCCCTGAGGAATGAGACTATCCATGGTTTTTCCATCAAGTGTATTGGATGAAAAATCTATTGCATCTGAAAAGCTGTCGTTAACTCTATTGATTCTGCCGTTTCTGTCTAATTCAACATAAAGCATTTCTGCCCTGAGTTCGCTTTCTACCGTGTGAAATGATTCAACATCTTTGCGTAAACGTTCTACTTCTTCTAACAATTGCTTATTCTTAAAAAACATCCCGTGCTCCTCGACATTCGGGTATAGCATCTCGCTCACACAAACTTCTCATAACGTTTATGAGAGCGAGCGAGGATACAAAGTCGTTATTGCTTTAGTTGGCTGATCTAAAGATAGCAGAGGATTTACAAGTTACTTAATTATTGGAGAAATTTGAAAATGAATTGATTAATAGGCAACAGCATTAGACACAAATGGCCTAATGCTGGGCAAATGGAAGTGTAGTTTTATCTCGTTTTGCCCACATTTGTGTGGCAAGCGTATTCGCTTTTTCTACGTCACACCCTTCAAGTAAAATAAGGTAGCTCACCAGCGTAGCGTGAATGGCTTGTTCACCGTAAAGATGCGAAGCCTCGCCTCGCCAAACCGCCAGCATATCGTTTACGTTCATTTGGGTATCTTTAAGAGCCATCTTTGCTGTTAACTCAGGAAGAATGATTTCTTCTGTACTTCCATTGCGCGTGACATAGAGCTCGGTTTTTCGCTCACTGTTTACTTCGGGGTCTCCCCCATCACCTCGAAAGCACAGCGCTTCGAACGCGGGAAAACTTTCATTCACGCGGCAATGCTTATGGTCAAGGTGCATGTGATAAACACCCTGTACACAAAAAGGAGCCGACGTTGGGTTTAGTAAACGCGCCAAGGTGTTTGCGCATGAGCGCAGGCCAAACACTTCACGTAATTTAATGATGGTATTAAGCGCTGGTAATAAATGCGATAAGTCGAGATAGGTAGCACCAAATTCACGCATTTGGCGAGATGCATCGGCAATGCTATTTACTTCTACAAGCCCCAAAGCCGGTAACGCTTTACTAGCATATAACCGACCAGAGCCTGGCTCATGAGCGCCATGTAGCATAACGGTATAGTTGTTTTTAGCCAGCACCGCG
The DNA here is from genome assembly GCF_032925565.1 of Alteromonas sp. CI.11.F.A3. NCBI lineage: Bacteria > Pseudomonadati > Pseudomonadota > Gammaproteobacteria > Alteromonadales > Alteromonadaceae > Alteromonas > Alteromonas sp. CI.11.F.A3. Next base: position 4,083,388 of record NZ_CP136708.1, read on the forward strand.
CACGATAGCAGATACCAAGGTAACTGGCGGCGCTTACCGGCATAGCAGCCCACATCTAATGTAGGTGTTAATTCAGCAAGTTCAGGCTCTAGTAATTCACGGCATGCATCTATAAACCCAATAACTTCTTCTGGGGTTTCTTCTCTCGTGCGTAATAGCATTAAGAAAGCACCACGTTGATCGCCGGTAACTTGGTTAGACAAAACCATCTTCATAGACTCGTAAGCTTCTTGGCGGGTAAGACTACGCCCACCTTTTTGGCCCTTGCCAATGATTTTTATATAGTTGCTAAATTGCTGAGACATGCTGCTTATTATGTAAAAGTGATGTATTGACGAGTTGTCGTGACTCTATCACCTTTCCAAAAATAAGTAACGTAGGACCACTCACATTCGCTTCAGATACTAGACCACCAATGGTGCTTAAAGTGCCCTCTATAACTCGCTGTTGTGGACTTGTTGCATTTTCTACTGCGGCTACAGGCCAATCATCGGCTATGCCCTGCTTTCCTAACGCGTCGCACAGTATAGACAAGCGACTTAACCCCATATAAACCACTACCGTTTGAGAGGCTACGTTTTTTGCCAATTGGGTCATCTCTGGCCATGTTTCAGGGTTTTGAAAGTGTGCAGTAATAAAGCTTACCGCCTGTGCACAACGTCTATCAGTCAGGGGGATACCTGTGTAGGCAGACATGCCAGAAGCTGCCGTAATACCAGGTACAATAGCAAAAGGAATCTTCGCTTCTGTTAGCGCCATGGTTTCTTCGCACGTTCTGGCAAACAACGCAGGGTCGCCCCCTTTAAGTCGCACTACGCAATGACCAGCTTTAGCCAGCTCAACCACCATTTCGCTAATATCTTGCTGTTTCATACTGTGCTGACCACAGCGTTTACCCACATATTCACGTTTCACATGACGGGGAATTTCTGCAATGACATCTTTGCCTACTAACGCATCAAACAAGACAATATCGGCTTGCTTGATTAATCTAAGCGCTTTAAGGGTGAGTAATTCAACATCGCCGGGACCCGCCCCAACAATGTACACTTTTCCTTCTTTCTTGCTGCGTGGCGCGTTTTTCCCGTTGCCCAACCATCCACTTAAAAAATTTGACGTCGAGTGACGAACAGGTAACGATAATGCTTCGCGAAACAACAGCCCAAATGTGTTAACTAAAGTGTTCATGATAATGTCTCCAGAGCAAGGCTCGTGGCTGTAGCTTTTGTGTTAATCGCTCTTGTATTAGTTACATTTATACAAGGATGCACTCTGTATAGCGTTTTGGCAGACACGCGCTTGGTGTTAACTTTCACGCGCGACGCCTTCTACCGGGGTAACATGTTCGTTAATTAATGTTGCTAGAGCAGGTTTGCACGAACCGCAATTTGTGCCGCACTTTAACGTATCGCCCAATTCAGACACTGATGAGCACCCAGCTGCAATCGCTTTGTTAATGGTTTTTTCCCTTACGGAAAAGCAGCTGCAAACCACAGGGCCGTTTAAAAACGCTTCATCCACTTCGCAGCGTAAAAAACTAGCCAGTTTGTCAGGCCTGAAGCTTTGCGTTAATGCACTGTCTATCCAAGAATTTGGCACATCATACTTTGGCTTTGTACTCGGGCTTTGCGCACCGAAAAATGCCATGAAACAAAACGAATCTTCATAAGTACAGATAAGCACTTGGCTATCGGTGGTTTTGTGTTGATAGCACACCCACGTTTTAGGTAATTTTTCTAGCAAACCCGTCATTAACGCGTGCGATCTAAGTTGGCTGGCAATAGATACTCCCAGCCCATTTTCGATTAATTGTTTAGCCCAGTAGCCGCCATTACTTTCCACTACCTCGCTGAGCACATTGACGATATCCAATTTGCTATTTGCCGATTGTACGTCGTCACTAATATAAAGCTTTCCGTAGCTTAAAAAGCTGTGGGGGGCAATGGATACCGCACCATGTTTTAATTCTGGCTGTCCTGAAATAGGATCGGTTGCCGGCGCAAAAAGCTTTGCCAATTTACTGTGCGAGCCCCACTCTCCAGACCAATGAATAGGAACGAATACATCGCCTCGACGCTGACGTTTATCGATTTGCACAGGGAAGATACAGGGTGTTTCGCCGCTCACTTCACTGCTAAGAGCAACATAGTCGTTTTGTGCTACAAGCAATGTTTTTGCATCTTCGGGATGAATATAAACATTAGCGAGGGCAGTGTGGGCATGAAGTACCGGCGCCTTGCCTGTTCGAGTCATGGTGTGCCATTGGTCACGCATTCGCCCGCTATTGAGCACAAATGGAAATTCATTCGAGGTCACTTGAACAGGTGCTGTAAATGTCACAGCAACAAAGTTTGCTTTGCCCGTCGGGGTAGAAAACACTTTGTTATAAAAGGGGCGAACAGGTAAAAGGGTTTTATCGCTGTTGGTCATTAATGGCCATTGCACTGGCGCCATTGCATCATACTGAGCCTGCGACTTCCCCACTAAGGGAGCAAGATTGAGTAGTCGTGCTCCGTCATTTTTATATGATGTTAAGCGGGCATGTTCATCAAATATTTCACTGGGATGTGAATAAGAAAATGCGTCATTAAATCCCATTTTCCGTGCGACATCACACATAATTTGCCAATCGTGTTTGGCTTCACCTGCAGGCGGCATAATCCCTCGCTGACGTGAAATTCGGCGCTCTGAATTCGTCACGGTTCCGTCTTTTTCAGACCACCCCGTTGCCGGTAGTGCAATATCGGCAAAGGCAAGGGTATCGTTACTCTGTACAATGTCAGATACCACTACCATGTCGCACTTTTTGAGCGCCGATTCAACTTGCTCACGATAAGGCATACTGACTACGGGGTTTGTACCCATTATCCATACAAACTTTATTTGCCCCGCATCCATAGCAGAGAACAGGTCTACCGCTTTTAAGCCGCCTTGCTCTGGCATAGCAGGAGACTGCCAAAACGCTTTTACATTTTCACGGTGTTCAGGGTTTTCAATATCACAATGCGCCGCCAACATGTTGGCTAACCCCCCCACTTCTCTGCCACCCATGGCATTGGGCTGGCCTGTTATTGAAAAGGGTCCACAACCTGGCTTGCTAATGAAATCTAGCGCCAAGTGGCAATTAATAATGGCGTTGGCCTTATCTACCCCAGCAGAGGATTGGTTAACCCCCATGGAGTAGAAAGTAACTGCACTTTCTGCGCTAATAAACCATTGATAGAAAGTGGCCAAATCTGCTTCATTCAAACCACACACACTCGCCACGTCTTTTGCATCAAGCGTGTTAGCACTTGTAATGGCGTCACTTAATCCTTGGGTGAACTCGCTAATAGCAGGTTCATTGATTGCCCCATTGTTGTGAGCAAATTGAAGTAACCCATTAAAAAGTGCAACGTCGCTGCCCCCTTTAAGAGGCAAGTGTAAATCGGCGATAGTACATGTTTCGGTTTCCCGAGGGTCTATCACCACCACTTTCATAGCTGGATTGCGCAGCTTAGCCCGTTGAATACGCTGGAATAGCACAGGGTGTGCCCACGCGGTGTTACTGCCTGTAAGCACCAACAGCGAAGTACACTCTAAATCGGTGTAATCACAAGGCACCACGTCTTCGCCAAACGCACGTTTGTAACCTGCAACAGCAGATGACATGCAAAGCCGTGAGTTTGTGTCTATATTTGCGCTGCCAATAAACCCTTTCATGAGCTTATTCGCAACATAATAATCTTCAGTAAGTAATTGCCCTGATACATAAAACGCAACGGCATCCGGCCCATGTTCAGCAATAGTCTGGGTGATTTTATCAGCCACCGCGCGGGTAGCCGTGTCCCAATCTACCTTTGCACCTGCCATGGTTGGGTGAAGCAAACGGCCGCTAAGATCGTTTGTTTCAAGCAGGTTTGTGCCTTTTACACACAGACGACCATAATTGGCCGGATGCTCGGGCGTACCAGTAACCTTGTCCAGGGAGGTAGTGCGCCCGCTAACGTTGCAACTGATATCTACACCACAACCCACACCACAATAAGGGCAGGTGGTTTGCTTTTGCCGTAGTAGTGGTTCCAGCATAGTGGTTTTTGGTGTAGCCATATTCATGGAAAAACTCTCTTAGTAAACAAAGACAACGGATAAAAATGGGTTAAACAGCAACGAGTATTCGCTCACCTTCCACTTTCACGTCGTACGCCACTACGCTTACGTCATCACGTTCAATACACTTACCTGTGGCCAACACGTAATGCTCTTTATAAAGAGGCGATGCCACCACAATATCATCCGCTATAGAGCCTATAAGGCCACGATATAGCACGTTTGCTTTGCCGATGGGATCCCAGTTGCTAATGGCGTAAAGAAACTGCTCGCCACCTTTTATTACACTAAACAACGCCACCTGCTGACCTTCGATAAGTGCACAAACACCGCTGTTTGTTACCACGTCGTCAATGCCACACACATCATGCCAAAGGGGCGCCACTTCTGTATTTGCTGTCATCAGTTTGTTCCTTTTTAAATTACGTCAACCGCAATGAGGTTGTCGGCACCTTTAGACTTTTCCATTTCAGTGGCAGGTCTAACTTGGCCTCGTTCAGATACAAATTGAATGTTTGTATCTGTGCCATCTGTGTTAACGAATTGACGGAAACGTTTGCGGGATGCTTCGCTTTCAAGGGTAGTTTTCCACTCACATTGATAAGCACCAACCACGGTTTCCATTTGGGCTTCTAAGTCAGCGTTAATGTTTAGCGAATCATTCATAACAACATCTTGAAGATAAGCTAAACCGCCTTCTAAGTTGTCCATCCACACTGATGTACGTTGAAGCCTATCGGCGGTGCGTACATAGAACATCAATACGCGGTCGATGTATTTAACCAGCGTTTCTGTATCTAAATCGGTAGCGAATAAATCGGCATGACGAGGTTTCATACCGCCGTTTCCGCACACATATAAGTTCCAGCCATTTTCGGTAGCAATAACACCAATGTCTTTACTTTGTGCCTCTGCACATTCCCGGGTACAGCCGGAAACGCCGAATTTAATTTTGTGCGGTGCCCGTAGGCCTTTATATCGGTTCTCTAAATCGATTGCGGTTTTCACCGAATCTTGCACGCCGTAGCGACACCACGTGCTACCTACACAAGATTTTACGGTACGAAGGGCTTTAGCGTATGCATGCCCAGTTTCGAAGCCGCCTTTAACAAGGGCCTCCCAAATATCAGGAAGTTGATCGACCCGCGCGCCAAATAAGTCAATACGTTGACCGCCGGTGATTTTGGTATACAAGCTATATTTCTTGGCAACTTCGCCTAACAGAATAAGCTTCTCTGGGGTAATTTCTCCCCCCGCCACACGAGGAACTACAGAATAAGTGCCGTCTTTTTGCATGTTACCAAGGTAAATATCATTGGTATCTTGCAGAGGTAAATGCTCTTGTTTAAGTACGTAATCGTTGTACACAGAGGCTAAAATAGAGCCTGCTGCTGGCTTACATATTTCACAGCCAAGACCCGTACCATGCTTTTCGAGCAACTCGTCAAAAGAGGTAATGCCGTTCACTTTTACAATGTGAAATAGTTCTTGGCGGGTATGATTGAAATGCTCACAAATGGCTTTCGAGACTTCAACACCCCGTTTTTCAAGCTCGCTATCAACCACGTTTTTCAACAATGCGGTACACCCGCCACAGCCGGTACTGGCTTTCGTGCAACTTTTAACATCGCCAAGGCTGCAACAGCCTTCGTCGATAGCCGAGACAATGTCGCTTTTGGCCACGTTATGACATGAACATATTGTTGCGGTATCTGGCAGTGCATCTGCACCTAACGCTGGCGCAGCACCAGCACTAGGCAAAATAAGCGTTTCAGGATTTTCCGGTAAATCAATACCGTTTAAGGCATATTGCAACAAGGTATCGTAATCGCTGGTATCACCCACTAACACGGCACCTAACACTTTTTGTTGGCTTTCATCTACTACCAACTTTTTGTACACGCCTTCGGGCTGATTAAAGTAGGTGTAGCTTTGTGCGCCAGTGGTACGCTCGTGCGCATCGCCTATAGAGCCCACTTCCACGCCCATCAACTTGAGCTTGGTACTCATGTCGGCGCCGGTGAATACAGTATCACCACCTGTTAGCGCACTTACTGCAGCGCGAGCCATGGTGTAACCAGGCGCAACCAAACCAAATATGCGGTTTTGCCACAGCGCACATTCGCCCACGGCGAAAATGTCAGGATCTGAGGTTAAGCAGTTGTCATCAACGACAATACCGCCACGCTCCCCTAGGGCTAGCATGGATTTTCTGGCGAGTTGATCTGATGGGCGAATACCTGCTGAAAACAGCACCATATCCGTTTCAAGAAAAGTACCGTCGGCAAATACCATGCGATAACGTGATTGCTCACCGGCTTCAATAACCTGTGTCGCTTTCTGGGTATGTACGGTTACCCCTAAGGATTCAATTTTACTGCGAAGTACGTCACCGCCGGTTTCGTCTAACTGCACTGCCATAAGCTGTGGCGCAAATTCCACCACATGGGTTTCAAGCCCGGCTTCTTTTAATGCGTTTGCCGCTTCAAGCCCCAATAAACCGCCCCCCACTACCACACCTACTTTGCTCTCGCGGGCAGAGTTTTCAATCGCAATCAGGTCATCAATAGTGCGATACACTAAGCAGTGTTCTTGATCGTTTCCTGGAATAGGCGGAACAAACGGGTAAGACCCCGTGGCAAGTACCAACTTATCATAGGGAAACACCTGGCCATCTTCTGTTAACGCCTTTTTTTCGTCGCGCAGCAAGTCAGTCACTATGGCGTTGGTTACCACATTAACGCCCCACTCACGATATACATCAGCGGTTGTCAGCGCTAAATCATCTGCGCTAGCACCACTAAAGTAAGAGGACAAATGTACTCTATCGTAGGCCAGTCTCGACTCACCACACAGTACGGTGATATCAACGTTATCGCTGCTTTGATGAAGCTGTTCAACAAAATGGTGCCCTACCATTCCGTTACCAACAACCAGAATTCGCGTTTTAGATGCCAAAGATGTCATGGTCTCTCCCCTTTATTCGGGACAAAAAAAAGCCCGCATCAACTTTCGTTGTTGCGGGCTTCGTTGCCTATCAAGCGCTACGAGTGATCGTAGCTATCAAATTTTTATGAGCTAGGTTGCTCTAAACATACACACACAGTATTTCACACAATTAAGTATATCCAATATTAGTGCCATGTCATTACAAGCCTGTTTTATATAGATTTATTCAAAAACTAGGCTTTTCGAACCACCCTAATTTGCACCAAACAAAAGCATTTGCGATTTCATTTGGTGCACTTAAGCGCTCTATCTTACTTTCTTGTATTAGTAATTCGCCTCAGTAGTAACACCAAGGCGATAACCAACAGCGGTTAAGCAAGTTTATCGGTAGCAACGCGATAACGTGGATCTTCATTCACGTTAATTTCTACAAACTTGTCAGCTTTGCGCAGTAAGTTACGACACTCATCACTAATGTGACGAATATGCAGTTTCTTGCCTTGCTGTTCGTATTTATCCGCCAACGTATCTAGCGCATCAATACCTGAAGAGTCCCAAATTCTAGACTCTTTAAAGTCGATAACTACATGCTCTGGATCATTGGCAATATCAAACAAGTCTTTGAAGTGGCTAACTGAACCGAAGAACAAAGGCCCTTCTAAGTCATACACTTTCCAATCGTCGCTATCGATATGACTCTTAACTTCAATATGGCGAGCGTGCTTCCACGCAAATACCAAGGCAGAAACGATAACACCCACCACAACCGCAATCGCAAGGTCGGCAATGACCGTAACCGCGGTAACTAAGAATAGGACAAAAGCATCTTCTTTATTTACACCACGGATAATGCGGAACGATGCCCATTCAAAGGTAGCAATAACCACAACAAACATAACACCGACTAATGCCGCTAGTGGGATCATTTCAATTAATGGAGCTGCGAAAAGGATAAAAGCAAGAAGTACTAGTGCTGCAGTAATACCAGATAAACGTCCACGACCACCAGAGTTAATGTTAATCATACTCTGACCAATCATGGCGCAACCACCCATACCGCCGAAGAAGCCATTGACCGTATTCGCAACGCCCTGACCAACACATTCTTTGTTGCCACGGCCGCGGGTGTCTGTCATTTCATCAATAAGCGATAATGTAAGGAGTGACTCAATCAAGCCAACCAAACATAAAATGATTGAAGTAGGCAGAACAATCATCACCGTTTCCCAAGTAAACGGTACCATCGGGATAGCAAAAGTTGGTAGTTCACCCGCTAGGGTAGCGCTCGCTTTTTGTGCTTCAGGCAGTAAATCACGCACGAAATCGATAACGGTACGCGCTTCTAAATCAAGCCCATGTACCATGGCAGTTACCGTAACAATAGCCACTAACGAGGCGGGCACTGCGGTAGTAAGCTTAGGCAGTAAGTAAATAATCGCCATGGTAAGCGCGACGAGCCCAAGCATCCAATACAACATAGACCCTTGCATCCACTCCAACTGACCTAAGGCATTCACGACTTTGAATTGACCTAATTGGGCAAGGAAAATAACAATTGCTAGACCATTTACAAACCCTAGCATTACTGGGTATGGCACCAATCGTATAAATTTCCCTAGCTTAAATACCCCACAGAGTATTTGCAGTAAGCCGGCTAGAATAACGGCGGCAAACAGATATTGAACGCCATGCTGTGCCACTAGTGCCACCATGACCACGGCCATAGCACCTGTCGCACCAGAAATCATTCCTGGACGCCCGCCAATGGCTGACGTGATAAGTCCCATCATAAATGCGGCATACAACCCAATCATGGGCTCAACACCAGCAACAAATGCAAAAGCAACCGCTTCTGGTACCAGTGCTAGTGCAACGGTAATACCAGAAAGCACGTCATTTTTTACATTACTATCTCGATTAGTAATTAAATCAAACATGTTTTCTCAGGAGTTTAGAGGTTTTAGGGGTCGTGCGTTGTCAGTATAGCTGTGGATGCTATAAATCACTGTCTTGCACAAATTTTGGTGCGATTCTACCACCATTAATGCTTAAAATCTTTTAATAGAATGTTAATCGTACAGAGGATTTTAAGCTGACAAGACTGGCTTTCCATGGCATCGTAGCAAGCTTAGTTTTTATCTAGCAAATGATGCGTCGTTTATTGTCATTGACGCTCTCAATTGTATTCTCACTGATTTTTTAAACTACGTCGCTGACACTTTTTGCGGCGAGGTGTATTTTGACCAACCGATAAGGAGTGGAAGTGGTCCCTTATTTACTCACTATTTTATGCGTGCTGGTGGCTGGCGCTATTCATTGGGCATTTCCAAAAACCTTTTGGAAATCTACGTTAATGTCCACCGCTGTCATTTTGCTATTTTCTATTGCCGCTTTATTTATCTTCAAAGCATCCGGCATGCTAATGACTGAGACGGGTGAAGATCCTGACTTTTCCGGTAAATTACTGATGATTACTGCGTTGATGTCTTTCTTCGGGCTGCTTATTTCTATTTTTGTCGGCTGGTTTCTGCGCGTAGTAAGAGCCTAGTAAGCGCGTAATAACAAATATTAAGCGAGGTGCAAGGCTAAGATTATCTTAACTTGCACCGTTATCGAGCATAAAACGTATCACACGTAGTACTGGTTACAGGTGTTGGCTCAAAAACCCATCTCCCTTAAATTCCACTTTAACAAATATTCTATTAAAAACAGACACTTAAGAAAACCTATTCAAGAAAGGTACGTTAAGGCATAGGCATTGCTTTTATAAACTATTCAATTAGTCCGCTAAATCCATAACGTATCATGCAAACAGACCATGAAATAACGTCCCCTACGCATTATAGCGATGCCACTAAGCGCTTCTTGCTCGCCGCCAAACGCGCCGAGATTACGGTGCTTGAGCAGCTATCCAGCAACTGCCGTATTGTTATTTCGGTTCGTAATATGGTGCATGCTCTGCAGCGCGAACGTGGTGCCACCAACATTTATTTAGCGTCTAAAGGTGATAGGTTTGCAGGGCAGCGCGCCACTCATATTGAAGCAAGCTGTGAAGCAGAATCGATGTTACGCAGTCAACTCAAGTCACTGTATTTAACCGATAGCCATGACACCGCTAACCCTCGTTTGTTAAGCAGTATTACCTTAGCGCTGCAAGGCATTGATTACCTGCCAGTACTTCGTGAACAAGCGAAAAATTTAACCTTGTCCCCGCTAGATTCCACTCGCGCCTATTGCCGCTTAGTCGCTGGGCTACTGACTGTTATTTTTGAAGCCGCTGACATTGCGAGCGACCCAGTGATAACCCGCCTTTTAGTTGCACTTTTCAACTTTATGCAGGGTAAAGAATATGCGGGGCAAGAACGCGCATGGGGCGCTATTGGCTTTGCAGAGACGCACTTTGATAAGCGATTATGCGATAAACTCAGTGCCCTTCAACACGCCCAGCAGCATCACTTTACCGTGTTTAATGAATTCGCCCGTTCTTGTCATAAAGACGCTTACGAGCTTTTAGATGGCAGCCCTGCTGCACACGATATTAATCAATTACGTAAAATGATTGCACAACTTGCTGATGGTAGCCCCATTGCAGCTGAAATTAGTGAAGTGTGGTTCGATGTGGCCACGCGGCGTATTGATGCCATGCAAGAAATTGAAAATAAACTCACCGACAGCTTAACTAAAGAAGCGCAAACTAAAGTCAGTAATGCGCATCATGAAATGAAAAACCATCAACGGTTGATTGAAAGCTTTACCGATGAACATGCGCAAGATGGTTCACCCCTTACTATGCTGTTTGACCCTAGCATGCCTGGTTTGGTGGAAGACAGTGATCTGGGGCTGCTACAGCATGATACAACTGGCTCGGGTAACAACGCAGATATTAGTGAGCAGACACAAACCCTGTCTGCGCATCGCTCATTTTACGATTTGTTGCGAGGGCAAGCCCAGTATATTGAAGATATGAGTCGTGAGTTAGAAGAAGCGAAACGCGCGATTACCGAACACAAGTTAGTAGATAGAGCTAAACTCATTCTTATGCAGCAATTTCAATTAAATGAAAATGATGCATATCGAAAGCTTCAAAAACAAGCCATGAATGAACATAAAAAGCTTACCGACATTGCTGCTACTGTTGTTGAAATATCAAATAGAGCGAACCAACGCTGAACCTAAAGTAAGTTGCGGCCACGTTACCAGCCAATTTTTCGTTTTCACTCGTTGGGTAAACACGTCATCTCTAGGGTGGCGAGGGTTTATTGAAATCCTACCGGCAAAATTACTTGAAAGCCCATAGGGCGCAAGCATATCAAACTTATCACTCCCCTCTTTTGGGCAAAGCCTGATGGCGACACAGGTTTCTTTTTCCACCCAATAACTAATGGCTTCTTCGCAATCTCTATAAGCGTTATGACCATGGTTCAGATGCATACGCGCCTGATTCTTCACTTGCCAGTGGGCTGATGGCACTTGCGAAGTTAACGCTTTTTCTATATTGAGCTCGGTGTCTTTTGAGGTATCTGATGGGTTGAAGTAAATAACATCGATATCGTTTAACGGCGTAGCTTTCTTATAGCCATGGAGCTCATCCCATATGGCATTACGTAGAAATCCCGCCGCTAAATACCCTTGGGGCAGGTTTAGCGCTTTGAGCGCAGTCAAACACTGCATGCGGTAGAGATCAGCGGTTAGCACACGGCTAACCGCTGATCGGGCTTTGCTTTCTATACTGGCCATGTTGGCTGTGCTAGCTGCGCTTTCGTTACTGCCTTTACTTTTGGGGTTCGTCATCATTGAAGCCGTTTACTTGAGCAGACTAATTTCATAAGGCTAATTTCATAAGACTAATTTCATAAGACTAATTTCATAAGATTAATGAAAAGGCCAACATTGAAAAGCTAGCAAGAGAAAGCTAGGCGTTATTTCGAATGCTCAGAACGAATGCGCAGATTCCTTTGCCATTTGATCACATAGAAACTAAATGCGGCTATCGCCCCCCCTCCCAACCATCCTGCTATTACGTCGGTCGGCCAATGCACGCCTAATTGCACTCGACTCAGGCCAATCATAAATACCAATAGTGTAGTCAGAGAATATACCCAAACTTTTAACTTAACTTTTGTGATAGAAAAACAAAACAGCCTAGCAATACAGAAGTAAACAAGGGTAGACATCATGGCATGAGCAGAAGGGAAGCTTTGCGTCAATACGGTAACTTGATGGCCAGACAGCGGCGGTCTAGGGCGGTCTATACCGGCTTTAAGGACAAAGGTAATGACCAAACCTGCTGCTACCGCTATTAGTAGCGTAAATGCTTTTTTAGGATGCCCGGTCAATTTCAACCAACCGGCAACGGCAAGTGAAAAAAAGATAAGTACTTCATTACTGCCAAGTGCGGTGAAGTTTTCAAAGAAGCGTTGAACCACCCCCGGCATATTGTCCCACACCAACATTTCAATGACGGCTTGGTCGAAAGGCGCTAATACTTCCATGGTGGCAAATAGCATTAGCAGCAAAAAGCCACCACCTAATAACACCACTTGCACCGTGGGTGTTTTTACTATTTGCAAATACGCATTGACCGAACTTTTTACTTCCATGTTACGTAGCGCTCCTATTGGGGCTATAGAAAATTAAAATGAATACTTAATTAAGGAATGAAACGAATAAATACGCGTTAAGACTTGCTGCCACCTAAACACGCTGGAGATGTTAGTGCTTCGCCACCTCGTGCTACCCACTCTGTTGGGGTATAAGTGTGTAATGCTAGCGCATGTACAGGCCCTTTCAAGGCTTCATCGACCAACGTATTAATTTCACGATGACGAGCAATTAAACGTTTGCCTTCAAAGGCCTCAGTCACCACGGTTACTTTGAAATGACTTTGTGCACCGTCAGGTACATTGTGCATAAAGCTCTCGTCTTCTACCTTTAATAAAACAGGTGAAAGTGCGCTGGTAATGGTCGATTCAATAAATTCTTTAACATTCATATGAAAACTACTTGGTTGAAATTAAATGCCGGAAAGTAAGGTTAATTCTACCACCGATATCTTTAGTCGTCTTAGCAATACCGTGCAGATAATGCGATTGAGTGGTTTCACCCATAACCAACAGACTACCGTGCTCTAATAGTTGGGTATAACGCGCGCCGGTTTCTTTGTGTTTGAACACAAAAGGCCGAGATTCGCCAAAAGTTACCGACGCCACCACCGGGTTTGGCCCAAGTTCTGGCTCATCATCAGCATGCATACTCATACTGTCTTGACCATGTCGATACCAGTTTGCCAGCACACTGTTAAAAGGAATATGACAAACCTCGATACATTTATCCCGAATAGCTGCCAGCTCTTGAGTCCAAGGTTGCGGTGCAAGCTTAATACCTGAATATTTATAAAAACACTCAGGATCACCATGCCAAGCCTGTAATCTAGGCACGTCTAGGCGCTTTCCATACATGCGGATAGTATCTTGTCGCCATGGCAATGTGCTTTCAAACACACCTTGATAGTCATTCGCTTGCTCTGAGCTAAGCCATTGCGGATAATAGCGCACCTCAGCTTCTGGCAACGGTAGCGTAATGGGTGAGTTTTTCGCTGCTTTTGCGTCAGTAAAAAGTGGTAATTGCATAACCCCCCGATAACTTTAGACAAGAAAATAATGAATACAGAATTTTCAATGGCAGAGCGCCAGTTTACCTTAATACGCTACCCTGAAAAACATCAGCACAAAAGCCTACAAGCGTGGGACAGTGCCGATGAGCTGCTTATTGAGCATGTTGAAGCACACCTTGATGCGTCATCTACCTTGGGCCCCATCCTCATTTTTAATGACGACTTTGGTACCCTTGGCTGTTGGTTTACGCAGTATAATCCTATTTGGATTTCAGATTCGTATATTAGCGTGCGATCATTACAAGAAAACCTCAGGCGTAACCATTTAAAACCGGTTATGAATGAGGAAGGCGCGCTAACGTCACCCGTGACAAGTTTAACCAGTGTTGAAAGCCTTACTTTCATGCCAGAGCGTGCCCCAAGCGTAATTATGCTGAAAGTGCCGCGCACGCTGGCTTTACTTGAACAACAGCTTATCGATATTAAGCGATATGCAGCGCCTGGTACGCATATTGTGGCGGCGGGTAAAATAAAAGCTGTGACCAAGTCGGTATCTGCCTTATTCGAGAAAATCATTGGCCCAGCTAAAACCTCCTTAGCAAAGAAGAAGTCGCGATTGGTTTTTAGTACTCTTGATGAAAGTATTGCTCCTATTCCCTCGCCTTACCCTGAAACATGGGAATGCAAGGGCGCCACAGGCCAAACCTTCGTATTAAAAAACCACGCAAATGTATTTTCTCGCCAGTCGTTAGATATTGGTGCCCGTCTTATGCTTGAGCACATGACGGTAAGCGCTAATGAAACCGTGGTCGATTTAGGCTGCGGCAATGGCGTGTTAGGCGTTAACGCCTTAGCTTTGGCCGGCGACTGCAAAGTTATATTCATTGATGAGTCTTTTATGGCTGTGGAAAGTGCACGATTAAATGTTCTTGAGAATTTCCCAGACAAAATTGATCAATGTGAGTTTATTGCCAGTAACTGCCTTGAAAGCTTGCTAGAAAAGCAACAATCACCTTGGGTAACCAAGATATTGTGTAACCCGCCTTTCCATCAACAAAATGCCATTACCGACCATATTGCCTGGCAAATGTTTAACGACTCAAAACACGCCTTGGTAAAAGGTGGGCAATTGGTGGTGGTTGGAAACAGACACCTTGAACATCACGTTAAACTTAAACGCATGTTTGGTGGTTCAGACGTGCTGGCAAGCGACAAAAAATTTGTTATTTTGGGTACCGCTAAACGATAAGGAATGCACATGTTAAAACCGCTTATAACGGCCTTACTTTTCTCAGCTCTCGTTTTTACGTCTGCAGCAATTAGCCCTAATGCATTGGCGGCTAAAAAAGACGATGGCTCACAAATTCAGCCTGATAACTATTACCCTAGAGTAAAAATTGAAACCTCTATGGGCGATATTGTGGTTGAATTAGACCGCCGACGTGCGCCGATTACTGTGAATAACTTTTTGCGTTATGTAGACAAGCGCAGTTATGAAAACACTATTTTCCATCGCATTGTGCCAGGGTTTGTGGTGCAAGGCGGAGGCTATACCACCGATTTTGAGGGTAAGTCTAATTATCCAGAAATATTTAACGAGTCGGGCAACGGGCTTACCAACGATTTGCACACCATCGCTATGGCTCGGCAAGATGATCCACATACCGCAAATCGTCAGTTTTTCTTCAACGTGAATGACAACGAAACATTAAACCCAGGTCGAGACTGGGGCTATGCGGTTTTTGGCATGATTGTAGAAGGTGAAGATATTGTTGATGCGATGTCTGAAGTAGAAACTGAATACTCGTTAGTGCTTAACACCAATAATGTCCCCATTGAGCCTATTATCATTAAAAAGGTTACCGTACTTCCGCCGTTCTAACGGCTAGCGTAATCACTGTTTCGCCAGAACAGGGTTTGAACCGGTGTGGACTTATCAATAAAGTAAGGGCCACGTTTTTCAAACCCTAGCTGGTGTAACAGATGTTGAGAGCGCGTGTTATTGGGGTGGGTAGAAGCGGTAATGAAATGCATATCTTCTTCCATCTCTACCCAATCAATAACCGCTTTAGCGGCTTCTAACGCTATCCCCTGTCTACGGGCATTCGGTAGCAGCGCAAAACCTAAATCAGGGCACTTGAAAACATAGCGATTAATCAGCCCACACACACCATAAGGCGCGTTGGTTTTCTTATTTCTTATTGCCAGTAAGCCGTATTCCCACTCGTTAATTTGCGCATTAACCCGGTCAATATAATCAGCAGCATCTTCAACACTTGCCACACCACGATTACCAATGAACTGCTTCCATAGCGGGTCTTGGTGCATTTCCACAATCCACAGTTTATCGGCTTGTGTTAGCGGGCTTAATGCCAACCTTTCAGTTAGTAACAACATGAATGAGTATGCCTTTGAGTGGATTGCTTTGCCTTATTTAACAGCGTATCTATTTGCGCTAAATGTTGCTTTGAAATAGCGGCAGCTCTTGGGTAAATCGGGTTTGCTCTGTCGTTAATTCTAGGGTGTTCCCAGCCATGAGTATGCTCAATAAAAGCGTTAGCTTCACTTACCCCACCATGCTCTAAACAGCCCACAAGACAGGTATCGATATAAGATTGTGAAACTGGGAAGTCGGTACTGGCATGATGACAAAGTAAGGTTTCGCACAACCAAAGTTGGTGTTGGCTTAACGCCTCGCGAAGCGCAGGGGTGAAAGAGGATTGATAACACAAGGAGGAACTTACATGTTCAATTGCACTAACTGGTACTTCCACAAATCGATAATTCTTTTCTCGCGCACGCAATGAAGGGTTTATCTCAGCGGGAATAAGCTGTGCATTTAATTGAGATGTTTTGTCGGCAACGGCGCCTACATAGGTTTGTTTTTCTTGCAGACTACGAGTAACCCATGCGCGTTTAAAACCTGAAACACGCACGGGTAAACCTTGAGTATAAATACCTGAGTGACGCTCCCTGGAATCTCGACTTAGTAAACTGCCGTAACCTAGCACAATATGCTTACTTTGTTGGTTAGCTAAGGTAGCTAACCAACTGTCTTTTACTGTGCTTTCTACTGAGCTTTTTGCCGTATTTTTTACCGAGCTTTTTGCCGTATTTTCTAATAAGCAATTTGCTGCTTTTAAGTCTACCAAGCGCACCCCGTTTTCGCTGCGATATTAGAACAGCGCACGTACTCCTAGTGTAAGGTTACGGCCAGGTAGTGGCGCTTGATCTTTCAAAAATGATGTATGAACGCGAGCTTCTTCATCTGTTAGATTGTTTCCTTTTGCATAAACAATCCACTCAACGCCTTGGCCGCCAAATTCGTACTGAACACTGGCATCTAACAAGGTGTAACCATCGGTTTGTGTTTCATAAGACGCTACGTCGTCTTGGTCATCATACCAAGTTACGCCTACATCAGCACTTATGCCATTGCTCACATAACTGATGTTACCACCAAATCGCATAGGTGGTGTACGAGGAAGGTTATCATCATCAATTTCTGCGTTAATGTAATCGCTAAATACCGTCACGCGTACTTGCGCATTTACATCGTAATAGGCTTCAGCTTCTAAGCCCCAAATATCCGCATCGGCTTGTTGGAAGTAATAGATAGGTGTGCCTTCTTCTTCATGGCCTTCCTCTTCTTCTTCCTCATGATCTTCGTGCTCTTCGGTTATTGCCAATAACCCAGTATTTGTTTGATAAATATAATCATCCGCTTGGTTATAGAACAATGAAACTGTATAGCCCCAATCGCCAGTGAATTTACGGAAAGTAACATCGATATTGGTGCTAACTTCTTTTTCTACGTCTTTTAAGTCTTCTTCAATATGACCGTCTTCATCTAAATCGAAAAGCAAACCTAGCTCGTAGCTTTGTGTGGCTAAATGCTGGCCTGCAGAGAACAACTCTTGTTGGCTAGGCGCACGCTCACTACGTGAAAGTGTAGTGGCGATTGAGCGCCCTTCTGCATATTCCCAGTTTAAGCCTGCAGATAAAGACGTGCTAGTGAAGTCATACTTGTTGAAGCTATAAGAAGTCGCTTGCTCTTCGTGTTCTTCGTGATCCTCTTCTTCTTCGTGCTCATCTTCATCAGCATGCGTCACCTCAAGAGATAATTCGCTGTCGTCGGCATCGTATTCAGTGTATTCAACACGACCACCTAGTTCGAAGGTCACGTCTCCCACTACTTTTTGTTCTACAAGGTAGACCGCATAGTTTGAAGAGGTATTTGCAGGGGTAAAGGCTTCTTCCCCTTCAGCTTCATAGTCGCTGTGTTGGAACTGGACACCTAGCACACCATGCCAGCCATCCACTTCTTCATGTGAAATTGAAGCGCGAATATCACTAGATTTATTAGTGAAAATAGTGCCTTGCTCGCCATCTTCAATTTCAACGTGTTCGTAATCGGTATAAGCCGCTGCAAACTTCGCATTGGTTAACCCTCTGATAGGTGAATGCCATTCGCCTGCCGCTTGATAACGAGTCATGTCTACGTCAATCAATACGCCTTCTTCTTCGTGCAGCTCTTCATCATGATCTTCGTCGTCATGATCTTCATCATCGTGGTCTTCTTCATGCTCATGACTGTGACCAGGCACGCCATAACGGTTATCAAGTTGCTCTACCGCAAAGCCAAAGTAACCTTCTTCACCAATGTAAGACAAGCCAGCCGTAATATCGCTGATTTCCATCGCGGTGCTTTCTAACACGCCGTATGCTTCATCTTCATCAGGTTCTACTGAAGCATAACCAGGAATATCCGTGTCATCTGTGTTACGAGAATAGCCATCGATGTGCCATGCAAAGTTACCGCTGCCACCAGTTACATCGCCGCGAGCAAATTTACCGTTATCTACTGTGCTGTAGCTTACTTCGGCTTCACCTTCAACGCCGTCCATTTGGTGTTGCACAATACGCTTATCAACGATGTTAACCACACCGCCAATGGCGCCGCTACCATATTGCAAAGTGGCAGGGCCGCGAAGTACTTCTACTTGTGTGGCACTTGCCAAGTTACTGGTTACATTGTGGTCAGGACCAACACGAGATACATCAGAAACATCTAATCCATTTTGAACAATTTTAACCCGTGGGCCATCGTTACCACGAATAATTGGGCTACTTGAGACTGGACCAAAATACGTGCTTTGTACCCCAGGAGTATTCTTTAACGTTTCACCTAATGTCGGCGCTTCAATACGTCTAAGGCGCTCTGCGCCAATAACAGTAACGGGCGTAACAGACTCAAGTACTGAAGATTGTAATGCGGTAGCCGTAACAACAATATTTTCAACAGACGAAGGGGTAAGTGAAAAATCAACGGTTTTATCACCGACGATTTCACCAAGGTCATTGTCACCATGAATATATTGGCTTGAAAATACGTGAAGATGCACATGAGTTTGCTTAACATCGCTAAAACGGTACACACCGTTTTCATCGGTGGTAACGACTCGGCGAGTACCTTCAATGCTAACCTCGGCACCTTCAACGGGTTGACCTGACACATCGGTAACTTTACCGCTGATAACAGTCGCAAAGGATGGAGACGACAGTAGACCTGCTATCGTAAGACTTAGCAGTGAACGCATTTTCATAACGGTTTCCCTAACAATTTCTTTATTTGTTTAACCATTTACATGGCTATTTTTGTGATGTTATAACATTTTGTGGGTTGAGCCGTTTATTGTCAATGGCAACTTATCTACGATTTAACTTCATTCACCGAGGACACAGGTTAAAGTAGTACTTTGATTAGAGACAGTCGCCGTCATGCTTAACGGTGAGAATAGACTGAAGTGTGGGGCAAGGCACTGGGTAGAAAATAGCGTAAAGAGTGAAACTTACGCCCTACTCACTGGAAAGTTAAGCACCTCTTGAATATGCGACGCCCCTATTTTAAGCATTAATAACCGATCTATACCTAGCGCTACACCTGCGCAGTGTGGCAAGCCGCTTTTCAGTGCTGACAGAAATCGTGTATCTATAGGCTTTACAGATTGGCCATTATTGCGACGCTTCTCATTGTCTTGCTCGAAACGTTGCTCTTGTTCTGAAGCATCGCTGAGTTCATGAAAGCCGTTCGCGAGCTCCGCCCCTTTAAAATACACTTCAAATCTGTCGGCAGTGCGTGAGTCTTCTGTATTGATACGGGCAAGCGATGCTTGTGAAGCAGGAAACCCAAATACAAAACACGGGCGTTCTTGGCCTATAGCTGGCTCAATCGCCATTGCAAAAAGCAGTTGTAGCTTACTGTCTTTATCAAGTTGTTCCGGGCTTGAAATATTTATATTGCAGTCAGCCATTTTAGCCAAAAGCATTTCATCCGTAGCGGTTAGTGGGTCAATCTCTAAACGAGATTTAAACACATTTTGATAACTAACCAACTCTCCAGAATCCGTCCCTAAAGTTTCCATTAACAATGCATCAACCTCTTGCATTAAGGCGTGATGGTCGAATCCAGGACGATACCATTCAAGCATAGTGAACTCAGGATTATGCCAGCGCCCTTCCCCTTCATGCCTAAATGCTTTGCAGATTTGATAAATAGCACCACTTTGGTCGCACAAAAGGCGTTTCATAGCGAACTCTGGGGATGTCTGCAGGTATAAGTCTACGGGCTTGCCATCATGTGAATGATTGAACCTAGTATAAAATGCATCAAGATGTTCATCGGTTACCGTACCGCTGGACAACAAAGGGGTTTCTACTTCTAGCACATCACGTGTATAGAAAAAATGCCTTATGCTGCGAAGTAAGTGGGCTCGCGCAATTCGAGAATCATGTGATGAGGTAGGTTGCCAGTCGTTCATGAAAAGGTGTGTGTTTACTTATTGAAAAGGGTGGTGATAAATACGATAAAAAGCGTTGGGATTATCAACTCTTAACCTTACGAGATTCGCGCTTGCGATGCTTATGCTTACAAAGCCTAAGCTCAAGATTCTTGGGCTTAATCTGGCAAATAACGCTTGAAAATGCGTAACGATAAGCGAGTTACCGATGCCAAATACAGCATCGGCTAACTTCAGCTTTTCTACCTACTTTTTACTTACTTTTACCTATTTTTACTTCTGCGCACGAGACGCATACTCACCAGAGCGAGTATCTACTTTAATCACTTCGCCTGTTTGCACAAACAAAGGAACACGTACTACTGCGCCCGTTGTTAGCGTAGCTGGCTTACCACCTGTACCCGCAGTATCGCCTTTAAGGCCTGGGTCAGTTTCAGTAATTTCAAGTTCAACGAAGTTTGGTGGCGTTACTGTAATTGGCGTACCGTTCCACAAGGTAATAACGCATACATCGTTTTCGACTAACCACTTAACGCTATCACCCACCGCTTTTTCGTCGGCAGCGATTTGTTCGAATGTTTCGTTGTTCATAAAGTGGTAGAATTCGCCATCGGTGTACAAGTATGCAAGCTCAGTGTCCAAAACATCTGCGCCTTCTACTGACTCACCAGAGCGGAAAGTTTTTTCTAAAACTTTGCCTGAAATAAGTTTACGAATTTTAACGCGGTTGAATGCCTGACCCTTGCCCGGCTTCACGTATTCGTTTTCTAAAATGTTACAAGGTTCACCGTCCAGCATGATTTTCAGGCCGGCTTTGAACTCGTTAGTGCTGTAATTAGCCATAATTCCTCTGTCTAAACATAAGGTACAAAAAATTTCGTGGAACAAATAATACCTAAAAAAGCGATTTCTGTAGAGCATAACTGGCAAAAAGAATTAGCTAATAGCTTTACCAGCCCTGAAAAGCTGTTGTCTTTTTTAGATTTACCTACCAAAGACTACGAACAAGACAGTAAAGCACGACGCCTTTTTCCTATGCGTGTTCCACGACACTTTGCTTCGCTAATGGAAAAAGGAAACCCAATGGATCCACTTTTTCTGCAAGTGATGCCCCTTAAAGAAGAGTTTAGTATTGAACCGGGTTACACGAAAGACCCATTAGATGAACACGATACTGCGAGCAAAGGCTTGTTACACAAGTACGACTCACGAGTGTTACTCATGGTTCGCACTGGGTGCGCCGTTAACTGCCGCTATTGTTTTCGCAGGCACTTCCCTTATGCCGATAACGCAGTGAATAAAGCCCAGTGGCAAGAGGCAATAGATTACATTACTGGCAACCCTGCCATTAACGAAGTGATTTTTTCAGGCGGCGACCCGCTAATGGCAAAAGATGATCACCTAGCCGCATTGGCAAAAGAAATCGCCGCAATCCCTCATATTAAAAGACTTCGCATACACACCCGTTTACCGGTTGTATTGCCCGAGCGCCTCGATAACGCTTTTTTTGACTGGTTTACTCAGCTGTCTATTCAAAAAATACTCGTGTTACACGTCAATCATGCTAATGAAGTATCAACAGCGTTGAAAACTAGGCTGGAGAAATTGCGTAGTCAGGGCGTTACCCTGTTAAACCAATCGGTGTTGCTAAAAGATGTGAATGACTCGGCCGATGCGTTGTGTGAATTAAGTGAGCGGTTATTTGATGCGGGGGTTCTGCCCTACTATTTACATGTACTCGATAAAGTACAAGGGGCAAGTCACTTCTATGTAAGCGATGATAAGGCAAGACAGATTATGCAAGAAGCGATAAAGCGCCTACCAGGTTTCCTTGTGCCTAAACTCGTTAGAGAGATAGGCGCTCAGCCTGGCAAAACGCCTATCGACTTACATTTACATCCCTAAACCTTAAGCGAAAGTGTTTATATTTCCGCCTACAGCAGGATTAGAAGATGTTGATTTTGGTACGTCAGCTGAATTTTCTAAAAGCTGAAGCGCCGCTTTTCCTTCTTGCTCTTGTTGACCCTTGGCCAACTTAAGCGAAGCGAGTTCAAGTGACGCACCGGACGTTCCAGAGGCACTAGCACCTTGTAGATCCATACCGTTTTCCTTTGTTGCTTGAAGCAAAGTAAAAAAATAGGCAAAATTGCCCACCTTCGAAGTTATCGGCTAAAGATGCTGAAACTTTAATCTAATTTTACACTGCTTTTTTCAGGCGCTTTTTATGAGACGTCTTTTATAGGCTTCTTTGTATAGGAAAAGATATGCAAGCTATTCACCAACAACTTCAAGATACTATCCAGACCCTTTATCGTAAGGCGGTGGATGCAGATCAAGCATTGGATCGTTTGCAAAAAGACAGTCAAGGCAAGTTCGCCGCCATATTTGCTGAAGATAGCCCGTTCACCACACAAGCAAAACGCTTCGGCCCTTATGTGGAAGAGATTGCAGTAGATTGGCAAGCATTGAAAGACATGACAGAAGAAGAAGCGAAGGCAGCTTTGCCGTCTTTGATTAAAAAGATTGAATTGGCACTTACCACGGTGTCTCAATTTCAGCAGTCTTTGGCAAGTAAATAGACGCGCTTTTTAACCTACAAATACCATTAAACTATAAAAATCCATGCTACCTTTATTCGCAATTTAGGTAGCATGGCTACGTTTAGATTTTGGCTCAGGGAGCTAGCGCAAGCTATTAGTGTTCCCCTACCTCGCCCGCTTCAATTTGATTGATTAAGTTCCCTTCAGCATGGGCCTTTTGATACATAGGCACTTGTTTGATTAGGCGCTTAATCTCAGCCACTTCGTTTAAATAGGCGTCGCTGTCTACTTGCCCATACTTTTCCGTAAATGCTTGCTTACTCAACCCTTCAGGGAAGGTTTTTATCGCAGGGACAATGTCGTTATCAGATTGAATTCGTGCCACCGCGTTTTGCGTACTTTCGGCATGCTCAGGCATGGTCGCCACTCGGGCAAATTGTGAGCCCGACATATCGGCACCTAAATCAACAAAACTGTAGCCTGAACCACCTGCACCTCTGTCCATTAACTCTTTGAACTCACCAATCGCCCAGGACATATCTTGCTCGGCAAGTAATTCAAGGGCAGCGGAAATAATGAAATGCCGGGCCAAATCGTTACGCTCCAATAAAATAGCGGGGGCGCGAGGCTTCAGTGCTTTTGTTGGGTTGGGCTGTAAGTCACCCACTAAGCTACCAATACGATAGTGCCCCACATACGCTGCAAGCGCCAAAATAACCGCTTTATTATGTAGTGCTGCCTCTTGTGGAGAATTGCTTTGCTCTCTTGCGCGAGCCATGCCTTCCCGTAAATACTCAATAAGAGGCACTGGCTGCTTTGATAAGGCTAAATCTCGCCCTGAAATATAACGCAAGTAATAAGCGGCAAGGGTTTGAAGCTCGGTTTCTTCTTCAACGCCCATATTATTAGACACAACGGTAAGCTCTTCTAATAACGAGGCCAGTGGGGCAGTATGTAAAGACACCTCACCACGGCGCATGGTCACTTTTTCAACTCGGGTCAGGGCAATAGTGGCAATTTCAGACTTAGTCCAATAATTTATACCCTTTTCAGCAAACGAGAGCATGAGAGGCCCAGACAACGACAAATCCCCCACACTAATATAATCAATTTGCAGGCTATCGCCGGGTAAAATCAGTGCTGATACATTGAAATATAAATCAACGCTACTGGGTGAAAAGGTAAAGGTAATTGTACTGCCTACTTCGGTTACGTTGACTACGCCACTAAAATTAGGCACGGCCCGCTGCAACACCCCGACTAAGCTTTCAATCTGGGTTTCGGTTAGATGAATAACATGATTAGCACTACGCTCGGTGAACGCATTTTGTAACTGAGACAATAAGTCGTTAACGCTGTCTGCGCCATCCAATTGGTTTGGTGCACTGGCTACCACTAACGGCGAGCGCTGAACTACAGCTACGCTTACCCCTATCAATACGACAAAGGTAACCACGAATAAAGTCACCACGACACCAAGAATCCAACGACCCACACTTCTCATGATTTAATCACTTCCCAAACACCATGAATACATACCACCACGACCTTACCTAAACGCTACGTTGTGAAGAATAGAAATAGTAGCTAAATCTAGTGGTTATGACTAGCGACCTGTGATCTCTTGTTCCACCCATAATTGTAAGCTTTCGTAACGAGAGGTGGCCTCGGTGAAATCATGGGTAGCTGATTGAGTAGCAGGAACAACCACACACGCTAATTCAGCAGACAACGCTGACTGCATGCCAGTATACGTATCTTCTATGGCAATACACTTGCCAGGCGATACTCCCAACTTCTTCATCGCTAGCTGGTAGCAATCGGGCGCAGGCTTACTGTGGGTAACATCTTCTACCGCCACCACACAGGAAATGTATTGTGCTAGGCCATAACTAGTCAGTGTTTTTTCAACTGATAATGTACTTCCCCCGGTCACTATCCCTAGGGTGTACCCTGCTTCTGCACACGCTTTGATAGTTTCAGCAGCATAGGGCATAAGGGGGAAAGCTTGCTGTAAGAGATATTCTTCAATTTTGTCGTGTTTCTTTTTGGCCAGCAATTCGGGCTTTGCATCTAAAGAAAAATGCTTAACTACATCTTCGGCATTTTGTTTAACGGGTATGCCCGCCATTACCTTGCAGTAAAACTCGTCGGTTAATTCAGCCCCGTAGCTGGCGACTATTTCTTGCCAAAGAGTGAAGTGGACGTGCTCTGAATTAATTAAGGTACCATCGTGATCAAACAATAGCGTGGTAGTGTTTTTGGAAACGGAAGAGTTTGCCATCGATTCACCTCGAATATGAGCAAGTATTAAAACGAATTTTTTATTACTTGCATGAATGCTTATTGGAAAATGTACAGGTTATTGTACTGGAAAAAAAGAACCTCCAATCAGGAGGCCCTAGATAGATGGTCGGGCACAATGCCTAACGTGTTAGCGTTCGAATTAACGATGCACGCAGCTTTTTGGAAAACAAAATATCTCGTTTAGTCCACGGTAAGCTTTGCTCACCATCAACTTCGCTCCACCGCTCAAATGACGCACGTGGCGATAGCATGCCTTGTTCGTTAATATCTTTTTCCGGCTTACCAGCCCAGTGCGTTATTTGCGCTTCAGGCTGTCTGAAAATATATAATCGCGCTTTGGCCAATTCATAGTTCATACGAATTAGCATCACGCCTCTCACGTTTTCTGAGTCTAATGCCTCTAACCCTGAGTACTGGCGAATATCTTGGGTGTGCAGAATGACATCAGAAGTGTCTGACTGAAAGGCTTTATCGATACGTTTTAGTAGGCTAATGTCGTAGCCATTGTCATTACTAATAAACCATTTTCCATTAATGAAAATGGCAGACCCACATGCGGTGAAATCTCGCTTTACGTCTTCTAGAAAATCTTGCGTTGCTTCGGCATCTTTCAGGCGAAGCTTATGCGTAATAGCCCCAACCTTCTCATCCAATGAGGTGAGTAATTGCAGGCGCTTTTTCGATTTGTGCGTGGAATACACCATAGAGAAATACTTCACCAGCATTTCCGCTTGATGGCGCAGCTGCGCATCAATGTGCGATTCAGTGCTGTTGTGACAGGACACTATGCCCCACAACTTACCAGTTTGAATGATAGGAATAGAAAACGATGTAGCCACGCCCATGTTTTGCATATATTCGCCATGAATAGGCGACACACTGCGTAAATCCGAATACGTTAAGTTTAGCGGTTGTTCTGCTTGATTCAAAAAGTCAGCTGGCGGTGTAGCACTGCTAGCAATATATCGCGACGGATTTTCATAATACATCTGGCGGGCAATAGCTGGTATGTCCGATGCAGGAAATTTTAACCCAATATACTTTGGCGCGCCTTCAATCACTTTTTCTGCTACCACTTCACCGCTCCAAAGTTCATTAAAGCGATAAAGCAATATACGTTCACAGGGCAAGAACTCATCAAGGGTTGAGATAAGCTGATCCCAAAAATCCTCATCTTCCCAATGCTGTTCAATGGTAGGAAGAATGGCCGATCTTAATTGCAAATACTGACGCTGGGAGACATTAGCAATGCTTGATTCTATCTCAATTAAAATCCCTTCTTCACTACGATGGCTTCTGAAGTTCAGTACATCATCATTGAAGGGTTCGTTAAAGGCATAAGCTCTGTCGCCAGCCGTTGAACCTAAGTTATAAAGTATACTTAACGGTAGCCAGTCGAGTGATTTTACCGGCCTGCCTACCAGCTCTGAGGGCGAGAGGTGAATAAGACTGGCCAAATTACTGCTAGCCGCGGTGACCTGTAGAGATTCACTATCGATAAAAAAGGCGCCCCCAAATTGCTGAACCTTGCCACTTAAGTGCAAGGCTTCTTTTTCGCAATTTTCAACTAAGGTGTCAATCTCAGTATCGTGTTTATTACGGGTAATCGTATCAGGGTTCATAATCTTATTAGCTAATTTGTTTATTAAGCTCTGAGCAAGTAAGCATAGGCGAAAGAACAAGACCCTGTACTACATCGCACCCGATATCCCGTAAGTATTCGAGCTGCTGTTGAGTTTCAACTTTATCCGCGATGATTTTAAGACCTAGTGCTTTACCTGCATTAACCAAAGCTTGGATGAGTTTATTAGTGTCATTGCTATCGCTAGCGTCGGCCATTAATCGGCTGGGAAGCTTAATTTCACTTGCACCGCTTCGTTGAAGCTGAGAGATAGCACTACTGTAAAGGCCATAGTCATCGATACAGATCACACTGCCCATTGACGCCAATGTCTTCAACCGATGGTAAATTCGCTCTTCACCACTTTCAATATCTTTTTCTGAAACTTCAAATTTAAATAGACCAGCGGTGAGTTCATAACGCTCAAGTACTGCCACAAAGTTTTTAATAAAATCGGATGTGAGCAACTGTGCCCCAGATAAATTAATTGCTATGGCGGGCAGTTTGTTACCAAGCTGTATATATTGAGCAATTTCTCGCGCAACCAACTCAACCGCATGAAAGCCGATGGTTTCTATGAGCTTTCCACGCTCGGCAATATTAATGAATGACTCAGCACTGAGTACTTCACCATCACTATTTTTATAGCGCAGTAATGCCTCGGCGCCAATTATGGCATTCGAAGTAGACTCGAACTGCGGTTGGTATACCATTGAAAACTGTTTACCATCTAGCGCCACTTTAAGCTGTTTTTCAACTTCTAAACGAGCCAATGCCTGCTCTTTCATCTTCGCGGTAAAGTATTGATATTGATTGCGACCAGAAGATTTCGCTAAATACATGGCTTCATCTGCGTGCTGCAAGAGTATTTCTGAGCTGATCCCATCTGCAGGGTAAACGGCGATACCAATGCTCGCAGATACGGAAATAGAATGGGTAGACACATCAAATTCGTTTTGAACCTGACTGATAATACGCTTTGCAATATCATCAATTTCGTCGATATGAGAAGCCGATACTAAGGCTACAAACTCATCACCGCCAATTCGCGCCAACATATCTGTGTCTCGAATACATTGTTGCAGTCGCTTAGTAACCTGCTTAAGTAGCAAGTCGCCCACTTTATGACCTAAGTTATCATTAACTGGCTTGAAGTTATCTAGGTCAACAAAGAGTACACCGCACAGTTGCTTGCTGCGCTTCGCCCCATTTACCATTAATTCAAGGCGTTCAAGCAATACCGTCCTATTGGGTAAACCCGTTAATTCATCATGAGTAGCAAGGTACTCAATACGGCGCTGCATATTTTTTATTTCGTCAATATTACTGTAAGACGCTACGTAATTAACAATATCGCCATTAGCGCCTTTTACTGCATTAACTGTTAGCCACATTTTTACATGGCTACCATCTTTCACTTTGTTTATGACCTCACCTTGCCAAAACCCTCGTTCAATCAACGAGGCCTTCATTGCAGCAAAGAAATCTTTAGAGTGCTCTCCTGATTCCAGCAACTTAGGTGTTTTTCCGGTTAACTCCTGCTGAGAAAAACCCGTTAGCTCTGCAAATGTTTCATTGGTGGTAAGAATGCGCTGATTGGCATCGGTAACCAGGATAGCTTCACTGGTCCGCTCAAATATCTTGCCAGCTAAACGCAACTGTTCATTGGCATGTAGCTCTTTTGAAATATCTGTTGCTTGGGTACAAATTGACTTAATAGTGCCTTCTGCATCAAAAATAGGGAATCGCACACTTTTGATAATAACTTTACCAGCCCGCAAGGAGAACTCATCAAGGGTTTCTACCGGGGATAAAGCACGCATGGTGTCTAAGTCTTTTTCACGGAACTGGCGGGCAGTATCTCGCTCAAAAATTTGAAGGTCGGTTTTACCAATCACATCTTGCGCGGTTACGCCAAAGACTTCTTCAAACCGAGAGTTCACAAACTCATATCTACCCGCATTATCTTTTAATGCAATTAACGCCAACGAGTTGTTCATTATCGATAATAGTTGCTCTTGGCTTTTTTCGATTCGCTCGTGGGCAATGACCAATTCTGAATTATCAATAATCACTAATATGGCCCCAGTGATGCGGTCTCGATTATCTAAAATTGGCGTGATAAAAATGTTGTAAGTTTCTTGGCTCGATGGCTTGATCACCATGCTCGTTTTTACACCATTACGCAGGGTTTTACTTAAGCGCTTTTCAATGTCTTCAAAATAGTCAGGAAAATTAAGCGAGTACATTGGCTTTTTAAACGAGCCATTATTCAAGTGAAAACGGCGATTGGCAGCGTCATTCGTTCGGTTTAAGCAGGTATCGGTATCAAACACCAAGATAGGGAAATCTAACGTGTTATAAACGCTCATTAACTCACTGTTTATGGCACCTAAATCAGCAGACTTACGCATGCTTTCTTCATTTACGCTAATGAGTTCTTCGTTAGTGGCTTGCAACTCTTCGTTGGTGGCTTCAAGTTCTTCGTTATTCGCTTGTAGCTCTTCGTTAGCGGCTTGCACTTCTTCATTAAGTGCCTGCATTTCTTCTGCAGAGGCAGCCATTTCCTCGGTAAGCGTTTGTAGTTGCTCACGCGCTGCAATCAGTTCGGCAACATCAGCTTCATTGGTTGCCGTCGGTTCTTTGGGCTCGGCATCAATAATAGCGTCGTCTTCGTAAAAATTAACTAAGTAGTGCTGAGGACTTTGGTTTTCTAGCGGCAACACCCTTAACTTCCACAGTAGGCTGTCATCATCAGCGAGGCGCTTAGCTCGGCTTGTGACTATTTCACCAGTACGACTGGCCTTATTCACACAAGAAATTAAGTCTGCGGCGAAAGGCGCAGCAATGAGTTTCGATAAATTAAGATCGGGCACCCCGGATGGAAACGTAATAAAGCGTCGTAAATTGCCATGTGAGTGCAAAATGGCAAACCTTTCACTGATGAGTAAACTTGGCCCAAAGCTATCTAGCACAGAGCGAGTGAAAATATTTTCGTAGCTGTTAGTGATAGCCGTTTTCGTTTTAGTTATATCTACATGGCTTTTTAGCATTTTCGGCAGTGCGGGAGGCTTAGACGCCTCGCTTACTTTAAAAATTCTACTGCGCCTATCAAGGGCAACAAACATATCTTCTGTAGAGCCAATCGATTCAGACTTACCTAAAAAGAGAATACCTTCTTTGGTTAGCGAATAACGAAACAGTGATAATACCCGCTGCTGTAAATCGCTATTAAAGTAGATAAGTACATTTCTAAACGACACCATATCAAGGTGTAAAAATGGCGGATCTCGCGTGATATCCTGACGAGAAAAGGTGATTACATCACGCAGTAATTTTTGCGGATAATACGCATTGTCAGCATACCGAAAGTATTTGTCGGTTAAATCGGATGAAAGGCTTGCAATGGCCTGAACAGAATAAGCCCCTTTGCGGGCAACTGAGAGTGCATGTTCGTCGATATCAGTCGCAAAAATCTGTAAGTTGGCATCAATGCCCTGCTTCTCAATAGCTTCAAGAAATAAGATGGCTAATGAGTATGCCTCTTCCCCAGTGGCACATCCTGCTACCCATAACCGAATAGCATCGCCGCTGTTTTTATTCTCTACAATGCTCTGTATGTGCGTTTTGATAGCGTTAAAGGCAGTGTGATCTCTAAAAAAATCGGTAACTGAAATTAAAAGCTCTTTCGACAATGCTATAACTTCATCGGCGTTATTGTCTAAATAGGTCAAGTAAGAGGGCAAATCTTCAGTTTGTGTGGCAATTAAACGGCGATTCACCCTGCGCAACAAGGTAGATTGTTTATAAAAACTGAAGTCTATTTTTGTAGCGGTTCTTATTTTTCCGTAGAGCTCACTCATTAATTCACTTCGAGTGTCTTCCTGCACCGCTAAGAAATTTCGCGCGATGTTTTGCGAAATATGTGCAATTTCTTGCCCCATTTCTTGGGGTTCAAGAATTGAATCCACAGCCACATTTTCAAGCGCCGCTTTGGGCATGCCATCATATTTTGCTGAGGCAGGGTCTTGTACAAAGGCAAATCCACCGACACCTTTGATGGCCTTAAGCCCTCTGGCACCATCGCCACCAGTACCAGATAAGATAACGCCAATGGCGTGATCGCCAATTTCGTCAGCTAGTGATTCAAACAAGAGGTTTACCGAAGGCTTAGGCGAAAGCTCATCCGGGGATTTATCGAGGTGTAAATACCCCTCTTTGTATTTGAGGTGGAAGCCCGGTGGGCCTACATAAATGGTGTTCGCTTTAATTTTACAATGCGGTGTAGCCTCGACCACAGGGTATTCAGTTTCTCGCGCCAATATTTCTGTCATTTGGCTTTTATGGGTAGGCGATAAATGCTGAGCAATAATAAAAGACGCATTAATAGCTTTTGGTAATTCGCTTACCAAGTTAATCAATGCTTCTATTCCGCCCGCTGAAGAGCCTACGCCAACAATAAAAGGAGCTATCTCAGGTTTAGTCACCCGCGATGACGGTAAGGATTCCATACTACATTTAGCTCCATTTGAGTTAACTGAGTGCCAATGCGAACATTCAGTATTTGCGGCATCTTCACCGCATCTAATACGCTTACTATACCAGTAATTAGCACTGTAAAAATATACTAAAGTCTAATCTTATTACGTTAAATAAAACGCGTTACGTGCCTAAAAGGTTCAAAACGCCCGTACTTGACGTTGAAAACTAACGCAAAGATCACGGCATTTTGCTGGTTTTATATAACGACTTCATCGGCGTTACTTGATAACTATTTCATCAAACTAAGTCTAGTTGCAAAATTGAGTCGACAATTAGGCAAGTAATAGGTTTATAGGTGGCTAAAAAGTAGGCGAGTAATAGTTAGTAACAGTAAAGAGTCCGAGGATAAAGCTCATAAATGGTAACTAAACACATATTTATGGACTGTCATCATGAAGTGATAAGTAAACGGATAGGTAAATCGCGAAAGGTATTGCATAGGGTCAAAGCCATATCGATATCGATATGGCTAACAACGATGATGGTTACAGGTCAACTTCTGCCATATTGCCTTTGCTTTCAAGCCAGACTTTTCTGTCCCCAGAACGCTTTTTAGCTAACAGCATGTCCATTAACTCAAGCATTTCTGCAGAGTCTTCTATGGTAAGTTGCACTAACCTACGGGTGTTCGGGTCCATGGTCGTTTCACGAAGTTGTAAAGGGTTCATTTCACCTAGCCCTTTAAAGCGCTGAACGTTTACTTTGCCGCGCTTTTTCTCTGCCTCTATGCGATCCAATATGCCTTTTTTCTCGCCTTCATCTAGCGCATAGAAAACTTCCTTGCCCACATCGATACGAAATAGCGGCGGCATGGCTACATAAACATGACCTTGGTCGACTAACGTTCTAAAGTGCTTCACAAACAATGCACACAACAAAGTAGCGATGTGCAGTCCGTCGGAATCGGCATCCGCCAATATACAAATTTTACCGTAACGAAGGCCAGACAAATCCGTAGAGTCTGGGTCTATCCCTAACGCTACTGATATATCGTGAATTTCTTGTGACGCTAATACCTGTGAAGAGTCTACTTCCCAGCTATTTAGAATTTTACCGCGAAGCGGCATGATAGCTTGGAATTCTCGGTCTCTAGCTTGCTTGGCAGAACCACCTGCTGAATCCCCTTCCACTAAGAAAAGCTCAGAGTAGGAAATATCCTGAGACGAACAATCGGTTAACTTACCTGGCAGTGCTGGCCCTTGGGTTACCTTTTTACGCGCCACTTTTTTGTTTTGACGTAAACGGCGCTGTGCATTGTTAATGCACATATCTGCCAGAGCTTCAGCCACTTCAGTATGTTGGTTTAACCATAAGCTAAACGCGTCTTTAACTACCCCTGACACAAACGCAGACGCTTGGCGTGACGATAAGCGCTCTTTAGTTTGCCCTGCAAATTGTGGGTCTTGCATTTTGGTAGACAAAATATAAGCACATCGGTCCCAGATATCATCAGGAGACAGCTTTACGCCACGAGGCATTAAGTTTCTAAATTCACAAAACTCACGCATAGACTCTAACAAGCCTTGGCGCATACCATTCACATGAGTACCGCCTTGGGCAGTAGGAATAAGGTTAACATAACTTTCGGTAGTTAATTCACCGCCTTCTGGTAGCCACATTACCGCCCAATCAGCCCCTTCAGTGTTGCCTTTGAAGCTACCTACAAAAGGCACATCAGTAGGAAGTGTTTCGTACTCTTGTACCGCTTGATATAAGTAATCTTGCAAACCGTCTTCGTAGTACCACTCTTGCGAGTCTTTAGCGATTTTATTGTCAAAACGAATACGTAAGCCTGGGCTTAGTACTGCTTTTGCACGAAGGTTATGAATAAGACGGCTGGCTGAAAATTTAGCTGAATCGAAATATTGCGGGTCGGGCCAAAAATGTACTCGCGTACCCGTATTGCGTTTGCCGCAGGTGTCTATCACCGCGAGCTCTTCAATTTTATCGCCATTGGCAAAGGCAATTTGATACACGTTACTGTCGCGGCGAATAGTCACTTCTACCCGAGTAGAGAGGGCATTAACTACTGAAATACCCACCCCGTGTAATCCCCCTGAAAACGCATAGTTTTTGTTAGAGAATTTTCCCCCTGCATGCAGCTTACTTAAAATAAGTTCTACACCAGAGATTTTCTCTTCAGGGTGAATATCCACCGGCATACCACGGCCATCATCAATGACTTCAAGAGATTGGTCTTCATGCAAGATAACTTTAATGTTGGAAGCATGACCTGCTAGGGCTTCATCCACACTGTTATCAATAACTTCTTGGCCCAAATGGTTGGGTCGAGTGGTATCGGTATACATGCCTGGGCGGCGCTTAACCGGGTCGAGACCGTTTAAGACTTCAATTGCATCAGAGTTATATTGATTTGACATAGTTATGGTTATTATTTAAGCCAGCAACAAGGGTTAACGTACGCAGAAGACAACTGCAACGCAAGATAAATTGATGTTACCAAGGCTTGCCTACCCTCGCAATGAAAAGGCGAAAGTCAGCAAGCTTGGTTAAAACGATGTGCCGTTAATACTAATGAATAATTACGAATAGTCGCGCAACAATGAGAAGCGAGTAGCCCCCAAAAAAATTAGCGGCCTGAACTAGCGGTGTAAATTAGCAGCCTAAATTAGCAGCACAACTTAGCTAACGGCTTTTAGTCTTTAAGCAGAAAATCTGCAATGGCGGGCAAGTGATCTTCAAAGCCAATAAAGCTGTGATCGCCGCCTTCCTCTACCACTAGCGTACTCATTGCGTATTTGGTTTCTGCTAAACGGTAATCTAAAGTTTCATCCTCAGTTTGCAATAACACCTTGTACGCTGGTGCATACTGCAATTCTTTAGCGTCTAGCTTTTCTATCACTTCAATATCGCTTTCAACGATATTAAACACTTCGCCCGTATACGGGTTGGTATGTTCTCCAATAAAACCTTGCAGTAATTCATAAGGTTTTACCGCAGGGTTAATCAATACCGCTTTTCCCGAGAACTTTTCAATTAAAAAAGTAGATAAATAACCGCCCATTGAACTACCAATAACGCGCAGGCCATCTTCAATTAGCGCAGGTGTGCTTTCTATCAGTGCCAGCAACTGGCTTTCTACTTGGCTCGGGTAATTCGAAAGCGCGGGAATATGCAATGTTACATCGGGGTGATGCTGCTCAAAATACGCTTTGGTAGCCTGCGCTTTTACAGACTGTGGTGAACTTAAAAAGCCATGAAGGTATAACACGTGTTTCATGTTGTTTTTATTCTCTTTATGTCGCAGGTTAACGTTCCATCACCGCGTAACCTAATTAATTGATAACCTGGCTGCTCGTCACTTAACGCAAATTCAGGTGCCATTTCCCACTGCCAACAACTTGCGGGGCAACCCATCACTGGTACTTTATTCTTGGTACCTAGCGTGTAACGAAGGGGCGAATGTACATGGCCATGAATAATGGCCGCTAATGGAATGCCTTCCTCTACCCAGTTTAAAAACTCACCGGCGTTTGCCAAGTCGTGTTTATCCATCCAGCTTTCTGATGGCGAGGCATGGTGGTGCATGGCAAGTAAATGATGGCGATGTGAATGTTCAGATACTTGTTTGGCTATAGCCTTAAGCTCAAGAATATCTACTTGCCCTCTCGCGCCTTCAAAACGTGTATCTACGCCGTGAATTTGCCAGTCGCCTAATTCAACTGGCGCGCCAGCAACAAGATGGTGAGCAGATAATGTATTAAAATGAGGGTTATTATCATGATTGCCGGCAATCACATAAACTGGTGCCTTGGCGTAGTTTTCTATTAACGCGGTAAAGTGCTGATAGCTTGTTAGAGAGTCATCGCCACTTATATCACCGGTAACGATAATCGTGCTGATATTGGCGCTGTGCTGGAAAGCCTCAACCAATATCTGTTTTAGGCTGTGATAGGGATTAATCGCTCCATAACCTTGGCGAGTGGTATCACCAAATAAATGGCAGTCGCTAATATGCAGCAGGGTACTCACGCTAGCGACGTTACCTTAGGACGCAGTTTGCGGCAAAAATCTAACCATTCAGCAAGAAAGATATTCACCATTTGCTTTTCATTGCGTTGGCGCATTTTTAAATTAGGGTATTCGTACGAAGGTTGAAGCGCGCCCGTATTTTGGCTACTTATTACTTCGGCCATTCTGGCATCATGGTACAAACGCACCGTCATTGATGGTGTTAAATAGCTGGGCATATCGTTGGACGTTTGTTTAAGGCTTAATGTACTGGTGTATCGAGCAGACTCAATAATCTTAATTTCGTAGGTAAGCGTGTCGCCCACAGTAAATACGTAGTTAAGTTCCTCTGTATCACAATCGGGCAGAATACGAAGAATGTGCGCGTAGTTTAACTCGCACAATGCCTGCATTGTGGGTAGATGAGGGACGTATTTTCTGTGGGTACGTTGTGTCACGATATCTTCCATTGCTCCATTAGCGTGGATTTGTTCATAAAGAACCATTGTAGCGCAATTACTGCGGCAGCGTTGTCTATATGGCCGTTTTCCAGCCATTCAAGGGCAGTTTGCTCAGCCACTCTATGTACTTTGATATCTTCCGACTCTGTCTCTAATCCGTGAATGCCGTGAGCTTTTTCTGCATTGGTTTTGGCAATAAAAATATGAATACGCTCGGTGGT
The DNA here is from genome assembly GCF_032925565.1 of Alteromonas sp. CI.11.F.A3. Taxonomy (NCBI): domain Bacteria; kingdom Pseudomonadati; phylum Pseudomonadota; class Gammaproteobacteria; order Alteromonadales; family Alteromonadaceae; genus Alteromonas; species Alteromonas sp. CI.11.F.A3. Next base: position 4,119,503 of record NZ_CP136708.1, read on the forward strand.
GCCCCCAGGGCTAGATAAATAACTCATTGCTTTGGTGAGATTTTCAAGCTCAATACCGGCCTCTTCCATCGACTCTCTATGGCATACATCTACTTCTGTTTCACCTTCATCAATCATGCCTGCAATTATTTCTATCAGCCAAGGGGTTGAAGATGTCGCTAATGCCCCTATTCTAAACTGCTCAATAAGAACAAATTCCTTCAAAATAGGATCGTAGGGCAATACGCCTACAGCATGACCGCGTTCAAATAGCTCTCGTTTCACTGTACCGCTTTGGGTGCCGTCGAAGCATTTGTGCGTAAACAGATATTCTTGCATGGTGAAAAAACCACGATAAACCGGTTTTACACTCGTAATTTCAACGTCGTTTGAGGTAAATGAAAGGATTTTCTTGCTCATTTGCAGACACTTTTGGTTCGAAACGATTTATCATGCATAGTACATAGACATACCACTTTTGTATACGCGCCCTAACCGCGGACGAAAGCATAAAAAGTTAATACCGAATTTTCTGAGATAAATGTGATTACTTGCCAATGAACTAGGTTGGATCACATATTCTGTTACAGTTAAAGCAACACTGTTACGACTGTACTGTTTCGGTTTACGAATAAAATTTATACACTTCACATATTATTTATAATTATTAGCAGTCACTTAGACTCATCTAGACATAACAGGAAGACGTAAGCATGAATCGAAAACTTCTGTCGCTCGCAATCGGTTTCTCAGTAACAACCGGTGCGCTTGCCGATGATCTGACGCAAGTGTATCAACAAGCACTTGCCAATGACCCTTTGGTAAATCAAGCGAAAGCGCAGCGTGATGCTGCATTTGAAGGGATCAGCATTAGTCGTGCAAACCTTCTTCCTCAAATCTCTGGATCTATGTCTTATACCACCTCTACCACAGAGAATGCACAAACATTAGGTACAAACGCAGAAGACCTACAAGTTGTCACTTTTGAGACAGACAATGACAGTATCGATTACGGTATTTCGTTATCTATGTCGTTGTACGATCATGCAAACTGGATTGGCTTAGATCGCGCCGAAAAGGTTGCAGAACAAAGCGATGCGCAATTAGCTGCTAGCATGCAAGATTTAATCGTGCGTACGGTTACCGCTTACTTTGATGTATTACGAGCCCGAGATAGTGTTGAATTTGTTAACGCAGAAAAACGTGCCATTGAACGTCAGTTAGAGCAAACCCGTCAGCGCTTTGAAGTAGGGCTTACTGCTATTACTGATGTGCACGAAGCACAAGCTAACTACGACAGCACTGTCGCTCAAGAGATTCAGGCTGAAAACCAACTAGAATTCGCTCTTGAAGCATTACGTGTGATCACCGGCAAGTACCACGACCGCTTGTTTGGCTTAGATAAAGAAACGTTTTCTGCCACTATGCCAGTGCCTGCAAAAGTCGATAACTGGCTAGAAACGGCGCAAGATAAAAACTTAGCATTGTTGGTTGACCGTTTAGCGATGGATATTGCTAAAGAAGATATCGCTGCTGCCCGTTCAGGCCACTTACCTACCCTTGATTTGTCGGCAAGCCTGGGGCGCTCGAAAAATGACGTAGATTCTCAGTTTATTCAGTACGAGACGCCTTACCTTGATAGCGAGTCAATTGGCCTTTCAGTGTCAATCCCAATTTACTCTGGCCATCGTGTAAGTTCGCAAACTGACCAAGCGAAATACCTTTACGTATCAGCCAGTCAAGCTGCTGAACAAACGTACCGTGAAACGGTTCAGTCTATTCGTAGCTCGTTTAATAACGTAAAAGCATCAATATCAACCATTCGCGCCCTTGAGCAGTCTGTGGTTTCTGCAAACAGTGCATTGAAAGCAACTGAAGCGGGTTTTGATGTAGGTACACGTACTATTGTTGATGTACTCGATAGCACCCGTAATTTGTTCGATGCACGTAACAACTTATCGGGCGCGCGCTACGACTTTATCCAATCGGTTGTTACCTTGAAGCAAGCTGCAGGTACCTTAACCGGTGAAGATGTGGCTATTATCAACCGTGGCTTAAAGCCAATGGAAGACGCTGAATAGTCATCGACAACACAAACTGAGAAAATAATCTGGCGATACAACCAGTGTTATTAAAGAAGGCGGCATTAGCCGCCTTCTTTGTAAATGATGTAAAGTCAGAACATGATGTCAGGCACTTTGAGCCAGTAATATGCCGGTGATACAATTTTACTTGCAACAAGCACAATGCATCGTCCATGATGTTGCCCCTTTTTTATTATCCCTAAATAAGCCTATTCATCGTAAATGATTGGTAGCGCTTATTTGTTTGTAATGTGAGCAAAGAAAAACATGCAAGCTTCTGAGTTACAAAGTCGATTTGAACGCATTCGCGCTAATAAATGGTTTGAAGCCTTTGTGGTTAGCGTTATCGTCATTTCAGCGTTATTAGTAGGCGCTAAAACCTATGAACTGCCCGCTGGATTTGGCAGTGTTACCCTGCTACTTGATTGGTTTATCAGCGCTTTTTTCTTAACTGAAATCACTATTCGTTTTTTAGGCGAACGCCGAAAGCGAAATTTTTTCAAAAGCTTCTGGAATGTATTCGATACCGTCATTGTTATTATCAGCCTTATACCTGCCGATGATACTGAACTTGCCTTGATAGCACGACTAGTAAGGGTGTTTAGGGTGCTGCGGATGATCTCCATCATTCCTGAACTGCGCATACTCTTAGTGTCGCTGGTAAAAGCGTTACCTCAACTGGGCTACGTAATGTTGCTCATGTTTATCATTTTCTATATTTACGCTGCCGTGGGCAGTACATTGTTTGGCGATATTAACCCTGTCCTTTGGGGCGACATTACCATCTCATTGCTTACCTTATTCAGGGTGATGACCTTTGAAGATTGGACCGATGTTATGTACGAAACCATGGAGGTTTATCCGCTAAGCTGGGTGTATTACTTAACCTTTATCTTCTTTACTGCATTCGCCTTTTTAAACATGGTGATTGGTATTGTGGTGAACGTGATGGAGCGTGAAAATGAAAAAGCTAGGGAAGAGAAGGAAGCCTTGTTAAGAGCTGAATTAGAAGCCGAAGGCCATAGTGAACCTACATTACAAGACGTAATGGCAGAGCTTACCGCGATTAAGGCCAAACTCGAAAAACAATAATTCGCAACAGTAAATAACAGACAATAAAAAAGCGCCTAGGGAAGATTGAAGTGGCAACCTAGGCGCTTTTTTTTGTATTCACTTAGCTGTTAATGTCGCTATTATTTTAATTAAATCAATAGCTAATAGCTTCTAAGTAACGAATAACTTTTTATAACTTGTAGCTAGTTTTAAGCGTTTCTATACGCTGAAGTGATACTTCTTTTTCAAACTCTCTACTGGCTAAGCGACGCTTAGCTAACGCTTGTTTATCCATCTGCAATAATAGCTCTACGTGATTAAGATATACCTCATCATTTAAGATAGGCCGAGTTGCAATATCTGAATACAGTTTAAGGGCGGCTTCTTTATCGCCTTTAGCAATCAGTATTTGCGCCAGCGTATCTACTGAGTCAGCATTTTCAGGTTGCAAAGACACGGCCTTTTTCGCCATGGTTTCAGCTTTATTTAGGTTTCCATTTTGAAAACTCAAAAACGCTAAGTTATTCAACACTACAAAGTTATCTGGGGTTTTAGTCAAAATAGTTTCATAGGTCGCTATGGCAGTTTCTTTATCGCTACCAATTTGGCGTTCAGCTAACAGCATGGCACTGCGTACATCGTTTGGCGTGTTATCCACATGCTTTTCAAGAAATGATAAAGCTTCGGCTTGTTTACCTGTCATTTCAAGAATAGCCACCATTAGCAAAGCCATGTCTGAGTTTGGCGTAGCTTCATAAGCCACCTCTGCATGTTCTAATGCTTGTTCTGGTTGCTTATCGATAACATACAGTCGTGCAAGAATACCGCGTACAAATGGCAGAGCTTGTACCTCATCAGAGGTGCCATTAATAACCTCCCATGCCGGTTTGCTTTGCCCCATCATGGCGTGGAAATACGCTTTTAAAAGGCTAATCTGTGCATCAGGACGTTTCGCTAATACTTTTTCAGTAAGCGCCAAACCGTCGCGGTAGTTATTCTCTGAATCAAGGATAAGCAACATGCCCAGTACCGCATTTTTATCTTGCGGGTAAAACGCGACCCAACGCTCAAACAACGCTTTGGCTTTTCCAACTTCGTTGGCACGAATTAGCCCTTGGCCTTTTAAATTCCAAAACGCCATTGGGGTGCTTTCATCACCTTCCACAGAGGCTAGCAAGTTATTGTTCTTGGCGACTTCACCCATTCGCGAATAAATACGGGCTAATAATAAACGCAAATCGATATCAGTTGATCGCGTTGCAAGTTGCTTCTCTAAGTAATCAACCACTACCCCATCATTATTTTCTCGCGCTTCTAGGGCATACCACATGGTCAACGCCTGCACGTCAGAAGGGTTGTCTTTTATATGAGACTTAACAAGCGTAACAGCGTCAGCAAACTGCTTCTGCGCAATCAGCAATTTCACCTTGGCATAAGCCACTTCTTTATTGGCACCCTCTAGCTTCTGAGCGCTATTTAGTAAGTCGGTTGCTGTAGTAAAGTCTTCCTCTACAATCGCAATGCTGGCTAGGTACACCAACGGCAAAGCCTCGTTTGGCGCTTGATCACGCCATTCGCTGGCAGCCACTTTTGCCTTTTCAAGTTCACCAGTAGCGATGTATGCGCGCAGCAAGGTATTTTGAGACACTGTCGATTCTGGCGCTCGTTGTACTGCTTCTTCAATGTTAACCAAACCGGATACATCGTTTAATGAAAGTTGCAGTACGCCTAAACGAGCAAGATCTTCTGGCGAGGTATCAACAACCGCTTCGGTTTTTTCTACCATTTGCTTGGCACCAAGCACGTTACCTTCACGAAGTAATTGATACCCCGCTTTTGAAAATAACGCTGCGTCTGTGGTCGCGCCGCCTTCCACTCGGTTTAACACGGCAAGAGCTTCGTCGTTTTCACCCAGTTGCAACATGCTGTCTGCCAGCATTCTTAAGCCTGGGTGATTTTCAGGTAATCTTGATGCCACCATAGTTAGGTGTCGTTGGGCAGCTTCAAAATCTTGAATTTGATACGCGCTGAAACCGGCAACCAATCGCACCACTTGATCATTACGACCGTTTTGTACTGCTGTCTCTAAATGCGCTAACGCTTTTGCATGATTACCATTGGCCGATTCAATTATGCCTTTAAACGTATTTAACAGTGGGTGTGCTTCATTCAGCGTTAACAGCTCATCCACCACCGGCTCAGCACGTTCTAAATCACGCTGCTCTATTAGCAAAGCAGCGTAAGCGAACTTACTGGTCACGTCTTTTGGATAGGCTTTGGTGTAATCTTCATAAACACCAATGGCTTCTGGTTGTTTTTGTTCTAGTAGGTAAAGACGGGCAAGCTGCAATAAAACATCTTTGTTACTTGGCGCTTGCTTTCGCAGTATTTCAGTAGCCGTAAGTGCCTGCGCGTAGTCTTCACTAAGCACATGTTGGTAGCTTTCAATTAAGCCCTTATACACAGATTGCGTATCAAGGGTTAGTAAATCGTCTAGCAGTGCTTCAGCCTCTGCCAGTTTTTCTAACTGCACTAAAGCTTGAAGCTTATAAAAGCCGACTTCGGCAGATTCTACGGCAGTCATGCCCTCTGCACGATAATCCACTTCTCCTAAAGCATTTTCTGCACCCGACTGTTGATAAGCAACAGAGAGCAAGGGAATGACTTCGCTGGCGGGGTGGCCTAGCTCTAACGCTTTATTTAATTCTTTTTCGGCTGATACGTAATTATCATTTTGAAGGTATAATTTACCTAACTCAAAGCGAGGTACCGCTGCATTGGGGTCCATCTGAATGGCATTTTTATATTCAACAATTGCAGCAGCATTATTTTGATTTAGAGCATAAGCTCGTGCGTCTTCGAGGTGAGCGTCTATCGATTTGTCGCCGCATCCTACTAAAAGGCTGCTCAAAATAAGAACTGCGATGGAAGATCGCTTAAAAATCTGCTGTGGGTATTTCTTATTCATTGTCGTTCCTTTGCCCTACATCATTTGAATTTCGAGGTATACCCGAAGTTTACACGACCAATTGTGCATTTTTTCGTCATTATTGTGCAATTTCGTGGCAACCTGACCATTATTCGAATATAATAACGTTTTTTGCAATACCGCGAGCACACTCCGACGTTTGAAGGCGTCCTACAGTATGCCGCACCCTCCTTACTTAAAGCATCAGGACCCTTAATGACAACAACTGTCGACATGACATTTAAAGATCTAAAACTACCAGAACCTATCTTACAAGCCCTTGAAAAAGTTGGCTACGAGAAACCGTCACCTATTCAAGCCGAGAGTATTCCATTACTGCTTGAAGGTCACGACTTACTCGGTCAGGCCCAGACAGGGACAGGAAAAACCGCAGCGTTTGCCCTTCCAATGTTGGCAAATATCGATCCTGAGCAACGTAAGCCGCAATTACTGGTACTAGCACCTACTCGCGAATTAGCGATTCAGGTAGCAGAAGCGTTCCAAGTGTACGCTAGTTTCAGCCATAAAATTAAAGTACTGCCTGTTTACGGCGGTCAATCTTACGACAACCAAATTCGCCAGCTTAAGCGCGGCGTTCAAGTTGTGGTAGGTACACCAGGTCGTGTAATCGATCATATCAAACGTAAAACGTTGGATTTAAGCGAACTTAAATTCCTCGTACTTGATGAAGCCGACGAAATGCTACGCATGGGCTTCATTGATGACGTTGAGCTTATTTTGAGCCACGCGCCAGCTGAACGCCAAACGGCGTTGTTCTCGGCTACTATGCCTGGTCCAATTAAGAAGATTACTCAGCGTTATCTTAAAGATCCTAAGCACGTAAAAATTGCGTCTAAGGTAAGTACTGCAAGTACTATCCGTCAACGTTACTGCCAAGTCGCGCCTCATCATAAGCTTGAGGCACTTACGCGTATCATGGAAGTAGAGCGTTTTGACGGCATGATTATTTTCGTGCGTACTAAAACAGCGACTGTTGAACTTGCTGATAAACTTTCTGCACGTGGATACGATGTTGAACCGCTAAATGGTGATATTCCTCAGAACGCTCGTGAGCGTACTGTTGATAAGCTTAAGCAAGGTAACATTGATATCTTAGTAGCAACTGATGTTGTTGCACGTGGTCTTGATGTTGAACGTGTTAGTCACGTAGTTAACTACGACGTACCTTACGATAGTGAATCTTATGTTCACCGTATTGGTCGTACTGGCCGTGCTGGACGTCAAGGTGATGCAATCCTTTTCATCTCTCATCGTGAAAAGCGTATGCTTTTCTCTATTGAGAAGACGACTAAGCAGCCAATTGAAGCAATGCCAATTCCTTCAATTAGCGAAATCAACGAGACCCGTTTAAGCCGTTTCAAGCAATCTGTTATTGAAGCTACGCAAGATGACAGCATTGAAACGCTTATTCCATTGGTTGAGATGATTAAAGAAGAAGCTGAAGCTTCTCCTGAAGTGCTTATGGCAGCATTACTTAAGATTGCCCAAGGTGATGAGCCGCTTATTCTTAAAGAAAGCGACCGCCCTGATCTTCACAGCAAACCACCTCGTGATAGCCGTGAACCTCGTGGCGACCGCAGAGATGGCCGCGGCGACGGTCGTGAGCGTAAGCCTAGAGCGCCTCGCACTGGTCGTAAGCCAGAAGCAGGTATGCAGCGCTTCCGTATCGATGTAGGTCATACACACGGTGCTAAGCCGGGTAATATCGTTGGCGCAATCGCAAACGAAGGTAACATGGATTCTAAGCACATTGGTGCTATCGAAATTTATGATAACTTCAGTACTGTTGATTTGCCTGAAGGTATGCCAAAAGAGACTAAAGATAAACTTCAAGGTACTCGCGTAGCGGGTCAACGTTTATCTATTCGCGAATGGTCTGATACACCACCAGCGAAGCGTGAGCGTGGCGACAACCGTGGTGAAAACCGCAGCCGTGATAACCGCGCACGTCGCAAGTCGTAAGATCGAAATAAAAGCAACTTCCGCCTTTATATAACGTTGTGGAATATAAAGGCTGATTTCGTTGTTTCTAATTAAAAAGAATTAGCGCAAAATAGCGTTAGTTCTTTTTTTTATGTGCCCTTTGATGGATTACTTTCCCCTATTTTTAGATGCTCGCTCTCTTCGCTGCTTAATTGTTGGCGCTGGAGAAGTAGCCGCCCGCAAACTTGAGCTCATCATGAAGACCCCAGCTCACATCACTGTGGTGGCGCCTTGGGCATGCGATACGGTAAAACGTTTGGCACAAAACGAAAAAGTAACCCTGATTGAGCGAGAATTTATCGATAGCGATTTAGCCGACAAAGACATGGTTTTTATTGCCACTGATAAATCAGAAACCAATCAAGCTATTCACGATTTAGCTCGCGAACAAAAAGTGCTAGTAAACGTGGTAGATAACACACCACTTTGCCAATTCATTACCCCTTCTATCGTAGACCGTTCACCTATTATTATTGCCATGAGTAGCGGCGGCGTAGCGCCCGTACTATTGCGCTATTTGCGGCAAAAGCTGGAAACCGTGCTACCTGCTAATTTAAGTAAACTGGGCGCGTTCTCTGAGAAATTCAGAGAAAAAGTAAAGCAAGCCTTAAATGGTGTTACTGCAAGGCGTTACTTTTGGGAAGACGTATTAGACGGTGATATTGCTGAGATGGTCGAAAAAGGCCAAGACAGTAAAGCCGATGCAGCTTTTGAGACCGCGCTAACGGCAGCGGCTGAAAACAATCAAGTGCAAGGCCAAGTTTATTTGGTAGGCGCAGGTCCTGGCGATCCAGACTTACTCACCTTTCGCGCATTGCGCTTAATGCAAAAAGCCGATGTGGTAGTTTACGATAGATTAGTGTCACCACAAATTTTAGAACTCGTTCGCCGCGATGCCGAAAAAATTTATGTGGGTAAAGCAAAGAGCAACCATAGCTTGCCGCAAGATGACATAAACCAATTGATGGTTGATGAAGCGAAAAAAGGTAACCGTGTAGTGCGCTTAAAAGGCGGAGACCCGTTTATTTTTGGCCGTGGCGGGGAAGAGATTCAAACTCTTATTCAGCACGGTATTGAGTTTCAAGTTGTGCCCGGTATTACCGCGGCCAATGGCGCATCTAGTTATGCAGGCATTCCATTAACCCATAGAGATCACGCCCAATCAGTGGTGTTTGCTACAGGTCACTTAAAAGACGGTACCATCGATTTAAATTGGCAATCACTCGCACACGCTAATCAAACGATTGTGTTTTATATGGGGTTAACGGGTTTACCCATTATTTGCGAAAAGCTAATTGAAAATGGTCTTACCGCAGATACCCCTATTGCACTTATCCAATCGGCCACTACTGAAAATCAGGTAGTGGTAACAGGCACGCTTAGCGATATTACACAAAACCCAGCTACATCTGCGTTAAAGCCCCCTACACTCATTATCGTAGGTACAGTAGTAAATTTGCATAACCAGCTCAATTGGTTTGGTGACTAACTTCCCCATGTGAGCAGGCGTTGGTTTTAACTAATTTGTTGCAATTTACCCCTGTGTACGCATACTGAATTAATCAGCTAAGCGGCATGTCGGCATTTATACATTGGTAATCACACCAAAGCGAAGGTTTCAATTTGTAGGGCATGTAAGCCGTCTTTGCAGGCAAACGGCGATGTTTGTCATAGGCTTATCTACTCGGCTATTTAAGCCGTTAGCGCTCTGGTTAGCCTTTCCGCTTGCCTTTTCACTGGCACCGCCACTAGCCCTGCCGCTTAGGATCGCACTTTTTCTTCTTTGTTTTGCCCCTATCGCTACTTACGCATCGCAACTCTCTTTCGACAAAACCGTGACGCCTGATGATATTCAGTTCAAATATCGATGGCTAGATAGCGAAGGTATGGAACAAACCATTGCATTCTCTTTGCCCAATAGCGCGTTAAAGGTAGCGCCTACCACACAAGCCAACTATAAATCTGAAATAGCCCAGCGTTACGTTACTGTGTCGTTATTGAAAGAGGCAAAGAAAGTCGACCCGCGCGAAGCCGTTGTGTCAGTTACCCATGAAAATGACGCCGTTAATATTAAGGTAAAATCAACCAAGCCAAATAAAGCTGACCAAATATTATCTCAACTAAAAGACGTGCAACGAACCGCTTATTCTGACTACCTTGATAAGCATTATTACACCCGATTCACCACGCTTTTTAATCAACAAGCGGTAAAGCCGGACCACCTTCGCTACGTTGCACAAACGTTTGAATCGCTTAGGCCTATATCGGAAGCATTTTATGACAAAATAGGTCGTATCGAAAACAACCGCGCTTATTTACAGCTTTTACTCAGCTGGGTTCAAAGCATTCCTTACGACACGCTGGAAGATAGAGTTGCTAGTAACGGCTCAGGGTTTGCGCCGCCTCTAGGGTTACTGATGCAAAACAGAGGCGACTGCGACAGTAAGGCGGTGCTGACGGGCGCTTTGGTACGTGCCTTTCTTCCTTCTACCAACATCATTATGGTTTTTCTTCCCCATCATGCGTTACTAGGGGTGGCGATAAACGCCACTTCCGAAGACGAGAAGTTAGACGTTGAGGGTAAGACTTACGTGCTTTTTGACCCAACCGGCCCAGCCCTTATCCCCTTTGGCGACATTTCAGAAGATACGAAACGCTACATCTCTACGGGCCGCTATCAAGTGGAGCATATTGACTGATAGTGCTCTAACAATATTAACCCTTTCTGTGCCTTATCGTAAACATTACCGCTATAAACACAGGCTTTGATGTTGATAGCTATAAAGTGGGCTTATTAAAATAATCTAACGCTTTAGCATCATCCATTTTCTGAGCGAAGTTAATTCCCAACTGCCGCAACTGCGGATCATACCGATAACGGCTTAACGCCTCTTTTAACTCTCGTAAGGCTTTGTCAGTTTGCCCTAAGCTATCTAAAGCTAGAAAGTAGACGTAAATGTATTGCACATTGTCGGGAGCTAATTTAACAGCTTTCCTAAATGCTTCTATTGAATCTAATTTTCTTTGCGAACGAATTAAGTACATGCCACGAGCATAATATAATACAGCTGAGCTAGGGTTAGCTTTCAGCCCTGCATTAAGTGTTAGTTCTTCGTCTTTAGCTAGCGCCGCTTGACGATAAACATCAGCTAAGTTGACATAATTAGGTACATAGTAAGGGTCTACTTCGATACCATGTTGCAAGCTATTCAACGCCTCTTGTATACGTCCAATTCGTAAATAAACCATACTCTGATTAAGCGCTGACTCCCCGCGCCACATAGACACTTCGTTAGACATCAATAATAGCGCCAATGCTTTTTTAAAAGAAGCTTGGTAGTTCAATCTAGCATCCAGTAAATGATTAGCAGCCCCAAGACGTACCGCCTTAAAGCGATCATCTAATAACGTTTGATAAGATTTCAACCGCTCAGGAATAGGCAACAAGTTTCCAATTCCAGCTACCGCCAAACGAATAAGTTCATGTTCTGAATGCACCCAGCCTTTAATATCGTCATCAGAGAGTTGCTCAACACTGTAAGGCAGCATCGCGATTGCGCTAGCGCGTACAATAATACTAAGTTTATTATTGTCAATTAGCGCGAAGTGTTGGGCAATCGGTAAAGTACCATTATGCATTAAAGCGACAAAATCATCTGGTGTCGACTTAGGGGGGGCAATGCCTTCGCGACGCTTATTTATAATATCTGCAGACCAGCTGGAAGATTGTGATGTATGACAACTATTACACACATTTGGTGTTTCGAACTTAGTGCTTAACTCAGGCTGCGGCACTTTAAAACTATGATCCCTACGAGCATCGACTCCCATAAAAGTTGTTTGTGGCATATGACAGCTTACGCATTGCCCTGCGAATGAATTTAGGTCGTGGCGAATGTGAGATTGTTTCTGATATACCTCGCTGTTGTGGCATTGTAAACATAACCCGTTACCCTGAACTTTTATTTTCATAGTATGTTTGTCGTGGCAATCCAAGCAATTCACTCCCGCGGTATACATTTTACTTTGTAGGAATGAGCCATAAACATAGACCTCTTCTTTGACTTGCCCATCTGCGTGATACATCGTCGGCGTCAACAGCGAGGGCACAAACTGGTCTAAAAAGGCAGCATTCGGATCTATGCCATCAGTGATGGGGGTGCGTAATGAATGGCAGGCGAAGCAGGTCTCCATGAAACGATTGTCTCTAGGCTCTCCATGCCATGAAGCAATTTTATCCCCGTCGTCCAGTAACCACTCACCCAAAGCTTTTTGATCATCTGATGATAGAGGAAATTGACCAGTTGAGAGCTTATGTGAAGAGCTATTTTTGGATAAAGACGAAGATGATGCGGCGGTTTCGGTGTGATTATTCATTTTACCGTGACAAGACTGACACCCCACATTTATGTTGTGCCACCTAGTATCGAACTGATTCGTTTCAACAGAATAGTTGCGGGTTAAACCATCTGAATGACAATCTGCGCACATACCGTTCCAATTTTGCAACGGTTGACGCCAATGTAAGCGGTCTGCGGGTTGAATATCTTCCTGAGAATTCAGGGGGTACCACTGTTGGCCTCCTTCTGATTCAGGCCGAGAGTCCCACGCAAAAGGGAATACTTGAAGCTTTCCGTCACCAACTTCGATTAAATATTGTTGTAAGGGATAGTGCCCAAAAGTATATTTTACTGGGTAATCCGTTGTGTTTTCGGCTTCTGTAAAATTTATCCAGAACTCTTCGCCTTTTTGGTAGAAGCGCGCCACCTGCGTATGGTGTTCTGCTTCTACACCCGAAAAATCACCCAATACTGTCTTTGATACTGCCACATCCATGGCTTTCGCATGATCAGATTCTTGCCAGTTGGAAACTGCTTTATGATGACAACTGACACAGTTTGTATTTCCCATTACCTTAAAAGGTAAAATTAAAAATAGACTCGCCATTAGTAGGCTAGTAAACGTTAAATACTTCATTAAAATTTCACTAAAATACCATATCCGACATCTTACTTACTCAAGGCCAATATTTAGATTAATTTTAAAAAAACTTACGACCCAACCTTGTCCTAGTCGCTTTAGCAATCAGCTTATCGACTATGAAACATATGGCCCCCGCTACAATGTAGGTGTGAGAGGTAAGTTTTAAGCATAATATAAGCGGTGTCGCGCTGTTTAATACCACGCAAAAATGACGGTTGTTCTACGCTTATCAATAATTTTGCCTTGGGGAAATATCCCCCCCAAGGCAAACTATTATTAGCAAGCTACCACACTAAAGATTCTCTTCTGCAAAGCTGGCTAAACGGCTTCGCACTACCCCATCTAAGTTTAGTGTCGCACTACCGGAAAAGTCTTTGAACTTCTCTACCAAGTAAGTAAGACCTGAAGTTACGGCACTTAAGTAATTACTGTCGATTTGGGCCAAGTTTCCGCCCACAATAATTTTAGTCCCCTCGCCGCATCGGGTGATAATGGTTTTAAGCTGTGACGCAGTTAAGTTCTGAGACTCATCCAAAATAACAATAGAATTTTGAATGCTTCGCCCGCGCATAAAGTTAACCGACTTATACTGGATATTGGCTTTTTCCATGATGTAATTCATAGAGCCTTTCACATTCTCATCGTGCTTATGTAGCACCTCTAAAGAGTCTGTAATGGCCGCCAACCACGGCAGCATTTTCTCTTCTTCCGTACCCGGCAAGAAGCCTATCGATTCGGCTATTTCTGGCGTGCTACGTGTCACGATTATCTTATCGTACATGTTACGCTCTACCACCATTTCAAGGGCGGCGGCTAGGGCCAATAGGGTTTTACCACTCCCAGCAGGACCAGTAAGGATCACCAAGTCGATGTGTGGGTCAAGTAACGCATGAAGCGCCATAGCTTGGCCGATATTCTTAGGCGTTATTCCCCACGCATGGCGGCCCATTAAGCGCTCATAGCCTAAATCGAGCACTTCAAGAGAGTCACCGTTAATCGCTTCAACGAGTCCAGCAAAGTCGTTGCTTTCATCAAGTAAAAACTCATTGATGTAAGCTTCTGGCAGCATGGCTTTGGGAATGGTGTGAATGGTATCGCGGCCTTCAGTGCGACTATCTACACTTTTAACCTTGTCCCAGAAATTGCCCTCAAACCGATGAAAACCCCGAGAGAGGTATTTAATATCACTGATAAGTTGGTCGGTGCGGTAATCCTCTACATGAGCAAGACCTGCCCCTTTGGCTTTGAGGCGCATGTTGAGGTCTTTGGTGACCAACACCACTTGTTGCGGTGCATTTGCCTTTTGTAAATGCAGAGCCACGTTAATGATGCGGTTGTCATTCTCATTACTGGTGAACACTTGCTGCGATTGCGCCATGCCCAAATCAGTATAAATAGACAACGAACCTGTGGGCGCTGTTTCACCTGCACCCATTCCCACCATAGACACACCCGCCACCATATTGTCAGGTGACGCATCGTGCAATAAGTCTTCCATTGCACGAATAGATACTCGCGCATCTCGGGCAACGTCTTTCTTACTGTCTTTGATGTAATCTAGTTCTTCAAGCACTGTCATTGGTACAACGACATCGTGTTCTTTAAAGGAGAGAAATGCGTGAGGTTCGTGCAGCAGAATATTGGTATCGAGGACGTATATTTTTGTATCAGTGGAATTTTTTCTTGGCATCCTTTACTCCGGTAAATAAGGCCAGGCACACACAACAAATTAGCGTGCTAGGAACAGTTCCGCTGAAGGAGAAGAAGTTGTCGCTCGAACAGGACTTCCACTCCTTGTCGCGTCGACCGAAAAGTGGCAGTTACCTAAACACCGCCACTTCACACGCTTGCCCAACAAACAATCACAAGCGCTAAATCCACCATAATCCAGATTTTCATTATTAGCACTGTTTTTCTGCTAAATTTTTTTTCTTCTGTTTTTTCCTTCCTCCTCCAACCACATTTTCCAACCCAAGATTAAAACGCACAAATGGGCTAGTATTAATGACTTATTAATACACAATGCGTACAATACCGCCCCCGCAAAAAAGGTTGGTGATTTATGAGTTCAGGAAATCCGTTTTCCATTGGTCAGCGTTGGTTAAGTAATACTGAAACCGAATTAGGTTTAGGCGCTGTTATTAGTGTTGATTTTCGCTCAGTTGAGGTGTTTTTCCCTGCTACGGGAGAGGCGCGAATGTATACAAAGCAAGAAGCCCCCCTTACCCGTTTAGTGTTCGATATTGGCGAAACCATAAAAAGCCAAGACGGCTGGCAAATGACAATTTCTGAAATTGAAGAAAGCCAAGGCGTTTGCATTTACTTCGGTATCCGCGAAGACACCAAAGCACAGGTACGCCTATCTGAAACCTTGCTTGATCACCATATTCGATTAAACCAACCTGAAAAGCGTTTGTTCAGCGAGCAACTTGACCACCCTAAGTGGTTCGACTTACGCCTTAATGCGCTGAACCACCAATACGATTATTTACGCTCAAGCACTTTGGGCTTAGCGGGAGCTCGTATCTCGCTCATTCCCCACCAGCTGCATATTGCCTCTGAAGTGGGTGGACGCCACGCACCACGTGTTTTACTTGCCGATGAAGTTGGCTTAGGTAAAACCATTGAAGCCGCGCTTATTATTCACCAGCAACTGCGCACGGGGCGCGCTCAGCGAGTACTCATTTTAGTACCAGATTCATTGGTACATCAGTGGTTGGTTGAAATGCTGCGCAGAATTAATCTGCCTTTCGCTATTTTTGATGAAAGCCGCTGCGAAGCTTTAGATGATGATGGGGAAACCAACCCCTTTGATAACGACCAGTTAGTGCTATGTAGCATCGACTTTTTGAGTCAAAGTGAAAAACGTCAGCAACAAATTCAAGCGGCATCGTGGGATTTAATGGTGGTTGATGAAGCCCATCACCTTGCGTGGTCTGCCGATGCCCCTTCTGCTGAATATACTTGCGTGGAAGCGTTAGCCAATGAAACCCCAGGGGTATTGTTATTAACCGCAACACCAGATCAACTTGGCCATGAAAGCCACTTTGCCCGCTTGCGATTACTCGACCCTGCTCGCTTCCATAGTTACGAAGCATTTTTAACCGAAGAGTCGCGTTACAGTCAGCTTGCCGACGCGGTAGCCCCGTTACTTTCAGACACCACACCGGACGAAAAGCAGCGCACTAAGCTAACCGACTTCGCCCCGGATGTGATGGAAAATGCAGGTGATTTAGCACAACCTGAAGCACGCCGCGAATTAGTACATCAGCTTATTGATTGCCACGGCACTGGCAGAATGCTGTTTAGAAACCGCAGAGCCAATATCGAAGGCTTCCCTGACCGCGTATTGCTTGGCTACCAACTCGAACTGCCAGAGGCATATCAAAGTGCGGTAACCGGTGGTGATTTAACCCATGCGTTATATCCTGAGCGTATGCCAAGCGTTGTGAATAGCTGGATGGATGAAGATCCTCGGGTTGGTTGGTTACTTGATTTTATGCAGTCGGTAAAACCAGAAAAGATATTACTGATTTGTGCCAGTGCGCGCACCGCGCAAGAACTTGGTGAAGTCATTCGCACTCAAACCGGTGTACGTCATAGTGTGTTCCACGAAGGCATGACCATTGTTGAGCGAGACAAAGCCGCTCATTATTTCTCTGATGAAGAAGACGGCGCACAAATATTACTGTGTAGCGAAATTGGTAGTGAAGGTCGAAACTTCCAGTTTGCCCATCACTTGGTGTTATTCGATTTACCAGTAACACCCGACTTACTTGAACAACGTATTGGACGCTTAGATCGTATCGGTCAAACGCAAACCGTTGAAATTCACGTGCCTTATCTGAAAAACACCGCTCAGCATGTGTTGGTGGATTGGTATCATGAAGGACTGAATGCATTCGAGAAAACCTGCCCGACTGGCTCAGGTGTGTTTGACGACGTAAAAGCCTTATTGATTGGCGCGTGCTTGCACCCTCACGATCTTCATACTCGTGATGAACTTATTAACTTAAGTACCACGTTAAATAGTCAGTTAGTGGCGCAGTTAGAAGCGGGTCGTGACCGTTTATTAGAGCTTAATGCGTCTGGTGAAGGCCGCGTTGAACAGTTACTTGAAGACATCATATTGCTTGATAACTCGCAAGATTTATCGCGTTTTATGGGTCGTTTGTTTGATGCTATTGGCGTTCAGCAGGAAGAAAAAGGCAGCGATTGCTTTATTCTCATGCCAACCGAATCTATGGTTAGCCAATTACCGGGTCTTGATCCTGAAGGCATGACGGTAACCTATAAACGTCGCGTTGCTACCACCTTAGAAAATGTGCAATTTTTAAGTTGGGATCACCCCCTTGTACATACCGCTATCGATTTAGTACTTAGTGATGTGCACGGTAAGAGCAGCATTGGCTTTATTGCCGATCCTGACCTTCCCAAGGGCGCTTACTGGTTAGAGGCCTTGTTTGTGTTAGATGCCAACGCCCCTAAAGCACTTCAGCTTGGTCGTTTCTTACCACAAACGCCACTGCGTATTTGTTTAGATGCACAAGGTAATCAGGTTGACTTAACGTTTGAAGTTAAACGCAAAGTGAATCGAAAGATTTCGCATCAATTGATTAAAGCACTGCATCAACCGCTTACCTTAGCAATTGAGAACAGCCGGAAACTGGCGCATCAACAAGCGAATCAAAAGCTACACGATGCACTGCAAGACATGCATAAAACCCTAAACAGTGAAATTCAGCGCTTAGTCGACTTACAAAAGCGTAACCCGTCAGTGCGTGACAGTGAAATTGAGTTTATTGAAAATCAAATGAACGCGTTAGACAAAGTAATACAAGGTGCTGACGTGCAGTTTGATGCCCTTCGTTTAGTGGTGAATAACCCTTAATGGCTAATCCAGCGTTTGTTTATAACCCGCCCGTACAGCCCTATTTAACCATTCTCTACCAAGATGATGACATCTTGGTAGCGAATAAGCCCAGCGGCCTGTTAAGTGTGCCAGGTAAGGCACAAGAACATAAAGACTCGCTTATTAGCAGAGTAAATACCGTGTTCCCCACTGCCACTGTGGTGCACAGGCTAGATATGGCGACATCGGGCATTATGGTGATGGCGCTCAATAAAGAAAGCCATCGGCATATTTCAAAGCAATTTGAACTACGCAAAACCAAGAAGCGCTATTTTGCTCGTGTTTTCGGCCACGTGAAAAGTAACAAGGGGGAAGTGAACTTACCCCTTATTTGTGATTGGCCTAATCGCCCAAAGCAAATGGTTGATTATGAGCGAGGCAAAAAAGCCCTAACCCACTATGAAGTGGTAGACGTAACGCCAAGAGCATCGCGTATCACCATTAATTCAGCCACTAGCGCTAATACTCCCCCTGATATAAGCCCCGGCTTTAGCACTACGAGTGAGCAAAGCGAAACGTTAGTGGCCTTGTACCCGGTTACAGGGCGCTCCCACCAACTCCGTGTGCACATGCTTGAGTTAGGTTACCCTATCTTAGGTGATAGGCTTTATGCGCATCCACAAGCCCTAGGTATGGCCGAACGTTTACAGCTGCATGCAGAAAGCTTGAGCTTTGCGCATCCTTCGTCTGAAGATTGGCTAACGTTCCAAACGCCTATTCCGTTTACTGGTTATACACACTACTCCCCCGCCCCACTATCTATCGATTGAAATTCTGGGCTATAGATTGAGACTTTGTGGCACTTCTTACCTATCTGTTTCACCTGCTTTCATTAAAGCGGTTAATTAACCCAGCGCTAAAAAATACTCTTGGTTCGAACTGAAGTTTTCAAAGGTTTAGCCGATAATTAAAGTGTTGAATGCTTTATTGGTACGCCATGTTACATTTATTTCGTTTTCTCGTGGTGGGTTGCAGCTTTATGTTTTCGATGGGATATTTTGTGCCTGGTGCGCAAGCCCAAAGCTTGTATGAGGATATCACCCACGCTTTTTTACCCGACGACATTACCTATGTAATGGCTGGGGAAATCCGCGTGCCTATTTTTGAGAGCTCTTCAGCATTGCCTATCTCTCGCGGTGCGGCCATTATTTTAGCTGATGCCTCGCCCACCGGACTCTCCATTGGGGATGCACGTCAATTAGCCAGCTTACTCAATGAAAAAGGTTGGCATGTGGTGGTTAGCCCAGTTTCATTGACGCTAGAGGAAGACCCTGACCTACCCGTCGATGAGGCTATTCACCCGAAAGCTGACAGTCGGCTTCAACGACAAAATTACGTATCGTCCAGCCAGCATCTAACCATCTTAATCAATGCGCTTAATACTCACCTTGAAAGTCATCAAGGGTTTAGAATGAACATTGCCTATGGAATGCAGGCTGCACAATTGCTGGATTTAGGTTCTAAAGGCATTATTCCCTCACCAGACACTTTAGTCGCCATCACCCCCTTTTGGCCGAATGACGACATAAACCGCGCTGTACCAGAATTTATTGCAGGCACTGAATTTCCGGTGTTAGACTTATCGATTAACGGCACCAATCCATGGGCGTTGCAAACGCAAGCAAAACGAAAGCAACTTGCCACCACTTCCCTTAAGCTTCACTACAGACAACAGTCTCTATTCACGCAAAATTCAACCTTTGGTCTAATGGACAATGAGAATAGCGCTAAAATTCAGCTAATTGCTGGCAGCGTTCTTGGATGGGCTCAACATTTAGGCTGGTAATTAGAATCTAAACCAATTAGTCTAATTTACAGTTTAAAACAGTAACCTATCTCATTTGCCTTGGGTTTTACAAGGTATCACTGGGTGTTCTGAACTATAATTCTTTTTAATCTTTAATAACGGCGGCTGTGTGTCTATGACTGTTCAAACATTCGTAAACAAAAAGGCCAAGCAGCTGTGTTTTTATCTGAGGTCATTTTGGCAAGGAGAGCTTCCAGTCGAGGAGATTGAGCTATTCTTTTGGGATAGTATGGAAGAGTGGGGCCAGATAGAGTACACATTTACCCAACCTTACACCTATAAGGAACGGGTCTTTTGGCATTTGCTCCATCAAGTCCATTTTTGGCAAGAAGATAAGTTACGTTCAGATAAATATCTTGTCGATGAGTTAATGAACTGTGTATTGTTTTTAGAAGGCAAAGGGCACTGCCCCATCGATTGTGTTGGTATACGCCCCTAGCAACTTTCTTTATTTATCAATTTATTAGTGATTCAACCCTTTATCGTTCGTTTTCATTGAAACTGAAGCGTGATCATGGCTCAATACGAATGGATCACGCTTTGGCCATGGAACGCATTTGTTAGACTCTCTCAAAACTTATCAAGACAGACGTTACCTTAGTATTTTTCTATTTGGCATTACCAGTGGTTTTCCATGGATTATGATTGGTTCGGTGCTTTCAGCGTGGTTAAAAGATGAAGGCCTATCTCGGTCTGCCATTGGCTTGTTTGGTGCTATCTTTGCGGTCTATTCCTTCAATTTTCTTTGGTCTCCTTTAATTGACCGCGTAAAACCTCGCTTTCTTGGCCAGCGTCGAGGCTGGATTTTCATCATGCAAGGCGGCATTGCCCTGTGTTGTGCGTTGATGACACAACTCTCTGCTAATAGTCATTTGTTTTACTTAGCATTGGTGGGCTTACTCATTGCTATCTTTTCATCAACTCAAGATATTGCGATAGATGGCTATCGAATTGATGTCATTGAAGAAAATGACAACGACGGTTTGTCGGCAGCATCATCTGTAGCCACCGCTGGTTGGTGGACGGGTTATGGTGGACTTGGAGCCATCCCATTTTTTATTGCAGACAACAGCAGCTGGTATTGGCCTGATATTTACGGCTTACTCGCCCTTTTTATGCTTGTACTTATGGTCACCACGGTGTTTGCCAAAGAGCCTGACATAGATCGTGACTTACTGCGTAGCCAAGTGGTGGGGAGCCCAACACAGGGCAGTGCCGGAGAAGGCTCTTCTAAAATAGCGTTTTGGTTTAAACAAACCTTAGTGGCCCCTTTTTCAGAATTTTTCTCCCGTAATGGCGTCAAGCTCGCCCTCTCTTTTTTGCTGTTTATATTCTTGTTTAAAATTGGAGAAGCCTTCTTAGGAAGAATGAGTATCGTTTTTTACAAAGAAATTGGTTTTTCAAATAGTGATATAGGCACTTACTCAAAGCTGCTCAATTGGTGGGTGACCATTATCTTTTCTCTGATAGGTGGGCTAGTCAACATTCGCTACGGCATTTACAAGGGGTTAATGACCGCCGGTATTGCTATGGCGGCTTCTAACCTTATGTTTTCCCTTATTGCTACCACTGGGCCTGATGTTACACTTCTGGCCGCTGCGGTTATTATCGACGGCTTTACGGCTGCTTGGAGCACCGTGGCCATGGTCGCTTTTATTTCTCTGTTGTGTAATCGCGCTTTCAGTGCCACCCAATACGCCCTTATGGCATCGCTAAGTGTAGCGGGGAGAACCTTAGTGGCATCCAGTAGTGGTTTCGTGGTTGATTTCCTTGACGGTAATTGGAGCCAGTTCTTTGTTATTACAGCACTTATGGTTATTCCCAGCTTGCTGTTCTTACACAATATTCGACACAAAATCACTCATTTGGAAAAATCTAAAACTTCTGAGCAATAACGTTGCAATAACTCATTTCCCATCTAAAGTTAAACTACAGTGCATATAAGCAATGATGAGGAAATGAGTTCGTAAAAGGATAGCCTAAATTAGCCATACAATAAGCGTTCACTTGGCTTCAAGATAGCTGATTAAAATACAGTAGTAGGCTTGGCGACAGCCCAATGGCTAAGTGAAAAATCAGTAACGGCTAAGAAAAAACCAAGAATAGGCCAATAGTAGGCGTAGTAGCATGGAGTCGCTATGAGCAAGAATGAAGTACCATTAAACGAAGCAACGCATCGGAATTTATACATCGCGACAGGGTTTGCCGTAGTAATATTGTGTTTTTTCGCCTACCTATACCACTTTTTACACACCCACTATACGTTGTCGCAATCGCTAAATGCGAGCAACTCACTGCATCATGCACTCATTGAAATAGAAAACCGTATTGAGACACTTGCTAAGCCACAACCTTCAGATGAAATAGCCACTATCCAGAGGGAGTTAATGCCCCTTGCCGTTGAAGCAAAGTATCACTTTCAACATGCTTTTTTAACTGACGATGCGCATTTCGATGACTTTAATACCCAGGCACTCAGTTTAGATGCCTATATCAGCGAACAACAAAGAAGCACTTCACTTTCACTTCCCGAGCAGGTTAAAGTTACTTTGTATTTGCTCCGTACGATTGTTGATTTACCCCCTAGTGAAGTAGCGGGTTATCTATCCCCCCCGCTTCAGCTTTCGCCACTTATTAGAGATATTCGGCTTCAAGAACAAATTACCTTAAATCGGTTAAGCCACAGTGCTCAAAACCTCAAAGTAAGCTTGTTTGTGATTACCGCCTTGTTAGCACTTTCTCTTATGGCGCTGTGGCTATATGTTTTCTCAAAAATTAACCAAAATAGAACTCGTCTGCTTAAGAAAGAAGCGCATACCTCTTCGAAACATCAAGAATCTGAAGGCTTACTTGAGAATGAAAAGCGCGACTTCCTGAACTTAATGAGCCACGAGTTTAGAGGGCCAATTAGTGCCATTATTACTGCACTAGAACTTATTCCTAACATGAAGCAGCAGCAAGGAAAGCTTATTCAACAAGCGGAACAATCATGCTACCGGCTATTGAACTTAACCAATAACTTGCTCGATATTTTATCGATTGGTAGCGAACAAGATAAACACATTGGCCGGGTTGACCTTATCAGTTTGCTCGACGAATGTATTGCCCCTTACTCCGTTCAGGTTAGAGGGAAAAAAGTCGAATTTACGATGCATTGCAACCATAGCGTTCCCCACTTTATTGAAGGGGATGCCACAAACTTATCTAAAGTCATCCGCAACACGTTAGACAATGCCGTTAAGTTCACACCCAATGGCATTATTGATGTAAATGTCACCACCTTGGTGAAAAACAAAAAGGTTTGCTTGGTCATAAAAGTGAGAGACTCAGGACTCGGCATTGCAGATGACATAAAGCCTAAAATTTTTGAACGCTTTTTTCGTGGCGAACAGCCGCTAGATCATCGGTTTCCAGGTGCTGGTATCGGGCTTACCGTAGTGCAAAAAAGCATTGATCAACTAGGTGGAAGCCTCTCGTTTACCAGCCAAGAGGGCATTGGTACTGAATTTGTTGCCAATATTCCTATTACGCCTTTATCCGATATCGAAACACCCAAAATTAATACTAGCACTGCGCGCTTCGCTATTGTTGATGATTTAGAAATTTCTCGACTGCATATACAAAACATTATTACTAGCGAAGGGTTTTCCGCCCGTTGTTTTGCTTCAGGTTCAGACCTACTAAGCTTGCATGATGAGTTACTACAATACACCGCCATTTTCGCCGACCTCTACATGCCTGGCATCGATGGTTTAGAGCTTACACGAACACTGCATGCTATTTACGGAAAACGTACACCACCTATTGTGGTGTTATCGGCTACACCAGATATTGCCAATGTTATTGCAAACAGTCAGCTTGAAGTATGGCAATCGTTTGTTAAGCCGGTTGATAAAAACCGTATTGTGGATACACTCCATCATTTGGCGCAACCGAACAAATCAGCTTACCAAACAGTGAATCATGCCAAAGTGTTGGTGGTAGAAGATGAGCCTATCAATGCCCAAATGCTGGAAAACATGCTGATATGCATGGGTCACTCACCTAAAACTGTCACCACTGGCAACGATGCCATCATTCAAGCCAGTGAAGAGTCTTACGACGCTATTTTGTTAGATATTAATTTACCTGATATTAGCGGATTAGAGGTGGCAAAAATTATTAAAGAGAAAAAGCCAAACATTCCCATCGTTGCCATTACGGCTAACGCACATAAAGACGACAGAAAAGCCTCTGAACTTGCTGGTATTCGCTACCACTTAGTTAAACCTGTTACCTTTCAAGAGTTGAAAAATACCTTAGGATTAACTCTGTTGAAGTTATAGAGAGTAAACGCAGAGTTGGTGTAATAAGCGCACTACCAACTCTGTTTGAAGCTACCGAAAAAGACTATGCATGTAGTTGCATTGCAAATAGTTGCTTACACTCCGGCTAGCGCGCTAATACAGTATTTGTTCCGCCCACTTTCTTTAGCTTCGTAAAGCGCTTGGTCGGCTTTTTCAAGCCAAGCCATAGAGCTTTTACTATGAGGGTCGAATTCAGCTAAACCCAAACTCACCGTAAAAGTAATTTCTTCACCATCGTGCTCTACCACCAAACGTTCCGCTAAACGACGAATACGCTCAGCCACTATAACGGCCTTTTCAACGGGTGAGTCGGTAAGAATAACGGCAAATTCTTCGCCGCCATATCGACCTGCTAAATCAGTTTCCCGGACGCAGCGCGTGATAAGAGCGGACAGCATCTGAATCACTTTATCGCCTGCTTGGTGACCATAAGTATCGTTCACTTTTTTAAAGTGATCGATGTCTAACATCATTGCGGTACTCGCCTTTTCTTGGCGCTTGGCTAACTTATAAGATTGCTCAAAACGCTCCTGCCAGTATCGACGATTAAACAGCCCCGTTAAGCCATCAATTCGGCTGGCTGTTTTTAGCTCTTCATTCAGCCTTTCCATACCAATTTTGCTAAGTGCTTGGTCTGTTACGTCATAAACGACGATACAGAACTTCTCAACATCACCGGTTTCAGAAATTAGTGGAAACATGGTCACGTTCTGATACATGAAACTGGCTTGGCAGGTAATAGGTCTATTGCCGCCAAATTTAAATAAGTATTGGCGCTGTTCCCAAATAATAAATACTGGGCTTTTTAAGTTAAAGACCGGTCCTGATTTAAGCCTCAGCCAATTTTCATCAATCTCTGAAAAATGGGTAAATAAGGAGGTACCTTTAATATCGTGGGGTAGAATTGAAGAGTGGTTCTCCATGAATTTATTCCACGCTTCCACTACGAAATCTCGGTTTAGTACAACAATACCCACTTCGATGGAGTCGAGCAGTTCAGCGGGTAAATTTCCACCTGCAGCCAGTGAAATCATTATGAAGCCTCCTTTTCTACATCCACTAAACGCCCATAAATATGGTTCATCGCTTCATCGGGAAACAGGAGTAATAAATCGAATGCAATATCTCTGGCTTTAATGGCGTAACCAATTTCGATTGCCATTACCTTGCCCCACTTCTTAACATTGTCGTTAAGTAACGCAGCTAGCCCTTGATGTCGACCGAGTAATACAGGAAGCGTATGACTAAATGACACGTTTAGTTGTTCAGACAGTCCATTTAGGCATGCACCGATTAAAATATTCGACACATCCATTAATGCTTCAAGCTCTAAGCTGCCCGTAGACTGATGGGCATTATATTTTAGTAACTCAACAATGTTTTGCGAATTAGTATCGTTGAAGATAACCAGCGCTTCACCGCGAATTCCAGCACTGACAAAACCTTTCGACACTGCTGAAACACAGTCGTTGCGATTTATCTCGGCGATGGCCATCGACAGTTCATTACTTTCTAGCAAATTAACATTGGGAATAGGCAGGTCGACAAACTCGCCCATAAGTTGTGCTAGGCTTTCACCAGCTCGGCCCATAGCGATATTCACCATTTCTCGATAAGCATCTAGCTTATCGTCCAACGATGATGCATCGGTGTCTCTTGCAACCGCTTCTCGCTGTATTGCTGTAGAAACGCCACTATAGATACCGTAAGAAGATAGAATGTTAGTGAGCTTTTCGTTATCAATAGGTTTACGAATAAAATCGATAGCACCTAAAGCCAACATTCGATCTCGCGCTTGTGCTTGTACATCCCCTGACACCACGATAACTAAGCAAGGTAAGTCTTCTTTGCGAATGGCTTCCATGGTTTCATAGCCGTCCATGACGGGCATATTCAGGTCAAGAAAGACCACATCGCCTTTACCAGCACGGATAACCTCAAGGGCTTCTTGTCCATTACCGGCAAATGAAATCTCTACGTCCCAACTATCTGGGATACTGCGCGCCATCTGACGTCGCGCAAAGCCTGAATCATCACATATAAGAATAGGTGTAGACACAAAACCTCCTTATATTGCGACGGGTGCTTTTATGTGAGGGTGAGACTGGTAGCCTTTAAGCGTAAAGTCCTCAAATGAAAAATCAAAAATGTCTTTCACGCTTTCGTTTAATTCCATAACGGGCGGCGCAAAAGGCTCTCGGCTTAATTGCAGGTCAACTTGCTCTAGATGATTACTGTATAAATGCGCATCACCCAATGTCAGAATGAAATCACCCGGCGCTAGGTCACATACTTGGGCGATCATCATAGTGAGTAAGGCATAGCTAGCAATATTAAAAGGAATACCTAAGAAAATATCACCGCTGCGCTGATATAGCTGACAACTCAATTTGCCATCAAGCACATAGAATTGAAACATGGTATGACACGGTGGCAATGCTTGCTTACCCATACTCGCATTTTCACTTGGCGAATATTGTGTATCTGGCAATACAGACGGATTCCATGCACTGACAATAAGACGGCGAGAATCTGGATTGGTCTTGATTTGGTCAATCACATCGGCTATCTGATCGATAGTTGTACCATCGCCATTGTCCCAACTGCGCCACTGCTTACCGTAGACAGGGCCTAATTCGCCCTCTTCTGTTGCCCAACCATCCCAAATGCTCACGCCATTTTCTTTCAAATAAGCGATGTTACTTTCGCCTTTCAAGAACCATAGCAGCTCGTGAATAATAGATTTAAGGTGGCATTTTTTAGTGGTAACTAACGGAAAGCCTTGTTGTAAATCAAACCGCATTTGATAGCCAAATACACTTAACGTACCGGTTCCAGTGCGGTCTTCCTTTTTTACACCTGTATCACGTACATGGCGCATCAATGCGAGATATTCTTTCATCTTTCTTCTTATTTATTGTTTAATTTGTTGCTGTTGGCGGGTGTAGGCGCGCACTAATAGCCCTATGCCTAATGCAATCATAGGTAAACATAATAGCTGCCCTTGGCTTAGCCCCATTTGGTATAAACCAATGTGAGCATCTGGCTCTCTAAAGTACTCCACGATAAAACGGAAACTCCCATAGCCAAGTAAAAAGACACCACTTACCGCGCCAACCGGTCGAGGTTTAGCAGAATAAAGCCATAAAATAACAAACAATAATACGCCTTCCAAGGCAAATTCATATAACTGGGAAGGATGGCGAGGCACATTACCGGCACTTGGGAAAATGATTGCCCAAGGCACATCAGTGGTACGGCCCCATAATTCAGCGTTAAGGAAGTTTCCAATGCGTCCTGCGCCCAAGCCAATGGGCACTAAGGGAGCCACGAAATCACCTAAACGTAAAAACGTGGTTTTCATTCGCTTAGCCTGCCACATTAAGGCCACTAATACGCCAACAAGTCCGCCATGGAACGACATACCTCCGGCCCATATTTTAAACAGGTAGAGGGGATTTTCTAGAAACATGCCAAACTGATAGAAGAACACATAGCCAATGCGACCACCTAAAATCACACCAACAAAGCTCCAGAACAATAAATCACTTAGTTGATCTCGCGTCCATTCAGTACGAGACAAACGCTTCTGCGCTAGCAAATATGCGGCAATAAAACCAACGAGGTACATCATGCCGTACCAACGGACACTTAATGGCCCGAGGCTAAAAATAATAGGGTCTATACTGGGAAAAACCAAATAACTGCTTTCAGCCATACGCTTAATTAATTCCTACAAACATTTTGATACTTACCAACACTAACAAACACGCTAGCATTGCTTTTAAAACTCGAGTATTAACCCGCTGGCCCAGCTTTGCGCCAATACCTGCGGTAAATATTGATGTGGTGACAATACCTGCTGTGGCGGGCAAATATACGTAACCTAAACTCCACTGTGGCATACCTGCTTGCTGCCACCCTGCAGCAACAAAACTGGCGGTGCCAAATATTGCGATTAACAAGCCACTAAATGCCGCGCAACCAATCGCCAATCTTATATTAATTCTGAACCAGACTAAGGCTGGCACTAACAAAGCGCCACCACCAATACCCATCAGAGCGCTAATTAAACCTGTGCCACAACCTACGCAACTTAGCACCCATGGTGACGCTTCGCTGTCTGATGTTTTCTGCTTACCGAATATCATTTGTGCGGCAATAATAATAACCAGAACCGCAAAGATATCTTTTAATAGCGCACCGGAAATATGACTGGCAATTTGCGCCCCTAAGATAGCACCTATTGCTATACCAAACCCAGTATAAAGCACTGTTGGTTTATGGATATTACCTAAGCGATAGTGTGCGAACGCAGACGACATGCCCGTAAAAATAATGGTAGAAAGTGAGGTAGCTATGGCCACCGGCATCACAGTCTCAACGGTCATACCAGCAAAGTGAATCAGTAAGTAGGAGAGTACAGGAACGATGATAAGACCACCACCTATACCTAACATTCCTGCTAATAACCCGACGATCACGCCAAGGACTAAGCAGCTCACAAAAATGATGGTTAACGGTTCCATTCAAAATCCTTTATCACACAGCAGAATCTAGCATTTACACTGCTAGCGCCATGCCTATTTTACGCACCCGCCCGTATTAACCCACCTAAGCCTTTTGTCTCTAAATATTCGTTTAAATGACCGAATACTTGTTCATGGCTTTGCGACGTTAACGCGAGAGAAAGAAGCTGTTTGCTTTCCGCCAGCGAAACCTTACGAATAAGCCAATTAATTTTTCGAATATTGAACGCATTCATACTTAAACGACGATACCCCATGCCCATTAATAAAATAGCACCTGCCGGTTCACCGGCAATCTCGCCGCAGATGGTCACAGGGATTTGGTTCTCGTTTGATTGCTGCACAATGTCGTAGAGTGCAGCTAATACCGCTGGATGGTAGCTGTTGTACAGCCCTGCCACACGGGTGTTGTTTCTGTCTACCGCCAACAAGTATTGGGTTAAATCGTTACTGCCCACCGAGAAGAAATCTACGTGTTTCGCAAGCTGCGGCAGTTGATACAATACCGAGGGTACTTCTAACATGATACCTAACTTAGGTCGCTGAAGTACTTCACCCGACTCACAAACCTCGTCACATATCTCAAAGTAGGCTTGGTTAACTAAGCGCTTGGCTTCTTGCACTTCTGCCACCGTAGATATCATGGGTAGCATAATGCGTAGGTTTTTAAGCCCAATACTGGCTCTTAGCATGGCCCGTACTTGTACCAAGAATATCTCAGGGTGATCGAGTGTTAATCGTATGCCCCGCCACCCTAAGAACGGGTTCTCTTCATTGATGGGAAAATAGGGTAGTGGCTTATCGCCCCCCACATCAAGGGTACGCATGGTAATCGGCAAATCGGGTGCCGACTCTAAGATTTGGCGATAAAGCTCGACTTGCTCTTGCTCAGAAGGAAAACGCTCCCGTAGCATAAAGGGAATTTCAGTACGGTACAGACCAATACCCGAGCCAATATGGCCAGCATTAAGCTCGGCTTCAGCAGACAAACCCGCATTGATATATAGCGACATGCGACAGCCATCTACGCTTTCACAAGGCTGCCCGGCTTCGGCGTCTATGCGCTCGGTTATTGCCGACTCTTCTTCAATAAGCTGAATAAATTCAGTTTTAATGTTCCGCTCGGGGGAAACAATTACCTCACCTGCATAACCATCGAGTAAAAGCTCTTTACCCTCAAGCAGTGCAGGAGACACATTCTGACACCCCATCACCGCAGGCACCCCCATTGCCCTTGCTAGAATAGCGGCATGAGAGTTGTTCGACCCACGGATAGAGATGATGCCTTTGAGCTTTTCTCTTGGAAACTCTGCCAGCATGGTTGCCGATACTTCATCGGCCACCAAAATACTGTCTTCGGTGGCGAGTTTTTCGACCAGCTTTTGTCCTTGGCCTTCGGTAAGAATATTAGCCAGAATACGGTCTGAAAGGTCGACGATATCGATGGCACGCTCTTGCATGTAAGGGTCGTCCATCGCGCGAAAACGTGCGGCGTAATTTTCGACTACCATCTTAAGTGACGACGCAGCATCCCACCCTTGCCTAATTTTCTCTTCTACCTCGCGGCCTAAACTATTGGCATCAAGCAAATGGTGATAAAGCTGAAAGATGGATTTAACGTCATCAGGAATATCGTCATCTAAACTTTTCGATAATCCATCTACGTGTTGGCGCGTGACTTCCACGCCTTTGCGGTAGGTTTGGATTTCGTCGTTTGGATTTTTACTGCGTTTAACAACCCAGTTTTTTAAATTAAGTGACTTATCAGGGGAAAAGCCTTTACCGATAGCTAAGCCGGGCGAACCCGCAATACCAGAGACATTTTTTTGCAGTGCAATACTGTTCACATTGGCGGTATTGTTTAGTGCCCCGCGCATGTCAGCATTGGTAATTTCAAGCGCAAGCTGTGCTGCTAAGGTAACTAAGAAAGCTTCTTCGTCT
The DNA here is from genome assembly GCF_032925565.1 of Alteromonas sp. CI.11.F.A3. NCBI lineage: Bacteria > Pseudomonadati > Pseudomonadota > Gammaproteobacteria > Alteromonadales > Alteromonadaceae > Alteromonas > Alteromonas sp. CI.11.F.A3. The sequence goes on from NZ_CP136708.1 coordinate 4,150,109, forward strand.
TCACTGAAGCGGCGCATTTCGCTTTGCTGCAGGGTAATTACCCCCAACACTTTACGCTGGTGAATAATGGGCGTACCCAAAAAAGCGTTGTAGTTTTCTTCTTTAACTTCAGGATAGTGTTTGAATCGAGGATGATGCTGGGCGTTAACAATGTTGAGCGGTTCTTCACGCTGACCGACTAAGCCAATTAAGCCTTCAGAAAAGCCAATATGAACTTGCTCTACTGCATCAGGGTGCAGACCGTCGGTAGCCTTTAAAATAAAGGTTTGTTTCTCGTAATCGGCTAGATATATGGAGCATGAGTCGACATCTAGCGTTTGTTTAACGCGAGATGCCAGGCGAAACAAGGCAGTATCTAGCGCAGGAATTTGATTCATTTCCTGCACGATACGTTTAAGCGTGGTTAACATTGCGCCTTTGTGACCCTGAGTGTCCAATCGCTACTCCCTATACTTTGCTCGTTCGCCTAGCCTCGCCTGCGCTTTTTACCGCGCTTTTGCGACGACGTATTATGGCGCTGTTGTGGACGCTGTTGAGCAGCCATTACAACAGGGGAAAATTCCTTCATAACCCGACGGTAGACGTCTCGCTTGAACGACACGACATTTCTAATTGGATACCAATAGCTCACCCAACGCCAATCATCAAATTCTGGGTGCCCTGTTTTCAATACATTCACGTCCCGCTCATTACAGTCAAGCTGCAGCAGGAACCACTTTTGTTTTTGGCCTATACAGACCGGATTACTTCCCTGACGAATTAATCGCTTAGGAAGCTTATATCTAAGCCAGTTACGTGTAACACTTAAAATGGTGACATCTTTCGGTGTCAGTCCCACTTCTTCGTGCAGCTCGCGGTACATAGCTTGTTCGGCAGATTCCCCTTCATCAATTCCGCCTTGAGGGAACTGCCATGAATGTTGACCATAACGCCTTGCCCAAAATATTTGACCCATTTTGTTGCAAATCACTATGCCCACATTCGCACGGAATCCATCGGCATCTATCACATAGACTCCCGGGCACACTATACTTTTATATCTCTGCATTCTTCCATAATATATACACCATTCAAAGCATTAATCGAAATTCATGCTTTCCTTATAGAAAATTACTGAGCTGAACTATGCGTCCACCCGAGTCTCCACCTGAAAATTCAACTGCGTTATTAGCACGCTGTGACGCCATTGCGGGCTTAACCTTGGGAGAATTAGCCCACATGGCTGACGTTGCCATACCAGAAAATTTACAGCGTCATAAAGGCTGGCCAGGTATGTTGATTGAACGTTGGTTAGGGGCCAGTGCCGGATCTAAACCTCAGCAAGACTTCCCAGAGCTGGGTATTGAACTTAAAACTATTCCCATCGATGCCAATTTTATGCCCCTTGAAACCACCTATGTTTGCTATGCCCCCTTGTTGATGCAGCCAGGGTTAACGTGGGAAACAAGCAATGTACGCAACAAAATTCAACAAGTGCTGTGGTTACCTATTGAGGGAGACAGGCGCATTCCATTGGCGCAGCGCAGAGTCGCCAGTGCGTTTTATTGGCAGCCGAGTGCACTAGAAGATGCGATATTAAAACAAGACTGGGAAGAGCTTACAGAGCAAATACTGACAGGGCATGTAGAATCAATCACTTCTCGACAAGGCGAGGCGTTGCACCTTCGCCCTAAGGCTGCCAGCGGCAAAGTATTAACTGATGCCTTAGGTCCGCAAGGCGAGCGAATCAAAACGCGCCCTCGTGGGTTCTACTTGCGTAAAACCTTTACCCAGCAGGTGCTTTATAACGCGTTTAGCTAACTTTACGTTTAGCATGGTGATGTCGGTTGGATAAATAGAGGCTGTTAAACTAGCGTGTCTCTTGAGAGCTGCGGAAATGCTTTACCAACACATCGCCTAAAAACTTTTCAGAATTAAGACCTAAGCGTTTTGCCACTTTCGCTATTTTGGCATCACTTCGCAGCAGTACATTTTTGGCGTAGTCCAGCCGGTACTGATACACAAAGCCGCGAAAGTTTTTCTTAAGTTCTAAGTGCAAGGCAATCGCTAACGTGGTGGGTTCGACTCCTGCCTCATCGCTAAAGTCTTTCAATGTTAGCCCAAGCTTCTTGTAGTTTTTACCATCAATCATGGTGCGCTTAGCTTGACCAATGACCGCTCGCAATTCAGCTGGCTTTACCGCGCCTTCATCCAGCCGCTCGTAATCTAAAGGCGACGGTGACGTTACCCTAGGAAAAGTAAGGCTAAATAGCACCACAAGCAGAGAAACGCCGAGGGCCGTATGATGTAGGCTTTCCCAAAAAGGCACGGTAAAAAAGCCAAAGGTGGCAGCAGTCACCAGCAAAATACTGGCAAACGCCACAACAACCGTATTTGCCATGACGCTGGCAAGTCTTGGTACGCGAAACTCTTGAACATCAACCGCCTGTTCGGGTAAATGCCTATGATACATTTGAATGTGTTCAGTGATGAGAATACCAATGAGCAACACGCAGAACCCCGTTGTTAACGAGGCTAAATAAGCTGGCCATAGCATTAATGGCTCGCCACTCGGAGAGGCTTCTAGCCACAATAGCTTGTCTTCGGTGGGGATAAGCAAAATAGTTAATTGCAGCACGGCCATTACCCAAAAAGGCACCCACAATCGAGAACGTTTAGACGGGTAAGCTAATAACATGGGTTTAACCATTCTATAGCTACACGTCATTAGCAGTACCGCAAATACGTCTGACAACCCATACAGAGGCGCCAGTTGGGTTAACTGCCATAACCGCATCCACTCATCTAACATGAAAACAGGCCAGCACAGAATGGCAGCCGCTAGCCAACGCCCTTGAGGTATGCGCTGACGATAATAAACAAACCTGGCTACCACAATAAAATAGAAAAACAGCGCCGCATAAAGGGCGTAGTCATACACTATATCTGCTTTCACCTTACTACATCCTTGTTCGCGATTTACTTGGCAACATTACCAGTAAATATCTCGTTCTAATGCCACAGCGCGGGTTCGCTCCATCACTTTTACGAGCACGGTCAGCTTGCTGCTTGTCCACTTGCTAAGTTCGTCTTGCGTTTCTAATTCGGAATCTTGTACGGCTTGGCGAAGCATTAACAGCGCATTGAGTTCCTCAATACCGGTTAACAAATCTAACCAAGGCGCTCTAAAGTTACCCCGCTCTTCTAAAAACAAATCCCCAAGTAGAAAACCGCTCCACAAAGTTTGTCGAAGTACTACCTCTACTAAGGTGTAGTTGGCGGGGCCCATGGCTTTATTGGCTGGCATACTTTGCTGCACCGTTTGCCATCCCTGAGATAACCACCCTTTGGCATGATCTAAAACCAGCAAATCATACCCTGTGGCTTCTCTACGCCATGGTTTTGCGTTAATTAAGTCGATAGCTTGCAGTTTAATATCGGTCGCCATGCTGTCGAAAAATAAACTGGCGGGGTCATGGGCGTGCAACAGCCCTGCTTTACGCCCCTGCAAATAACTGACAATAGCAGGGTGTTTGCTTAAGGTTTTGTGAAACAGGCTCTTTTTAGATAATAAATACCGTAAGCTTTGTAGATCGTCTTGCCAGGCCCATTGCTGCGCATAAGCTATGAGCTTTTTATGTAACGCAAGCATTTCTGGGCATTGTAGTACGGGTAAATACAAAGACACGCTTTGTAACAGCAAGCGCACACTCTTGGCCACTTCTGCTAGGGTTTTAATAGAGGCACTTTCAATAAACACATGCTCATGGTGCTGCCAATGAGCTAAAGCCAATTGAAGTGCACTTGAAAAGGCTTCTTCGGTAGACGATTTTGGATTTAGCGGCAAAAAGTCTGGCAAGGGTTTTACTTTGGCGTTAAAACCGTGCAGAAGCTGATACCCTTGCGCCGCTTTAGACACATCACTTAGCCTCACATCCATGCAACTGTTAATGTGAGTGGCCAATATAAATAGGCTATCTAGATCGCCGCTTTGAAGCTCAAGTTCAATCTCATTAATCGGTGAACTCGCTTTATCAGTGGCGGCTTCACCACAATCAAGTACTACCTCTACGCGACTCTTCTCTACCTCTACAATATAAGCATGGCGAGTAAAGTGGGTACTAAATTGCTTTTCCAATTTGCTGTTCATGCTGGAAATATTCCAGCTAGAAGGCCACACTGAGGTATCAAACAGGGTTAAGTCGGGTTCAGGTGCATTGAGATCAATGTTGTATTCTGCACGCTGATGTAACCCACCACTGACTTTCCCATTAGTTTTTAAGGTTTGCTCGTAGCTGCCATTATTGCCGCGTACACGAAAACCCATCTTACTTTCTTGAAAATCGTGATTTACCGTATCGTAATAATCGTTTTCAAGCCGAAGTTCGGTGTGGGAAATGAGGATGATATTATTTTTTTCGAAAAGAGGGAGTACGCGGTCTTTAAATGCTTGATGCGCACCATCTTGAGTAACAAATTTTAGTTCAATTTCAGACATATTTGCGCAGTGGCACACGTGATAATGATGCAACCTTACCTGTGTCCAAACTAATTCGCAATGACACTGTTAACTGGTTGCGATGAAATTAACCAGTAGACAAAAGTGGAACAAACTTGCCTTTATCGCGGTCAACCAATACCATCTCCATGTTTTAGACGAGTATTTGGACTACCTATGATTCGAAAGTGGTTAGCAGTTGCCCTTTTTGCATGCTCTTGCCAAGCGCTGGCTCTTCAAGAGAGCGATACGCTAGAAGCGTCGTCGTCGCACTATATTCGCGATGATTTATTTATCTTTTTACACACGGGCCCAGGCCGAAACTACCGTATTCTAGGGTCTGTAGAGGCAGGCACACCGATTACTGTGCTAGACCGTGATGCTGATGCAGAGTTCACGCAAGTGACCGATGATGAAGGTCGTAAGGGGTGGGTTGAATCAAAGTATGTGACTACAGAGATGTCACAAGCTGAAAAACTACCTATGTTAAGTGAGCAGTTAGCACAAAGCCAAACCAGCTTACAAACTACCCAACGCGAGAATGCGAACCTGCGCCAGCAGCTTAATGATGCGCGCCAGCAAATTACGCAACTCACAACGGATACTGAACAACAAAGCAACGATATTAAACGCTTAAGTGCGCAAGTAGAAAGTGCAGATAAAGATGAACTGGTCACCTGGTTCACCCGTGGCGGCATTGTTGCCGGCGCAGGTATTTTATTGGGCGTACTTCTGACTTATATGCCGAAAAAGCGTAATCGCAGTAAAGAGTGGATGTAATTACCGATACTGTTGTATCGATAAGGTAAAATTGTCGATGTTAAAAAAAGCGGCTTGTTAGCCGCTTTTTTTATATCTAGGTATATAAAATGGCTCTCACGACTGCACTTCGGTATCTTCAGGTTCATTAAGAGTAAGTGTAACGTGATAACCATTTACGACCGCACCGGCCTGGAACTGCCATCCCAACCGTTCTGTTAATTTAGTAATTAGCTTAAGTCCCAACCCGTAACCATTATCCTCAACGTTAGATAGTGACGAAGCCTCTGCGTCATTCTCGTTTAGGTTCTGGCTGTATTTTAACTCATGGTTCTCGATGGTTAAGGTAGTGTCATTTAGTGAAATAGACACTACACCACTGTCGGTATGTTGAAAGGCATTTCGGATAACATTTCCAATAATTATTCTACTCGCCGTGTCGGGCAGATACAGTGTCGTACTTAGCACATTCACATCGACGGTGACGGTTTTTCCTTTTAATAAGTATCTCAAGTCATCACAAAGTTGATCAACCATGGTAGCAATGTCCACGGGATGATGAGGCAAAGGTTGACTGTCTTCGCGTGCTAACCACAATAAAGTTTCGGTTAAATCGGTCATTGTTTTAGAGGCGTTATCAATCCGCATTAAGGCATTTGTTCCTTTACTGCCAATTGTATGTGATTGATGTTGTAGTTGCTCTTTTTCTAAAACACGCTGTAGCAATTCCGTGCTGCTTCGAATAACCGCAATGGGAGTACGCAACTCATGACTGGCGTGATTAACAAAAGTACGCTCTCGCTCTAGGGTTTGTTTCACGCTTTGCAGGCTGTTGTGTATCAGTGACGCAAGCGCGTTGAGCTCTTTGTAGCGAAACCTTGGGATAGGTGCATCAAGTTGCTTTTCATCTAGCGCCGCCGCCCAATCCTGAAGCATTTCTACGGGCTTGGTCACGCTTCGCATGATAAGCAACAATACGATTGCGAACACGCCCAGTGCACCTACTCCAATAATGATACTTACCAGTTCATGGCTTAACCACACCGGCCGACGACCACGTCCTTTGGGCTCGCCAAACACTTGAGAAATATACCTTACCTCGCCGCTTTCAAGTGGCACCATCACCAAAAATCGTGCGGCGTATGGGCGCGTAAAAAACCAATCACGCTTTAAATCTTTAACTAAAACAAAAGGTATAAGCTCATCTTGCTTGAATGACGCAAGAATTTCTTCTGGTTGTTGGTCAAATTCGGTACTGATGTAGAAATTCAAAACACGCTGTGGCGACTTACCAACTAATTCGGTGTTGCTTGCCATCCTTACCATGGTACCGCGTAACATACCGTCCATACCTTGAAAAAAGCGTTCAGAGGAAAACATTGAAAACAAGGTAATCAGCACACTCCCCACGGCAAGCAAGGTCCACAACACATAGCGACGTAAACTCAGGTGTAAGCCTTTAACCATATCAGCCGTCCTCAGTGAGGTAAAAACCACTGTTTGGCTTACTTAGCACCGAAATAGAGGCATTCACCTGTTCTAAACTTTTTCGTAAATGATGCATGTGCACTTTAAGCACATTACTTTCCGGCGCGCTATCTTTCCAAGCTGCTTCAATAAGCCGTTCTCGGCTAACCACTTCCCCTTTGGCTAACAACAGTTTTTTAAGCAGTGCATAGGTGATAGGGCTAAGTTTAATAAGGTTGCCATTTGCATGAGCCTCTTGCGTATTCATGTTAAGTGTCACATTACCCATAGCGGTTTGATTTACCTGCGCAGATCGCCGACCTGCTAGAGCAGTTACCCTTGCGACGAGTTCAGCCATGGCAAAAGGCTTAATTAAATAATCGTCAGCGCCTTTTTTAAAACCAGTGAGCTTATCTTCAAGCTGGTCACGCGCTGTCAGCATAATAACCGGCGTGTCGTTACCATCGTTGCGCATACGCTCGCAAACGCTAAAACCATCTAAACGCGGCAAGTTGATATCAAGCACGAGTACGTCGTATTGATACTGATTAATGAATTGCAACGCAGCCACCCCATTGCTGGCGTGATCGCACTGCATATCCTCTAACTCCAAGTAGTCTAGGACGTTGCCAGCCAATCCAATATCATCTTCAACTAACAACACCCGATTCATTGTTTTCACCTAAGTTTAACCCGTCACTTGCATGGCAGCGTCTTTGGTTTTCTTGCCTAGCTTCGCTACATCTTCATAAATTAACAGCAATGCCGGAATTAATACTAGTGTAATGGCGGTAGCAAACAAAATTCCATAGCCTAACGATGCTGCTGCAGGTATTAAAAACTGTGCTTGAATAGAGGTTTCGCCCAATATGGGATACAGACCTAAAAAGGTCGTTATTGAGGTCAGCAAAACGGCGCGAAGGCGGCTAGAACATGCCTCTACTACCGCTTCTTGCACACGCATACCCGCTTCTTTTAACGCATTGTATCGCGATACCAGCAATAAGCTATCATTCACCACTACACCGCTTAATGCCAAAATTCCGTTTAGTGACAGTATGCTCAGCATCAAGCCATTACTCCAATGTCCTAACACCGCGCCAACAATACCAAACGGAATAGCCGTCATAATAATAAGCGGCTGAATGTAAGACTTAAGCGGAATAGCAAGCAAGGCATAAATAGAGATGAGCGCCAATATAAACACACTTTCCATTGAGCTTTGTGTTTCTTCTTGCTGCTCTGCTTCACCGGCAAAATGTAACGACAAATCTTGATATTGACGAGACAAAGTAGGGACAAAACTTTCGTTTAAGAGGTTGACTAATTCGGTAGCGGTTATCACATCGCTATCTACTGATGCACTAACGGTTAACGCCCTAAGCCCGTCTATACGTACCACCTGCTTTTGTTGCACATCAGGGGTCATGGTCGCAATTACACTTAATGGGACAACCGTGCCATCGTCTAAACGAACCCGCGTATTCATAACATCAGAGGGGTCCATGCGGTCTTCTTCAGGATAACGCACACGCACTTTCACTTCATTTTTGTTGCGTAAATAGCGCTGTACTATTTCACCGCCAAAGGCTTTTAATAACTGTTGCGATAAACTTTGTGTGTCCATGCCCATGGCACGGCCTTCTGGGGTCAGTTCGAAGCGCATCATGGCTTCACCAGGGGTGAGAGAGCTTTCAACACCAAATACCCCATCAATGTCAGCCAGCGCTTCTTGGAAGGCCATATTGGCAGCGGTAAGTGTTGCATCATCAATGCTTTTCAACTCTACTTTAAACGCATCCACCATTTCGCGACGGGCTTGAATTTTTAGTTTTTTCACGGCTTCTAAATTGCCACTTAGTGCAGTCCAGCGTGCTGCCAATTCGTCAAGGGTGTATGGCTGAGCCTCGGCCAATGAAATAATAATAGTGCCACTTTGATCGCCATTAGCCGTCACTTGCAGGCTTTTTAAACCGCTCTCATCAGCGCCCTTTTCTTCCACTAGCTGCTTATCTGCCTCTAGCGCGGCATTTTCTAAACGCAATAAATTACGTTCGGTTTGACCAAAACTTGCATCGCTAAAAAGCGCCATATTGGCCGATACGGTATCCCCTTGCATGCTAGGGAAAAATCCGACTCGCACTACACCGGTAAGCGGCAAACTCATGACCACAATAAACAGTGTTATAAATAACAATACCGCGGCATAGCGATACGCAATTGTCGCACTCAACGCAGGCTGATAGAGCTTCTCATTAAACCAATTTAGTCCTCTATCGGCACCGTTTTGTACTTTGCCCCACCACCCAGCAATGCCTTTTTTAGGTGTTTTCTTCGTCGGTAAATGGGCTAAGTGCGACGGTAAAATTAATTTAGATTCCACGACCGACAATAAAAGGCAAAGGGTGACGATAGTACCAAACTGCGAATAAAGCGTGCCTAAGCCGCCTGATACGTTCGACAAGGCGAAAAAGGTTGCTACCGTGGTCAGTACCCCAAAGATGGTAGGCACAGCCACTTTACGTGTGCCTTCAATAGTATTGGCTAAGGTGTCGCCGTACCGTTGCCGAGTGGAATACACACTCTCACCCACCACGACTGCATCATCCACCACAATACCTAACGCCATAATAAAGCCGAAGGTTGTCATTTCGTTTAACGTCATGCCGGTGTAAGAGTCGGTCATGAAATACAGCGTGCCAAAGAAAATAAACGGCAAACCTGCCGCTACCCAAAACGCGACCCGCAGATTAAGAAATATCGCTAGGGTAATAAACACCAGCACAATACCCATTAGGGCGTTACTGGTAAGTAAGTCTAAGCGTTCAGTAATAAGCGTGCTTCTGTCATACCAGGTTTCAAGCTCTACACCTTCGGGAAGCACACCTCTTTCATGCCAGTCATCTACCACGGCATGCGCTTGTACCACCATGTCGGTGACATCACCGTATTTGTCCATTAATATTTGTAAGCCATACCCATTTTGGCCATTGTATCTAGCCAATGAGTAGCTATCGTCGGCGAACGTGTCGGTTACTTCAGCAACATCACCCACCGTTAACACTGCACCACCTGCACTAGTAACAAGGGGAATTTTGGCAAAGTCTGCAGCATAATAAGCTTGCTCAGACGCTTTTAAGCGAATGACTTTTTCTTCGTTACGTAAACTGGTGGTTAATGCTGTAGATGATTCTTCGTTAATACGAGAAGCAACATCAGATAAGGTTAAACCGTAAGCTTGCAGCTTCGCCTCATCAATTTCTATCGACATCATGGGGTCGACAAAACTTCCCGCTTTTACATCACGAATGTCGTCTTTGGCTAACAAGTCACGCTCTAATTGCTCGCCTAAATACTGTAGCTGTGCATGCGTTGCATCACCGTAAAGCTGTACCCAAATCACATGCTCTTCACGGGTGGCCTTATCGATAATGGCGTTTTCGGCGTCAGAAGGTAAATTTGATATGCTATCGACTTCTGTTTTTACATCATTAAACAGTACATCTAAGTCGTAATTGGTTTCTTTTTCTACCTGAACACTGGCGCCGTTCGAGTTAGACGTTGAAGTAATACGCTTGATACCTGGGACCGCTTCCAAGGCGTTTTCAATTTTAATCGCAATGCCTTCTTCGGCTTGCTCTGCATCACCACTATCATAAACCATAGAGATAGTGACAAACCTTGGCTCCATACTGGGAAAGGCTTCTTTTCTAATATCGCCGTATGACACCATACCAAGCACGATAAGACCGACCATCAACAAGTTTGCTGCCACTGAATTTTGCGCAAACCATGCAATTATGCCTTTGTGACTATTCATCGGCGCTTTCCTCAACAACAGGCGTTACTGGGGTGTTCACAAGGTAATTGCTAAGTGGACGTGCCACAATTTGTGCCTGCGTGCTGCCAACTAGCGGTTCAATGTAAGCGTATCCTTCATACTCAAACAATACGGTCGGGGTAAATTTATTCAGTACATTTCTTTCTGGCTCAACAAACCATACTTCTTGCTTTTGCGATATGGCTGACGACGGGACTTTCCATACGTTATCTAGCGCTCTACCCTCAATATCAGCGACTAAGAATGTACCGAAATACAGTGGACTCGCTAGGGTTAACGGATTCTCAACTACCGCAATAGCTCTACGTTGACGCGTATCTTCATCTTGATGAAGCTCAATTCGTTCGATACTGGCTTGCCATTGATGGGCACCTGTTGTGTCGATTAGCGTGACCTTCCAACCGGGCTTTTCACCCACTGTCGCATCTGGCAGTTGCGCCCATTGGCTGGGTGAAAGTGGAATAGATATTTCGGCTAAATTAGCAGAATACAAGCTGGCAACTTCTGTCCCCACCTGTACATAACTTCCTGGCTGAATGCTGCGGCTGACTACTAGCGCATCAAAAGGTGCAGTTATGTTAGTAAACGCTAAATCACGCTTTGCTGCTTTTACATTTTGCTGTGCTTCGCGCAGCGCTGCTTGAGCTGATTTTAGCTGTGGTGCACGTAGCACTAATTCAGATTCAGGTTCACCGGATAAGCCTGAACGTATCCATTCATCTTGCGCTTGTACCCCCTGAAGGCGCTCTTCTTCAAGTGCCACATAGGCCGCTTCATACGTCGCTTCGGCTGACGCTAATGCTTGTTGATAATCGGTATCGTCTACATAGGCCAACACCTCCCCTTGCGACAACAACGCTCCGGTCTCAAATTGTGATGACAACCGTGTAATTTGACCACTCACTTGCGCTGATAAGGTCAATACATGAGTGGCGCTGGCTTGCCCATAGCCTTTTACCTTTGCGTGATAGCTAGCTGGCGTGACATTAACCACACCCACTTCTGCAATATCTACTGCACTGCTGCGACTCGATACAGTTTGCTGAGCTTGAAGAGTATTCTGCGAACCTTTCGCTGGCCTTTCACTTTCGCCTTGATTTTCAAGACGCGCAGTTGTGCGATCACCCGTAGGTGCGCCGCCCTCTCGGTTAGCAGTCTTAGTGCGCTCGCCACCACGCTCTTCACTTTGAACAACTTGGCCACCACCACCATATCTTGGGCCCTTACCGCGTTTTCCACCTATGCTAGGGCCCTCATCGCCCATTTGACTCATGGTAAAAACGACAGCAATAACAATGGTCATTGCTGCTGCGAAGGTAACGATAACTTTTTTCTTATTCATTGTGATACTCCAAGGCCTAGGGCAAGGCCTAAATCAATACGATTACTTAGCTGAGAATATTGAAGCTCGACGCGCTGCGCCTGCAAATTGAAAGTGGTGTCGTAAACTGACAACAAATCTAAAATATCTACCAATCCTTGGCGGTATTGGCCGGAAAAAGTATCCGCACTACTTAGCGCTTTCTGATAGGCAATATCGATGTAGTGCTGACGTTGTGTAAACGCTTTCTCGTTATCCAAAGCATCTTGTACTTCTTGAACACTGTTTAAGAGTGTTTCACGGTATTGCCACCAGCTATTTAACGCGGTTAACTCGGCATCATCAATTTGTGCTCTTAGTGCGCCGCCTTGGAACAAAGGAGCGGTAATTTGACCCAATAAGCTCCACAACGGATTTGTTAATAACGACTGAGACGGTGTAGTGCCATTGTCGGTGAGAGCAGCAGATAGGCTAATGCTGGGCAACAACGCTTTATAAGCCACTTTCACGTTCGCTTCACTGGCCTTTATATTGTAATACGCGGCTTGTAAATCTGGACGTCGGGCAAGATCTTGTTCTGGTAAGTTGATTAAAGGCTCCAGCACTTCTGGAAACTCAGTCACTGAAGGGAAATCAGACAAGTACTGATCTTGACGGCCTAGCAAGACCGCCAAAGTGCGCTTTGCGGTACTTATACTGTTTTCATAAAGCGCGATTGAGGCTCGGGTTGTTGCGCTGCTAGTTTGCGCATTGTCTAAGTCATCTAACGTACCTAACCCAGTGCGATAGCGTGTTAAAATAATACCTTCACTATTTTCGTAAACGCTTAAGCGCTCATGTTCAATGGCAAGAAGTTGTTGCTGGGTAATAATATCTAAGTAGCTTCGAATAACACTGGCCACTAACGCATCACGGGATGACTGGTAAGCGGCGCGAGCGCTGGATGCATCAAAACTGGCGGCCGTTACGCTATCACTGATTTTTTGCCACAGGTCTAACTCCCAACTGACGGTAACGCCTGCCGAGTAATTTTCATCACTGTTTTCGGTTTTACTTCCTGAAAAATTTGCATCCACATTAAGGTTATCTGCAGCCTCTGCCGAAGCAATGGCGACCTGCGCTTTTCGCAGTGTAATCAGGGTTTGTTGCAAGTTGGCGTTGTTTTTAAGTGCTTCATCAATGTAACTTTGTAACCCCTCCACAGCAACTAAATCGGTTAATGCCGTGGCTGAAACAGCTTCATCTGATTGTGCTTGCCAGATTATGCCGTCTCCCGTCATCTCAGAAGCCGTCTCGCTTAACGAAGGGTCTTGGTGACTAGCACAAGCGCTCAACCCCGTGAGTACAATTGCCATAAGTGGTATGAATGAAGTTTTACGTAACCCGATCATTGAAATTCGATTATTGCCTACCATGAATTTAGCATGTCATAACGAGGGTTAAGGCAGGGTTAACGGTCTTAATTTTGTTTGAATTGTTTTATCGCGCGCAAATAAGCGAATCCCTAATGCACTATGAAACAACATAAAAAAAGCCAGTCACAAGGACTGGCTTTTCAGCGTTACCGATTACTATAAGGCAAGTTACTTTGTACTAAATTACTTTGTGGTATTACTCATCGTCTTCCACTAACGTCATAAGAGATGTATTCCCTCCCGACGCCGTAGTATCGATACTAATGGTTTTTTCCGTCATTAAACGCTGAATCAACTTATCGTTATATTCTGCGGTGATCACTGGCAAGATAGCCCCTTCACGTGATGACAACATTGCGGTAATACGCGCAGTACGTTCTGTGCTTGAATCAACAACCACACCCGCTAAGTCTTCATCCATTAACAAGGCATCAAAGTGACCTAATCGCGCTACTTGGAATACCCCTTTAGGTGCGCCAGTAGACTCAAACTTGTTTTGAATTTCGATGGCTTCTTCGTAGAAGATTTCAGATACAACAGACACAACCGTGTTACCTGTGGCAAGCGCAGTCACAATAGAAAGCATCCAGTACTCAAACGATACATCTTTATCTGCGAAACATACCAAGGTGCCTCTAGGCTCAAGATAAAGTTTGTTAGATTCACCTGTAGGACCAGGAAGTTCTGTGGGTTTCGCTAACTTACGCTCAACACTGGTTAACTGCTGACGGGCAGTGGCTAAGGTGCGGTTTAAATCGTCGGCTAGGTCGTCAACAATGTCGACCTTAGCAATTTTAGCCAGTAACTGACGCACCATGGAAATACGATCATTTAAGGCCATATGACGCCACTGGGCTTCAACATCCTTAGCTTGATCCATCACCACATGGGCACGTTCGGCAATTTTATCATCACCCATTAGCGCATTATCAGTACCATCTACATCGTCTATTAACGTGGGTTTTGGTGTAGCACGTTCCATCATTAAGCGAGGCAAGTAGTTTGGCCCACCCGCTTTTGGCCCCGTACCTGATAACCCGCGACCACCAAATGGTTGTACACCAACAATAGCGCCAATCATGTTGCGGTTAATATACACATTACCTGCACGGCTCTTCGCAGCAAGTTCGTACGCACGTTCTTCAATACGCGAATGAATACCCATGGTTAGGCCGTAACCCGTACCATTGATTTGCTCTAGAACGTTGTCTAACTCTTTCGATTTAAAGCGTACTAAATGCACTACTGGGCCAAAGACTTCTTTTTCCAGTACATCTAAGTTATCAATTTGATAAAGCGTAGGTGGGAAGAAAGTGCCGTTTTCAGTACCTTCCGGCAGCTCGTTTCGATAAAGCAGTTTTCCTTTTCCTTCCATAAAGTCGACATGATCGGTAAGGCTCTTCAGTGCTTTTTCGTCAATCACTGGGCCCACGTCAGTTGCTAACAGGGTTGGGTCGCCAATGGTTAGTTCTTTCATGGCTCCGGTTAACATGCTGATGAGATCGTCTGCAATTTCCTCTTGCACGAATAATACGCGAAGGGCTGAACAGCGTTGCCCCGCACTTTGGAAGCCTGAATGAATAACATCATCAACCACCTGCTCTGGCAGGGCAGTTGAGTCCACAATCATGCAGTTTTGCCCGCCGGTTTCGGCAATGAGCGGTACTTGCTCGCCACCACGGTTGGCAAGTTCTTGCGAGATTAGCGTGCCCGTTTGGGTTGAACCGGTAAACATCACTGCTTTAATACGTTCGTCAGAAAGTAAGGTTTCGCCCACTTCTTTACCTGGTGCAATAATAAGTTTTAGCGCGTCTTCAGGTAAGCCTACCGACTGCATAATATCTACAGCACGTTTAGCCACCATACTGGTTTGTTCAGCAGGTTTAGCAACAACCGTATTTCCAGTAACCAGTGCTGCTGATACCTGACCTAAAAATATTGCTAGCGGGAAGTTCCACGGGCTAATACACAGCACCACACCGCGAGGTAACAAGCGCTTATCTTCTGCCAAATCTTGAGCACGGGCTGCGTAGTAACGACAAAAGTCGACCGCTTCACGTACTTCATCGATGCTGTCTTGCGCTACTTTACCCGCTTCACGCATACAGATAGCAATCAACTCTGCCATGTGGCGCTCTAGGGCATCGGCTGAACGATTAAGAATTTCAGCACGTTCTGACACATCGCGCTTAGACCACGCGTCGAAGCCCGCATCTGCATCATCTAGTGCTTTGCGCATATCATCAGGTTGTGCGTAATAATGGTAACCCACCACATCGTTGTGATTCATTGGATTACGAACCGCCGTTGCCCCTTCCGGTACACCGTCAGTCACGCTGTAATATTCTTGCCAGCGCTCAAGTTCATGCTGAAGTGCACTAACCGCATTCACATCGGTTAAATCTAACCCTCGAGAGTTGTCACGTTCAGGGGCATATAAGCCACGAGGGGTTTTAATTAATTTGTTGAAACGAACTTTAAGACGCTGAGTTTTTTCAACTGGGTCTTCAAGTAATGACTCAACCGGTTTTTCGTCATCCACAATCGCGTTAACAAATGAAGAGTTAGCTCCATTTTCTAGCAAACGGCGTACAAGATAAGCCAATAAGTCTTCGTGTTCGCCTACCGGCGCATAAACACGGCACTGAATTTTCTCTTCCGTCACTACTTTGTCATACAACGTATCACCCATGCCGTGTAAGCACTGGAACTCAAACCCTTCTTTATCATCGCCTGCAAGTTCAATAATTACTGATGCAGAGTAGGCGTTGTGAGTAGCAAACTGCGGGTACAAGGTATCGCGGTATTCTAATAAGCGGTTAGCACAAGCATGGTAAGACACATCAGTAGATGACTTACGGGTAAACACAGGGAACTCTTCTAAGCCCGCTTGTTGGGTAAGCTTAATTTCCGTATCCCAGTAAGCGCCTTTTACCAATCGCACCATTAACGAACGGCCAACTTCTAATGAAAGCACGCGTAAATGTTCAATTACATGAATAGCACGTTTTTGATAGGCTTGAACCGCAAGACCAAAGCCTGTCCAGCCATTTAAATCTTCATCACGGAATACCGCTTCAATAATATCGAGGGAAAGCTCTAAACGGTCGGCTTCTTCAGCGTCAACCGTTAAACCAATATCGTATTCTTTGGCCAGCATACACAAAGCTTTTAAGCGCGGCGGAATATCACGCATTGCGCGTTCTCTGTGTAAGAACTCAAAACGTGGATGTATTGCCGACAACTTAACTGAAATACCCGGCGAACGCTTAGGCCCACGGCCGTTAGCCGCTTTACCAATCACTTCAATAGCTTTAACGTAAGCATCGTAGTAGCGATCTGCATCTTCCATTGTACGGGCGCCTTCACCCAACATGTCGTAGGAATATACATAGCCTTTGGTTTCTTTTTCCTTCGCACGCTCTACCGCATCTTTTATGGTTTCACCCATAACGAACTGACGACCCATTACGCGCATGGCAATATTCATTGCGCGGCGAATAACCGGCTCACCTAAACGCCCCAAAGTTTTCTTCAACAGGCCAAACTGTTCCTTCTTACGCTTATCGGCATAATTCACCATATTACCGGTAAACAATAAGCCCCATGCCGAAGCGTTCACGAATAAAGAATCTGAATTGCCAAGGTGTGGTGTCCACTGCCCTTTAGATAATTTGTCGCGAATAAGTTCGTCTTGCGTATCGCCATCGGGAACACGTAGTAAGGCTTCGGCTAAACACATCAGTACCACACCTTCAGAGGTGGATAATGAATACTCATTTAGCAATGCATCTACACCACCATGACCTTCTTGGTCGCGACGAATCTGTAATACCATTTTACGAGCGCGTTCCCACGCACGGCTTCTGGCACGAGGATTTACCTCAGCAATTGGTAAAATTTGATCCACAGCCACAGACTCACTAATTCGATAGTAGTCACGAATGCGCTGGCGTAGGGGAGATGTAGTATGAAGTGTGTCGTTAATGAGCATTGCAACCCTTTATTCGAAAAGCTGTAGAAAATGGTTCCGGTAACGGAATACAAGAATAACGTTACATGGAAAAAATGAATTAACAAGTAAAGCCTAGCTTTACTTGATGCGCCCCACCTAAAGTGTGCCGCGCTTGCGAATCTAAGTATTTAAACTTCGATCTTCTCAATGAAGATCACGATATCGCCGAAATTGCGCGGATACTAGCATAATTGCCTGTTTCGCCAAGCCCTGGCTGTCAACTTTTTGCACCACTGTGATAGGGCGTCTAAGAACGCGGGTGAATAACATTTCTTAAGTATTTTTATATAAGGTGGTGCTTCAGGAAATGTTAATTAAATGTTTAAAAATTCATGCATCGAGGTCAACATCTCCAATATAAGGTCTACACTAGATAATATAAAAAGTGGAGGTTTACGCTGATGTGGTTACGCAATTTTAGTTTAATTCAAAGGCTCAGTATCATTGTTGCGCTTACGGCGTTGCTATTTTTGGTGCTAACCGGTGCGGTATTAAACCAGCACTACAAGGCACTGAAAGAAAAGTCCTATAAAGAAAATCAACACCTCGTAGAAGTTGTTCATACCTTGCTTGCAAGCTTTGAATCCTTGGAAGGGGTAGACGAAGACGCCGCTAAACAGATGGCGCTGACCGCGGTTAGCCGACTTAGGTACGATGAGAGCAACTATTTTTGGATTCAAGATGCCACCCCCGCGATGGTCATGCACCCCATCAAACCATCGCTTAACGGGCAAGATTTACGCAGCTTTAAAGACGGCAACGGTAAAGCATTTTTTGTGGAAATGGCGCAAAAGATAAAGTCTACAGGCAGTGGCTTTGTTGATTACGTATGGCCGCTTCCGGGAGAAGAAACGCCGGTCGACAAAATTTCGTATGTTAAAGAGTTCAAACCATGGGGCTGGACTGTAGGTTCAGGCATCTACTTATCTACCCTTGAAGCTGAATACGCCCACTTACGTAATTTGCTTATCGTTATTTGTATTATTAGCGTGCTACTGGTGGTAGCGCTTATCTTCTACATTGGCGGCAGTATTGTTAAGCCAGTTCAGGAAGTCACAGAACGCATGAAAGATATTGCCATGGGAGATGGGGATTTAACCCGTTCACTTCCTGAGTCGGGCCAAGATGAAATAACGCGACTTGCTCGCTACTTTAATGAATATACCAATAAAATGCGCCAATCATTGTTAGGTATACGCGAAAATATCACCGCCCTTACCCAGCAGGCCGTACTGGTTGAAAGCGTGAGCCAAGACAGCAACGGTCAGGCGCAAAGCCAAAATGAAAATATGATGCAAGTTGCCGTGGCCATGGAACAAATGACCACCCAAATCCAGCAAGTGAGCGAAAATGCAGATACGGCTGAAACCAGCACCAGCGGCGCACGAGCCAATGTAGAACAAGGCAGCAGCGTAGTAGAAAGTACCGTAAGTGATATTCGCTCATTAACGTCGAATATTGAGAGCGTGAGCCATGTGGTTACCGAGCTTGCTGAACAAACCAACAGTATTGGCGCAGTACTAGACGTTATTCGTGGCATTGCCGATCAGACTAACTTACTTGCACTTAACGCTGCGATTGAGGCTGCTCGAGCCGGAGAACAAGGGAGAGGGTTTGCCGTGGTGGCCGATGAAGTGCGCACCCTAGCCAGTCGCACAGGCCAAAGTACTGATGAAATTCAAGCTATGATTGAAAAGCTACAGAGCAATGCAAAAGCCGCCGTAGACGCCGTGCAAGTGAGTCAAAGTGCTTCAGCAAGTACGGTGGACAATGCCACTAAAGCGAACGAAAGCTTAAAAGAAGCCGACCGGCTTATGAATGAGATTTCAGGTATGAGTAGCCAAATAGCCCGGGCAACAGAACAGCAGGCTGAAGCCGCGAATGAGGCCAATATTCGTATCAACGCTTTGTCTGGTGCAGCTGATAGCAGTTTAAAAACGGCAGAAAAATTGGCTAGTGCCAGTCAGGCTCTCAAAGCAAGCTGTGTGGCTATAAAAGAAATTGCCAGCAAATTTAAACTTTAGTGAACCAAATTAGTCGTAAAAAGGAAGGTATTCACAGGTTTATACTACTTCCTGCGTATGGAAGTATTTAAAGCGGTGCTTTAGACTGGTTATCTACATCGTTAGATAACCAGCTAAACGTCGTTTACAAGGAGTGATATATGAGCAGTGATAGTAAAGGGATCCCAATCAAATATTGGGTATTGGGCTTTTTTGTTCTACTTATCTTAGTGTATGTTCTATTTGCTAATACCATTATTAAAGCCGTACTAGAGTCGAAATTAGGCGAGTCTTATGGCGCAGAAGTCAACATTGCCGAATTTGATCACTCTTTATACCCTACCACTGTCACCCTTAAAGGCATTGGCTTAACCAACGCCACTAAGCCTTCGCATAATCAAGTGTTAGTTGGCGAAGCAAATGCTGACGTTGCCCTTATGCCGCTGTTGTCTAATCAAGTTGTGGTAAACAACCTCAATTTACTTGATGTGCAATTTGACCAAGTTCGAGAGCATGAAGGTGAAGTTTATCGGGTGCCAGAAAGCTCACTGTCTTACGATGAAATTAAAGCAAAAGCCAAAGAAGCCGTGCCTTCTGTTGACGAAATGCTTGCTCGTAACCCCCTTAAAACTACCGCCGCCGTTGCCGAAGCAAAAGAAGCCTACGCCACCTACTCAGAAGGCTTAAAGCAAGATTATGAAAACTTGCCTGATAAAGAACGCATCGACTATTACAAAACCCAAGTTGCTGCGCTTAAAGAAACGAATTACAAAGATCCTCAAGCCCTTATTCAAGCTAAATCGTCGTTAGATAAGTTAAAAGAAGAGATGAGTGCAGATCGTGCGCTTATTAGCAGTTTTACCGACAAAGCGTCGAATGCTAAGAGTGCATTAAGCCAATCGGTAAAAGCCTTAAAAGAAGCCCCCAGTGAAGACTATGCGTTACTTAAAGGGGTGATTGCGGGCGATGAAGCTGCACTATCTCAGGTGACTTATTTCGTATTTGGCGACAAAGCCGCTGAATACACCGAGTACTTGATGTCTGCCATGCAAATTGTGATGCCACTACTGCAAGGCGGAGATACGCCCGAAGAACCTGCAGCCGACATGCCTTCTATTTTGGTGAAGCAAGCTAACGTGTCTGTACTTTGGCAAAACGAGTCGATAAGCAGTTCGTGGCAGAACATTACCAACACCCACAGTGTGTTTGGTGACCCAACAACCTTTACCATTGAAGCGGCTGGCGACATGCTGCAGCAATTTACCTCAAGCGGTGAATTCTGGATTGATGAAAGTGGCGTAGATGCCAGCCAAGTTTGGGAGCTAGCTGGGGTGAATATGTCGAATATTCCAGTAAGCGGTAATGAAACCCTTAACGCGGTGATGAAAACTGCACTCATGGCCACCACAGGCTCAATGGAAGTGGTTGATAATCAGTTAAGCGGTAACGGTAAAGTTAACTTACAAGAGCTAGTGATGGAAGCCACAGGTACCAGCGACGTAACAAGCGCTATTGCCTCTGCACTGCAATCGTTAAGCAGTTTATCGATGACCATGCTACTTGATGGCACCTTAGCTAACCCAGGGTTTAACATTAAGTCAGATTTAGACAACAAACTGGCCCAAGCCGCGATTTCTCAACTCACCGCATCTCAGCAAGATAAGCTTGATGAACTTAATACCAAGCTGAATGCGATGGTTGCCAGTGAACAAGATGCTCTTTCTGGTGAGTTGGTTGATATTAATTCAATGCTAAGTGCAGCGCAGGGTGATAGCAGTGCCTTACAAGAATTACTGCAAAGCCAGCTAAGCAGTGTGGTTGAAGAACAAAAGAATAAACTGTTCGACAAACTAAAAGGTAAATTAGGTCAAGGTGAATAAAGCACCTTTGATTCCTAAGCCCTTCGCGGCATAATAGGTAATAACGTAAAGGGCAGTTTACTGCCCTTTTTAAATTTTCCTCCGCTTACCAGTTTTCAGGTGATTTTGTGTGGCAAGATAAATGGCTTCCTATTGTACTCATCACCCTATTAGGGTTGTTGCAGTATCGGCTATGGTTTGGAAAAAACAGTATTCCTGACTACCTAAGTCGAGAGCAGGAAGTGAAAACTCAAGCGCAGCAAAACGCAAACCTTGCACAGCGAAATGCCCTATTAAACGCAGACATCACCGACCTAAAAGTAGGTCTAGAAGCCATTGAAGAGCGCGCTCGCAATGAACTAGGCCTGATTAAGCAAGGGGAAACTTTTTACCGGATTTTACCGCCAGAAACTAAGTGAGTAACATGACATCCTCCTCTGTGGTTGCGGTTATTCCCGCAGCTGGAATTGGCAGCCGAATGCAGGCTGATCGCCCAAAGCAGTATTTAACCCTTCAAGGAAAAACAATTCTTGAACACACCGTTGAAATACTTCTTAACCATCACGCCATTGATTACCTTGTTATAGCCATTAGTCCTCACGATACTTATTTCCCATCGCTTGCCATTGCCAATAACCCTAAGGTGAAAGTGGTAGAGGGTGGCAATGAACGGGCTGATTCTGTGCTAAATGCTGTAAACACCTTGCCAGACAATACTTGGGCGTTAGTGCATGATGCCGCGCGCCCTTGCGTAAGTACCAATGACATTACTCAACTACTGACGGTGATGGATAATGAACAGGTCGCAGGTGGCATCTTAGCCTCTCGGGTTAGAGATACTATGAAACGAGGCGCTGCCAGCCAAGGGGCTGATATCAATTTCCCCACTGTGCTTCATACTGAAAGCAGAGAAAATTTATGGCATGCCCTTACGCCTCAGTTGTTTCCTACAGCGGTGCTTAAAAGCGCGCTGCAAGATGGCCTAGCTGCAGGCGCAACCATTACCGATGAAGCATCAGCCATAGAATACAGCGGCCGTAAGGTTGCACTTATTGATAGCGACCCAGCGAATATTAAAATAACCCACCCTGGGGACTTACCCTTGGCAGATTTTTACTTACATCAACGACAGAAGGCACAAGCAGAATGCGAATAGGACACGGTTTCGACGTTCATAAATTTGGTGGCGACGGCCCCATTGTTATTGGTGGTGTAAACATTGACTATGAACAAGGCTTAGTCGCCCATTCTGATGGCGACGTATTACTACATGCCTTATGCGACGCATTACTTGGCGCTGCGGCTTTAGGTGATATAGGCAAGCATTTTCCGGATACTGATGATGCCTATTTAGGTGCCGATAGCCGTGTACTGCTTAGGCATGTTATGCACGAAGTAAATGAAAAAGGCTATACCTTAGGCAACGCTGATATGACCATAGTGGCGCAAGCCCCAAAAATGGCACCGCATATTCAAGCCATGCGAGAAATCATAGCCGAAGACTGTCATTGCGAGCTTGATGCTATCAACGTGAAAGCTACCACGACAGAAAAATTAGGATATACAGGCAGAAAGGAAGGCATTGCTGCTCACGCGGTAGTGCTACTGGAAAAGATATGAAACCATTACATACCCAACATTGGAATTACTATTACGGTAAACCCGTTTCTACCGGCTTATTTAAGTTTCAAGCCGATGACTTTCAAGTGGTTGAGGATTTAGGCTACGAGCCCTGCGGTGAAGGCGAGCACCAGTTTGTCTTTGTTGAAAAAATTAATACCAATACTGCATTTGTTGCCGAGCAACTTGCTCGCTACACCAAACTACCTCTTCGCCAAGTGACGTATGCAGGTAGGAAAGACAAATATGCCCTCACCCGTCAGTGGTTCGGTTTACATGCACCAGGGCAAGCTGATTTCGACTTCAGCGATTTTGAGCTAGAAGGTGTACGGGTTATTAAGCAAACTCGCCACAATAGAAAACTTCGTACAGGCCAATTAAAAGGCAATGCCTTCACCATTACGCTGCGTCAAGTTGTGCATCCAGAAGCTATTGAAGAACGCCTTCTGGAAATCGCCAAACATGGTGTGCCGAATTATTATGGCGAACAGCGATTTGGCGTGATGCGGGTGAACGAGCAAGGCGAAGTTCAACGCGGTGGTAACCTTGCTATGGCTGAACGGATGATAAACGGTGAAACCATTCGCCACCGCAATAAGCGCTCTATGGCACTGTCAGCCTTGCGTAGCTGGTTATTTAATGAGGTCATTTCTATTCGTTTAGAAAACGAGACCTTCGATAAGGTACTTACCGGTGACGCACTGGTATTAACCGGCTCAAACAGCTTCTTTATTGACGATGATAAACAGCAAGACAGTCAGCAACGTTATGAAGATAAAGATGTATGTCCTTCGGCACCGCTATGGGGCAAGGGAGATTTAATCACCACGTCAGAAGCAAACGCCACCGAAGAGCAGGTTGCATCGAGTCACCCTGAAGTTATCGACTTTTTAGGGCAATGTGGCTTCGAGCAAGAACGTCGTGCTATAAAAATATGGCCATCGCAACTTGAATGGCAAAGTAAGGGTGATACATTAACGCTATCGTTTTCATTGCCTAGCGGTTGTTTTGCTACATCCGTACTTAGGGAATGTGTTGAAACCGTTTCCCCCATTCACAGTATTTAGTTGAGATTGCATGAAGATCCTAATGAGTAATGACGATGGTGTGTTTGCAAAAGGCTTGGCTGTTTTGCACGAGACCATTGCCAGCGAGCACGATATTACTGTTATCGCCCCCGATCGTAACTGTAGCGGCGCAAGTAACGCCCTTTCGTTACATCAACCCCTTCGCATTCAACGAATGGACAGTGGCTTTTATTCTGTTAATGGTACCCCTTCAGATTGTGTACACTTGGGTATCAGCCGAATTTTAAAAGATGACCCCGAACTGGTGGTATCTGGTATTAATCATGGTGCTAATTTAGGCGATGATGTCGTTTATTCTGGTACGGTAGCCGCGGCGACAGAGGGCAGATATATGGGCTTGCCTGCCATTGCCGTGTCGCTTGCCAGTAAGAAAGGTGAGAATTTTGAAACGGCAGCGCGGGTAGTGCTAGATATTATCCGTAAACTTCAATCTCATCCTTTACCTGCAAATCAAATTTTGAACGTAAATGTTCCTGATATACCCTATGATGAGCTTAAAGGTATAGAAGTTACCAGACAGGGTCGCCGACATCGTGCTGAACCTATGTTTGAAGATAAAGACCCGTTTGGTCAAACCATCTATTGGTACGGTCCAGCAGGTTCAGAACAAGATGCAGGCCCAGGTACAGACTTTCACGCAGTGGCAAACGGATATTGCTCCGTGACTCCACTTAGCGTTGATATGACTGCCTACCAGAGCTTAGACAATATGAAAGAATGGTTAGCCAAGTAATCCAATAGTGCGCAGCCGATAATAAGGATAACAAGCACCACCATGAGAGCCTCCAGAAAAGGGGATGCGCTAGCACAGCTGCTTTATGACGAAGGAATCCGTTCGCAGCCGGTGCTCAATGCCATTGCAGGTACACCCCGGGAAACATTCTTACCTGATGCGCTTAAGCATAAAGCCTATCAGAATACAGCGTTGCCTATCGGGCAGGGACAAACTATTTCGCAACCTTATATTGTTGCGAAAATGACTGAACTGCTGCTAGATAGTCCGAATAAGCCTGAAAAAGTCTTAGAGATTGGTACAGGCTCTGGTTACCAGACCGCTATTCTTGCACAGCTTTTTTCGGCTGTATTCAGCGTAGAACGAATCAAATCGCTACAGTTTCATGCTAAAAGACGGATGAACCAACTCGATTTACATAATATTGCCATGAAGCATGGTGATGGGTGGAAAGGGTGGGCATCTAAAGGTCCTTACGATGCCATTATTGTGACGGCTGCGGCCAGTAGTTTACCGCAAGATTTATGCGATCAATTAAAAGAAGGAGGCCGCCTGATCATTCCCGTAGGAAATGAACAGCAGTCTCTGTTGTGTATCGACAGGATAGAAGGCGAATTAAAAACCACCACCATAGAAGCGGTGCGTTTTGTTCCCTTAGTAGCAGGAGAGCTATTGTGAAATTGTTTGAGCCAATGTATGACATGGCACTTCGATGGGCTAGACACCGCCATGCGGTAAAATATCTAGGGGGGCTAAGCTTTGCTGAGTCAGTATTTTTCCCTATTCCGCCCGATGTCATGCTTGCGCCCATGTCGCTGTCTCAACCCGACAAAGCGTGGCGCTTTGCGCTAATTACTACACTTGCATCAATTTTTGGGGGCATAGCTGGTTATTGGCTAGGTTATTTTGCATTTGATGCTTGGCTATCGCCTATTATCGAAAGTTGGGGTTATACCCACAAGATAGAAACTGCCACGCAGTGGTTTACCGACTACGGCGTATGGGTGGTGTTTGTTGCGGGCTTCTCCCCTATTCCCTATAAAGTCTTCACCACTAGCGCTGGCTTTCTACAAATGGCCTTCTTTCCCTTTCTTATTGCCTCTGCTGTGGGCCGTGGCGCAAGGTTCTTCTTGGTCGCAGGGCTTATGCGTTGGGGCGGTGCTCCTATGGAAGCTAAGCTTCGTCAGTATGTAGAAATATTGGGTTGGGGAGTTGTGTTACTGGCCGTTGCCGCATACCTCATCTTGCGGTAATAGCGCAGCGATGTCATACCGCATCATTCTAATTAGTGTTGTGCTACTGCTACTCCAAAGTTGCAGTAGCCGAACCGCCCCTGCCCCTGTTGTTTTATTAAATAGTCAAGCAGATCAAGAGTCTGGTGGGTTTACATCAGATACTTATAAAGTGCAACCGGGCGATACCCTTTTCGGCATTGCTTGGTACACCGGCAATGACTATCGGGATATCGCGAAATTTAACAGCTTATCAGCGCCTTATCGCATTTTCCCCGGTCAAGAATTACGCATTTCTCCCCCGCCCAAAATGGTAAAAATTGCGCCGAAATCTAAGCCGCAGACCATTCGGTCAGCAGATCCGACCACGACCTCAGTAGACAAAAGTTTGATTGACCCCCCTATATCACAGGGGTATGGTGAAGGTGAAAAAGTTGTTAAGCGACAAAACGTTACGAGCGTCAAGAGGCCGTCAGAAAGCGTCAAAATAACGACACCCAACCATTTTCCTGACAAGGTAAAAAAGTGGGTTTGGCCAACGAAGGGCAAGGTTGTTGAAACGTTCAGTAAATCGGAGTCGGGCAATAAAGGAATTGATATCGCTGCCGCTAAAGGTACATCGATACACGCGGCAGCAGATGGAAAAGTTGTTTATTCAGGAAGCGCCTTAAGAGGCTACGGTAAATTGGTCATCATCAAACATACCGACACCTTTTTAAGTGCCTACGCATACAACGACACCATTATCGTCAAAGAACGAGACTGGGTGTCTGCGGGGCAGAAAATCGCCACCATGGGTGACAGCGGAACAAATTCGGTAAAACTTCATTTTGAAGTTAGGTATCGCGGAAAGTCTTTAGATCCACTGCGTTATCTGCCAGCTACACGACCATAATAATAATAAATAACAATAAGAAACGAATAAAGGAGAAACGTCGAAAGGTAAACCTTGAAGCAGGAGATTCATTGTGGGTCATATAAATAAAAGCCTAGAATCAAATACGAAAGATGACTTAAACGTCATTGATATGCCAGCCGATCTGAAAACAGATAAAACAATATCTGATGACACTGACACCGATTCAGAAGAATTAGTGTTAAGCCAAGACGACCAACCAAAAAATCTAGATGCCACACAGTTATATCTAGGTGAAATCGGCTTCTCGCCTCTGCTCAGTGCAGAAGAAGAAGTATTTTTCGCCAGAAAGGCTCTACGTGGATGTGAAGCCTCACGCAAGCGCATGATTGTTAGTAATTTACGCCTGGTTGTGAAAATAGCGCGTCGATATAACAACCGCGGTCTTGCCCTGTTAGATCTAATCGAAGAAGGGAATCTAGGACTTATACGTGCTGTTGAAAAGTTCGATCCCGAACGGGGTTTTCGATTTTCAACGTACGCAACGTGGTGGATAAGACAAACCATTGAACGCGCAATTATGAACCAAACGCGCACTATTCGCTTGCCAATCCACGTCGTTAAAGAACTTAATGTATATTTACGCGCAGCTCGTGAGTTATCTCAGAAACTTGACCACGAACCTACTGCCGAAGAAATCGCCCTTGCCTTAGACAAACCTGTCGAAGATGTGACCAAGATGCTGCGACTTAATGAACGTATTACGTCGGTAGATACCCCAATTGGTGGCGAAAACGATAAAGCGTTGTTAGATATTCTAGCCGATGAAAAAGAATTCGGCCCTGAAGAGAACTTGCAAGACTCAGACATCAAATCAAATATTGTTGGCTGGTTGGAAGAACTCAATCCTAAACAACGTGAAGTATTGGCAAGACGCTTTGGATTAATGGGTTATGAGCCCTCAACGCTTGAAGATGTGGGTGCTGAAATTGGTCTTACTCGTGAACGAGTTCGTCAAATTCAAGTAGAAGCGCTACGTCGATTGCGAGACATTCTAGGCCACCAAGGTCTATCGTTAGAGAATTTATTTAATCAAATGAATTAATAGCGAAGTGATATGACACCATGCCGAGGCGCAGTTTGCCCTCGGCATTTTTATTTGTAGTACTACCCTCTAACCAAGCTCACGAATGTGTAGTTATGTGGGTTTTTCTCATCGGCGGTATGCGCTTCCCGGCTTATCTCTTCCCAATGATCTTGGGCTTCATAATCAGGAAACTGTGTATCACCTTCCACCGCTAGTTCGATAAATGTTAGGTGCAAAGTATCAGCCTTTTTCAAAAACGCCTGATAAATTGTCCCACCGCCAATAATCATCACCTCGTCCGACTGACTCTCTAGCGCCGAAGCATGCTCTATAGCCGCTTCAGGTGACGATACTACAGTTGCATCTGGCAAACTGTAAGCACTGTTTGTAGTGATGACAATGTTTGGTCTTCCCGGTAAAGCGCGGCCAATTGACTCATAGGTTTTACGCCCCATAATGACAGGCTTGCCCATGGTTACTTGCTTAAAATGTTTTAAATCTGCTGGCAAATGCCAGGGCATGTCGTTATCTGCACCGATAACGCGATTATTAGCCATTGCGGCAATCATGGCAATTTTCATACTAATTTTAACCAATGCGTTGTTATTTTGCCTATGATAACTGATTAGGCCTATGGCGATAACTCTTGCGTTAGTAACAATCCAATATTCCTCACCTTTCTGGCTAAACTGTTCTTCTCATAACGCCATGCCCATTGTGTTTACCTATCTTGTTTCTGTTCACTGTTAGTTGATTGACTTAAATTACACATGCAAATAATAACAATTATCATTTGCATTTATGTTTTATATCGACTAGGGTGTATTCAGGAGGGCAAGCAAATGCAAATAACTTACTTGTGTGCAAAACACGAAGATTGGATTTACAGCAACCCGAAGCAAGCGCTTCACTTTATGGCCAGAGACGAGATGCAGGGCACGCTTTTACTGCATTGCGGCCAATACACAGAAGCCATTCCTTATTTAGGCTGCGCTTTTGATATTGCGGTTATTCTTTTAGAAGTAGATGGAGGCGAGAATGAAGCGATGAAAAGCAAAGTTAAGAGCCTAGCTGGATTACTTGAAGAAACCTATTACCACTTGAAATTGCCAGAGTATCGAAACGCTATTTTAGATAGAGCTAGCTCCGTCTTACACGCCACAGAATCGGCAATGTTGTCAGCTTTTTTGCTTAAATCTGTGCATCAATAAGTTGAAAATACTATGCATACTTATCTTGCAGCAAATCATAAACGCAACGTTAAGCAGCACGACACTAGTGACTTTAAAGCATTATTAGGTCAATGGGAGCGGCAAGTTCTTAATGCCAATAACGCATTTTCAAATAGGCAATGGCTCTCGACACTTGCGTTGTACAACCAAGCTATAGCGCTTGCCAACCAGTTAATAGCGATATCACCCTACCGCAAAGAAGCCACATTTTCGTTATTGGTGAGCTTTCACAATCTTTCCGACACCTACTTGCAGTACGCCAGTGAGGCGCCGTCTGAAGAAAGAATGGCTATTTATCACATGTCACTTGCTACTTTATCTGAAGTACAAACACGCTTTGATACGCAAGCAATGCTGTTGCCTGATAACACTGATGTGCTGCGCGCTAGGCGAATTGCACATCAACAGCGATGGTTATTATTAAAACAGCATCCCGAGTTGGAGAATGCGCTAAATAATCCCCCCACTATCGACAATTCATTCACTGTCTTTGCTGCTACCGCAGGCAAAGTTAGTCATTAACTGATTCTATTTTCAATTAACTAGGAGTTCATATGAAAAATACGATAAACAATGTCATTTACGCCGTCGCGTCTGTGGCTGTGACCTCTTCCCCCGCCTTTGCACATGCTGGACACGATCATAACCACTGGAGCAGCCAGTTCATGCACGGGCTTTTCTATTTGTCACTTGCTGCGGTAGGTGCTGCATGCTTATTCGCAGGCTACAAGGCCTATTCTCGCAAACAATCTTCATCTAAATAGGGAAGTTATCATGCTAAACAGCTTACTTACGACGCTTCACCGTAGAAACCCCTTAACTACCGCGAGCGCTCACTGCGATATTCCATGTAAAATCTACGATCCTATTTCAGCCCAACTCGCTGCATTAAGTGTTATTCGTTTTGTTGATTTACTGAATGAGTTAAGTGAAAAAGAAAACCTTTCGTTTGCTGATCATGCCCAGTTCAGTCGCCTAATTAGCGAAAAAGAGACCCATGCAGAAAAAGTAAAACATGAAGTCAGGGTTATTTGGGGTGATTACTTCAAAGCGCCTCAATTTGAGAAATACCCAGATACTAACGAATTGGTCCACAATATTATGCTTACCGGATCGGCGTGTAAGCAGCATGTTTCACGCGAGAAAGCAGAAGCACTACTCACATTGGTGAATGAGTTCGCTGAAAGTTTCTGGGCCACTAAAGGTGTTGAAACTAAGACAGCCACGTGCCCTTATCCGCCTGCGGAACAAGTGGTATACCCTAAACTTTAATCATGCTTCGATTATTAGCGATTGAAGGAAACAGTATGCAACCCATGCTGTTTGCTGGCGACTTTATTTTAACCTGCAAGTGGCCAAAAGCGTGGCTGCAAATTGGCCATGTGGTGGTAGTTAAAAGCGATAAATATGGTGTAATTGTAAAGCGCATTACCAAAGTATGCGCTATTAAAGGCGTTATGCTGCAAGGTGATAATGCACTAGAAAGTGTGAGCACGTTGGCAATGGGCTGGATAAAGCCAAGCGACATTATTGGAAAGGTTATATTTACTTCGTCTTCGAGAAATCAGAAGCTTTTAACAAAAAACCGCTAGTTTTGGCAAACTAGCGGTTTTAATGTTGTTCAATTAGCGACGGTACTCGACTTCAACATCGTAGTCATCATCGTCCCAATCTTCATCATCGTCTAAGTCATCACTTAAATCGTCTTCGAAGTCGTCGCCTAAATCGGCGTCTTGTGCTTCTAACGTATTACGATGATAAGTATCCCACTTAAACTCAACGTCTTTCGTTTCTTCTTCTTCGATAACTTCGGTGGGAAGCGTTTCGATGAAGTTCATAATTTCTCGACAAAGCGGTTCTAAGCCAATTTTCTGGAAAGCAGATATCTGATAAATCGGGCCTTCCCAGCCAAGTTGTGCGGCAATTTCTTTACAGCGCTCGTCGGCTTCTTCTTCGAGCATCAAATCAACTTTGTTAAACACTAACCAGCGAGGCTTACTTGCAAGTTTAGGGTTGTACTTTTCAAGTTCTTCAACAATAGCTTTAGCATTTCCAGCTGGATCGCTTTCATCCACTGGCATAATGTCTACAACATGAAGCAGTATACGACAACGCTCTAAATGCTTAAGGAAACGAATTCCTAAACCTGCACCGTCAGCTGCACCTTCAATAAGCCCGGGAATGTCGGCTACTACGAAGCTGCGCTGCGCGTCTTGACGTACTACACCTAGGTTTGGCACTAGTGTAGTAAACGGGTAATCAGCCACTTTAGGTTTAGCGGCAGATACAGAACGGATAAAGGTAGATTTACCTGCATTCGGCATACCTAGCAAACCCACATCGGCCAGAAGCATTAATTCGAGTTTTAAATTACGAATTTCGCCTGGTGTACCATTGGTCTTATGACGTGGTGCACGGTTAGTACTGCTTTTGAAACGCGCATTACCTAAACCGTGAAATCCGCCTTGTGCCACTTTAAGCTGTTGCCCGTGACGAGTAAGGTCGCCAAGTACTTCACCGGTATCGCTATCGGTAGCGCGGGTTCCTACAGGAACACTTACGGTTAAATCTTTACCGCCACGGCCAATACAGTTAGCGCCTTGACCATTTTGGCCGCGCTCTGCACGGTGAAAACGCTCGAAACGATAGTCGATCAATGTATTCAGGTTTTCATCGGCAAGAAGAAAAACACTACCGCCGTCGCCCCCGTCGCCACCATCAGGGCCACCTTTGGGAACATATTTTTCCCGTCTAAAGCCAATTACGCCGTTGCCGCCGTCACCGGCTTCAACACGAATTTCAGCTTCATCTACAAATTTCATTTATCACTCCGGGCATGGTTGCCGTAGGGGTTATTTACACTCAGTATTTAACTACTAAGTTTACACCAAATTGTTATGTACTGCCCGAATACTAAAGCTCGGGTTTCCATAAAACAAAAAACCCCGCAAGCGCGGGGTTTTTCTAAGCCTGTTCGGCGAGTAGCTAAGGCGCTTACTCTGCTACGATGCTTACAAATTTACGGTTGTTCGGTCCTTTAACATCAAACTGAACTTTACCGCTTTTTAATGCAAACAACGTGTGGTCTTTACCGATACCCATGTTGTCACCAGCGTGGAAACGAGTACCACGTTGACGAACAATGATGTTACCAGCAAGAACAGATTCTCCACCAAAGCGTTTAACACCTAGGCGTTTACTCTCTGAATCACGACCGTTTTTGGTACTACCACCAGCTTTTTTATGTGCCATGTGTTCGTGCTCCTATTAAGCGTTAATGCCAGTAATTTTCACTTCCGTGAACCACTGACGGTGACCCATCTGCTTACGTGAATGCTTACGACGACGGAACTTAACGATTTTAATTTTATCGCCACGACCGTGTGTAACCACCTCAGCAGTCACCTTACCACCAGCAACGTTTGGTGTGCCGATTTTTACATCGTCACCATTGCTGACCATTAAAACTTTGTCGAATTCAACCGTGTCACCTGGGGCAACTTCGATTTTTTCTAGACGAACGGTTTGGCCTTCGGCCACACGGTGTTGTTTACCGCCACTTTGGAAAACCGCGTACATAGTTAACTCCGCTCTGCGTCACTGACGCAATCAATTCAAAAAACAGGGCGCGAATTGTACGTGAAACATCCGCAAATCACAACCCCGATTCTGATAAAAGTAGATTATTTTTCCAACATGGGTGAATTTTTGCGTGAATTCACCCAAAAATGCACGATGTCACACTTAGAAAACAACACTAAGTGAATGACAAACGGTAAAATTGAAGATGATAACCGCCAAATTCGATAAGCATTTATTGCTAAAAAAGCATGGAATGCGATATCTGTAGATGGAAAATCGAATACGATCCAATCGTGCCGATCTGATCATGAAAAACGCACCTAAAACGCGCTTTTTAATCACAATGATCAAAACGATCGAATAACAGATCCGAGATTGTAGCATTTTGATCTAGCCTGCGCAGCTAGCAAAAAGAATTTTTCTGAAAATACACATTTCAGGTCGATATTAACCGATAGCGCCTATAATAGAACATATCATTACGATGAAAGTAACGATAAGTGGTCCGTGAATTACCGTTAAATGTAATAACCGTCGTTTTTTAAAAACAAATCGGCTGTTAATCGGTTCAATTCTGTCACCAATATGTTTAATTCGGTGGGCAATACGTTGAATTGGGTGGATAGTGCCGCGCATTCAGGTACAATCAGCCCCTATAATTGCCTAAGAAATAAATAAGTTTTTACGCCCATGCCGATGGATATAAATCAAATACGCGCGCTATCAAATGATGATATGCAAGCGGTTAACCAATTGATTCAACAGCAAGTCGACTCTGATGTTGCGCTTATTAATCAATTGGGATTCTACATTGTTAACAGTGGCGGTAAGCGCCTTCGCCCATTACTTACCGTGCTAAGTGCACGTGCAATGGGAATTGAAAATGCAGACCATCACACCCTCGCCGCTATTGTTGAATTTATACATACAGCGACCTTGTTGCACGATGATGTGGTTGATGAATCGACCATGCGACGCGGACGTGAAACCGCTAACGCCGTATTTGGCAATCAAGCATCGGTTTTGGTAGGTGATTTCTTATATACCCGCTCATTTCAGATGATGGTAAGTTTGAAACGCATGCGTGTGATGGACATTTTATCTGAAGCGACCAACCAAATTGCTGAGGGTGAAGTATTGCAGCTAATGAACTGCAATGATGCCTCTACCACAGAAGCACGCTATTTCGACGTAATTTACGGTAAAACCGCTCGTTTGTTTGAAGCGGCTACGCAACTGTCGGCGGTATTAACCGACCAACCAGAAAACGTAGAGCATGCCATGCAAGAATACGGCAAGCACTTAGGGACCGCCTTTCAGTTAGCCGATGATATTCTAGATTACATGGCCGACAGTGATGAAATGGGTAAGAACGCGGGCGATGATTTAGCGGAAGGAAAGCCAACACTACCTTTGCTATACGCAATGTGGAATACCGACAGTGAAGAAGATAAAGCGCTTATTCGCGATGCGATAGAGCAAAGCAACGGTTTACCTCACCTCACTCGTATTCAAAAAATCATGGAAAGCACTGGGGCATTAGATTACACCCGTTCGTGTGCCAACAACGAAGTGAAAATGGCTATTGATAGTTTGTCTATTATTCCAGATTCACCTTATAAAGAGGCATTGATTGCCCTTGCTCATATTTCGGTAGAACGCACTAGCTAGTGCGTTCGTTAGCCCCCTTCAAGCATCGCGCCCACCAGCCCCACCAAGAAGCCGAGTATAGCGCCTAGTGGCGGTAACCAATGGTTTTCCATACGAATACCTGGGGCGATGTCTTGAAATACAGAATACAAAATTCCCCCCGCAGCAAATAGCATAATGCCACTCATGATGACGGGAAAATCTGCCAAATAATAAAACCCTATCACACTCATGAGCGGCCCAAGCAAGCTCATTAGTACAAAAATCCAAATAAGCTTAGTGCTGCGGTTTTTATTCGTTGGGGTCATTTCACGATAAGCATTGAACCCTTCCGGTAAATTCTGTACCGCAATTAACACACCTAACAACATAGTACCGCCACCTAATGCAGCAGTGGTGCCTAGTGCCACAGACTCTGGCACAAAATCACTTAACATGGCGGCAAGTTGGCTGCCTGCGGTTTTCTTCTTAGCCAAATAGATATCCAACGCCATGAAGGCAAGTGCCCCGCCGATAAAGCAGCTACACGCCATTAGTACCGATACGTCTTCAATACCCTCAGGCACTAATACTAAAGCAACCGCTGAAATTAATGCGCCAGCGCCCAACGCAAGAATACCGTGTCGTAATTCTTGTTCTAACCACTTAGGGCGCAAACCTTTCATCTTAGATAATAGCGCACCAGCTGGCATGGCTAGCCCAGCTAACGTGGCCACAATAATCAAATTTACAATATCGGGGTCTTGCATGTTGGCTCCCTCTGCCTTGAGTTGTTCCGTTACTTGGCCTAACACTACTGGCAAAATGCTCAATATCCATAAAAAAAGACAGCTCGAAATTGGCTGTCTTTTTTTGCTTAGCGCATCTATAAATTTTTAAGCCTTACGCTATTAATCATAGAGTAATGCGCCGCGATGAGATCATTTTAAATTGAGGTCTCGGGTCATGTTCTCATTTTTGTCGCGGTGCACAATGATATTGTCTTCAATGCGTATTCCGCCGAATGGGCGGTAAGTATCTACAGTATCCCAGTTGATGTATTTCGACGCTGGGGTTGCTTTTAAATCTCGTAACAAGCTGTCGATAAAGTACAAACCAGGCTCAATAGTAAATACCTGACGCGCTTCAATCATGCGCGTACAGCGTAAGAATGGATGATCTTCAGGGGCAGGTTTAGGTATACCTCTGTCGTCATTGACCAAACCACCTACATCATGCACTTGTAGCCCTAAGAAGTGCCCAATGCCATGTGGGAAAAAGGTTCGTGTAATGCCCTGCTCTACAATATCTGCCGCAGGAAGATTCACAATGCCAGTGTCTTGTAGAATTTGGGCGATACCCGCATGGGCTAGCAAATGAATATCGGTATAAGCCACACTTGGCTTTAAAGAATCAACCAAAGTTAGCGTTACTTTATCAACGGCCTGAATAAGATCGGAAAACAACGTTGAGTTTTGGCTGTAAGTACGCGTGATATCGGCAGCATAGCCGTGATAATTCGCGCCTGCATCAATCAAGAATGAACGCGACTGCTTAGGCGCAGTGGTATCGCATTGCATGTAGTGCAAAATGGCTGCATGTTCGTTCAGCGCAATAATACTGGTGTAAGGCACATCGTTATCGCCTTGGCGGCACGCTGCGCTGTACGCTAAATTAATATCGAATTCGCTTTTACCTTCAATAAAGGCTTGCTCTGCCGCTTTATGCCCCGCTACCGCTAGCTTGTTTGCTTCACGCATACATTCTAGTTCGTAATCGGTTTTATACGCCCGCTGGTAATGCAAATAATGCAGCACTCTATCTGGGTTTACGTTCTCAAACCCTAGCGCTTTGGCTACTTCAATGTATTCGCCAATATAAGCAAAACCGCGCTTATCGTAAGGCAGGTGCTTTTCAACAGCGTCGGCTTGTTGAAGCAGAATGATGTTAAAGCTGTCGGTCCAAAAATCTTGTGGCTCTGGCGGTACTTTGTGCCAAAAATCTTCAGGGCGGTAAAAAATAAGGGTGGGCTTATCTTCACCATTAACCACTAACCAGCAATTGGGGTTATCGATAACCGGCACCCATGCTTTAAATTGTGGGTTTACCTTAAACGGATAATGGTTGTCGTCTAAGAACAAGCGCTTGCCTTGCCCTGAATGGATGACTAACCCTTCTAGCCCTTCACGCTGAAGTGCTTCGCGAGTGCGAGATTGAAGTTCCTCGATATGTTGCTGATAGCTTGCCTGATGTTTTGACATAACACCTCATTTAAGTTTTTTGATTTGCATGGCTAATTGGTCTTCTTCAATTAGCAAGGGGTTACCAGCCATTTCAATTGCGCTGGTACCAAGCTAGCGTCGCTACTACGCGAGAAGAGAAAAATATTAGCCATTGTCGTTAAGTGCGCTTGCTCTTACGTGCGCTTATGTTTAAGGCAAAGAGTGTACCACGATAGCCGCTCGGCTTTCACCGAGCGGCTTGTATAACTAGTTATTCATCGGCGCTAGCGAGGCGCCAATTGCAAGGTTCCCGTTACAGGATGGGTGCTCACTGCACTTGAAGAAGGAATAACATCTCGAGTAAGCTGCGGAAACACATTTTTATTTTCCCCCAACTGATGCTCGTAAATATACTGATAAGCCAACACCGCTTTCACATAACTACGGGTTTCTTTGTAAGGAATATTCTCAATCCAAATATCCACTGGCAACGCTTCGCCGGCAGGTAACCATTCCAACACTTTACGCCAACCAGCGTTATACGATGCCGACACCAATACCGGATTATTATCTAGCTTATCGCCTAAATAACGCAAATATTGCACGCCGTAGTCGAGGTTATTCTCAACTTGAAACAAGGTATTTCGACTCACTTTCTCTTTAGCCAAATACTGCGCTGTACCTGGCATAAGTTGCATTAAGCCTGCCGCGCCCACCGGCGATACCGCATCTACCATGAACGAACTTTCACGACGGGCAATTGCCATAGCAAACGCTTTTGATACGTCGTAGGTTTCACTCTTTTCACTGAACTGTGACTCGAACGCCAAGGGGAAGCGACGTTCAACATCGTCCCAATAACCACTTTTAGCGAAACTGATGATGGCTTGGTCGTATATCCCCCACTCGTAAGCCAACACACCGGCGTCTGTTACTTGTGAGTCGGGTAAATTCGACAATAAATAGCGCCACTCTCGACGCGCTTCGGTTGAACGTTCTAAACGGTAAAACTCCATCGCTCGTTGGGTAGCTGGGGTATTGGCAATGGCTTGCACCGCACTTTGTACCCGAGGCGCTGGCGTATGAGACAAATTTGGCTGGCTATTAATACGGGCACTGGCCATAAAGCCATAATAATTGCGCTCATTGGCTAGCTGCTGATACATCACCGTGGCCTGCATCACATTCCCTAGTTCTTCGAGGGCGCGCGCTTTCCAGTACCGGTAGTTTTCTTCTTGCTGAAGTTCAGGGCTGGCGGCATCGATGACATCCACTACACGCTGCCATTGCTTGGCGCGAAGCAAAAACGACACATGCCATAATTTCACATCATCGCTAGCACCTGCGATATCGGCCTTATCTAACCATTCATGGGCTTCAGGCAAAAAGTCGAGCGTGGCACTTAGCGCGATAGCACGCTGTATAATATGTAGTTCAGGCACGGAAAAAATGTTTTTCGGGGCATAAGTATTGTATGCCTTCATCGCCGCTCTAGGGTTTCTCCACGCCAGCTTTTCAATTCCCCAGGTTAGAATTTCAGCTTCGTTATGCTTGTGCTTCATAGGAAACAGACGAGTTCGATTAACTAAACTTACATCACGTGATACCGATGACCACGCATCAGCTAAATACTGATGACTGGTGGGCAATTGGCGTTTTAAATAAGGAATAATACGGCGGTTATCTTCTTTCGCTGCAATGGCTATACGCTTAACTACTTTGTCTGGCGTCATGAGGCCATTACTTCGCCACTTTGCAAATAATGGGTCGCATTCATCGGGCTGTGATTGACCGCTATACCAAAGTGGGTCTACATCGGTTAGCACAGGTTTAGGATCGTCGGTACGTTTTAACTTGTAACCTAACGCTTGGCAGGTAAGTTTGGCCCCCATGCCATTTCGATAGCTGTCTAAAAACGCATTTTCGTGACCACGAGAGGCTAGGTAATTTAACCAGCGATAGCGCAAACCATAACTAACCGGTTGCCCCGCGTAATCCTCTAAGAATTGTTCTACTTCACGCTGGGTTTTAAGCGACATGGTGCGTTCTAATCGCAAACGAAGTAGGTACGGATAAAGAGGGTAATTCGCCAACCCGTAAATTTCTGCGTCTAAATCTTCTAAACGTCTTTTCGGTAATGTACGCAGGCTCTTTTCTAACATTAAGAAACGAGCTCGCTCATCGGCGTAGATGTCATCAGGGAATAGCGGAGAAACTTGCGCATGACTGAGTTGAAAGCAGCTTGAAATAGCTACCAATGTGAAAACGTGAAACGACTTGTGCATAGGTAACCGCTTGAAGAGCGTTACCGCTGTTGAAAGAAAACTTACACCTACTTTATTCGACACAATGTGAACTCCTACCCCTTGTTGCATTCAAACACACCAGAGTTGGTGTAATTATAGAACGATGCTTGCTTGAAAGCCGATAAATTATCGGCGTGGCTCCATGCCACAGAAGTAAAAAAGTGCCAGCGCTGTTAGTTATACCTTACAAACATTAATGCCATGATTGTAGATTATTCTTATGCTGGATTGGCGCTTTGCGTCAATAGTGCCCATTATACAAACACTATTATTGAAATCGAGCTTGATTTTCAATGAATGGCCACCATTTTTAACAATTGAAACACTCGTTTGAATTTTTCATTGATATTTTGTTTAAGTTTAGTTAAAAAGCTAGCCACCCTAATGCATTAGTGTTGTGGTACGACCAGAATGTATGATTGGTTTATACGCTTATAGCGAATGGTTAGATTGCTTCACTAATATCCCGGCCAACGCCGAAGGAGATGATAATGATATACACAGGCAAGAGTCTATCCGTCAGTCTGTTAGATGACGGCTTTGCTGAACTGGTATTTGATGCCGAAGGTTCAGTAAACAAGTTCGATCGCCAAACCGTGACCGAGCTTGATGAAGCAACCCAAGCACTGCTTAAAGAAAGCGGTGTTAAAGGCTTAGTAGTACGCAGCGCAAAATCTGCATTTATTGTAGGTGCTGATATCACCGAATTTACCGGCTTATTCGCGATGGATGAAGCCGAAGTACTAAACTGGGTAGCAAACACATCTCAAGTGTTTGACCGCTTCGAAGATTTGCCTTTCCCTACCGTTGCTGCCATTAACGGTTTCGCACTGGGCGGCGGCTGTGAAATGACACTAGCCTGTGACCTTCGCGTTGCAGATACAACAGCTTCTATTGGCCTACCAGAAGTTAAACTAGGCATAATGCCTGGCTTTGGTGGCACAGTACGTTTACCTCGTTTGATTGGTGCTGATAACGCACTAGAGTGGATGACTACGGGTAAAGATCGCAAAGGCGCGAAAGCCCTTGCTGAAGGCGCCGTTGACGCCGTAGTTGCACCTGAGTCATTACGTGACAGCGCGCTTTCTATGCTGAAAGATGCAGTAGATGGTAAGTTTAAATGGGAAGCACGTCGTGCTCAGAAAAAAGCCCCATTACAACTGAACAAAAACGAAGCCATGATGAGCTTTTCTACGGCGCAAGCTATGGTATTTGCCCAAGCAGGCAAACACTACCCTGCTCCGCACAAAATGGTAGAAACCGTTCAAAAAGCCGCTGGCCTTGACCGCGACGGCGCACTTAAGCTTGAGAACGAAGGCTTTGTAGCCCTAACTAAAACCGATGCAGCGCAAGCGCAAATTGGTATTTTCCTAGCCGACCAGCTAGTAAAAGGCAAAGGTAAGAAACAAGCTAAAGCTGCCACAAAAGATGTAAAACTTAATGCCGTACTGGGTGCAGGTATTATGGGTGGCGGTATTGCGTATCAAAGTGCTGTTAAAGGCATGCCAGTGATAATGAAAGACATTAACACTGATGCACTAGACCTAGGCTTAAACGAAGCCGCCAATATTCTTGGTAAAGGTATGCAGCGCGGTAAAGTTGATGCCAAAACCATGGCAAAAACCCTTAACGCTATTACGCCTACCCTTGACTACAACACGCTTAAAGACGCAGACCTTGTGATTGAAGCGGTTGTTGAAAACCCGAAAGTAAAAGGCATAGTGCTTAAAGAAGTAGAAGACGTAGTGGCCGATGACGCTATCATCTGTTCTAACACCTCTACTATTTCAATTAACCAACTAGCGAAAAGCTTAGACAAGCCAGAACGCTTCTGTGGTATGCACTTCTTTAACCCAGTACACCGCATGCCATTGGTAGAAATTATTCGTGGTGAAAACACCTCGGAAGACACTATCAATGCCGTAGTGGCAACCACACTTCGCATGGGTAAAACCCCTATCGTAGTTAACGATTGCCCAGGGTTCTTAGTGAACCGCGTATTGTTCCCTTACTTTGCAGGCTTTAGTAAGTTGCTAATAGATGGCGCTGATTTTGTTGCCGTTGATAAAGTAATGGAGAAACAGTTCGGCTGGCCAATGGGCCCTGCTTACCTAATGGATGTTGTTGGTATTGATACTGGCGACCATGCTGCAGACGTTATGGCTGCGGGTATTCCAGAGCGTATGGCACGTATTGGCGACGACCCAGTAACTGTGCTTTATAAAGAAAAACGCTTAGGCCAGAAAAATGGCAAAGGCTTTTATAACTACGGTAAAGACAAGCGCGGCAAGCCTACCAAAGTGGCCGCTGAAGAAGCGTATAGCTTGCTTGCTCCTATTACTGCCGATACCAAAGACTTCGACGCGCAAGATATTATTGCACGCTTGATGATCCCTATGGCTAACGAAGCAATTCGTTGCCTAGAAGAAGGCATTGTAGGTACTGCAGCTGAAGCAGATATGGCCTTACTTTACGGTTTAGGCTTCCCTCCATTCCGCGGTGGTGTATTCCGCTGGATTGAAACAATGGGATTAGCGAACTTTGTCGAACTAGCCGACAAATACGCCAGTCTTGGCCCGATTTACCAAATTTCAGATGGCGTTCGCAAGATGGCCGCTGAAGGTAAATCTTACTTCGCTTAATTCCCAAGGAGACTAATAATGAAAGAAGTCGTAGTTATCGATTGTGTTCGTACCCCTATGGGACGCTCGAAAGCCGGTGTATTTAGAAATGTTCGTGCAGAGACGATGTCTGCCGCGCTAATGACCGCGTTACTTGAGCGCAACCCTGGTGTTGATCCAGCAGAAATTGAAGACATTATTTGGGGCTGTGTACAGCAAACCAAAGAACAAGGTTTCAACATTGCGCGTAATGCCCAGTTGCTAACCCAAATTCCACGTACCACAGGTGCAGTAACCGTTAACCGTTTATGCGGTTCTTCGATGCAAGCATTGCATGACGCTACTAGCGGTATTATGAGCGGCCGTGGCGATATATACATGATTGGTGGTGTTGAGCACATGGGCCATGTACCCATGAACTACAACATCGACTTTCATCCAGGCCTAGCTAAGTACACCGCAAAAGCATCAGGCATGATGGGCATGACCGCCGAGCTACTTGGCCGTCAAAATGGTATTAGCCGTGAAATGCAAGACGCCTTTGGTGCACGTTCGCATCAACTAGCACATAAAGCGCACCTTGAAGGCCGCTGGGCTAACGAGATTGTGCCTATTGAAGGTCACGATGCCAACGGTACGCTTAAACTGATTGATTATGATGAAGTTATTCGCCCAGAAAGCACCGCTGAAAGCATGGCGCAACTTCGCCCTGTATTCGACCCAATAAATGGAACCGTTACTGCGGGTACGTCTTCAGCGTTGTCTGACGGTGCGTCTGCCATGTTGCTTATGTCTGCCGATAAAGCGAAAGCACTAGGTTTAACACCTCGCGCTAAAATTCGTTCAATGGCAGTGGCGGGTTGTGATGCCGCGATTATGGGTTACGGCCCAGTACCGGCAACCCAAAAAGCACTTAAACGTGCAGGCCTTAGCATGGACGACATTCAACTTGCTGAGTTCAACGAAGCCTTTGCAGCCCAAGCACTCTCGTGCATTAAGCAACTAGGCTGGATGGATAATCTTGATGACAAGATTAACCTTAACGGCGGCGCTATTTCACTAGGCCACCCACTAGGTTGTTCTGGTTCACGTATTTCAGGTACCTTGATTAACCTGATGGAATCGCAAGATGTAGAGCTAGGCTTAGCTACCATGTGTATTGGTTTAGGCCAAGGTATAGCTACTGTATTTGAACGTGTTTAATTAGTTAAATACGTTTTGTTGAAAGGGCCTTCGGGCCCTTTTTTGTTAATTAGCTTTAACGTTTAATGCTTTTAAAAAAATACTATTTTAAAACACGGGAAAGCGGGCTAACTACCCCCTGCGCGCCCTGTTGCAATACATGCGTGTAAATTTGGGTGGTTTTCACATCAGAATGACCAAGCTGCGTTTGCACCGTGCGGATGTCGGCCCCCGACTGTAAAAGGTGAGTAGCAAACGAATGCCGTAAGGTATGCGGCGTAACCTTCTTTTTAAGCCCGCATGCATTGGCAGTATTTCTTATTGCTTTTTGTATGCTTGATTCATCAATATGATGTCGACGCACTTTTTTATTCTCGGGATCAACCGATAAACGGGAAGAGGGAAAAAGATAATGCCAGCCTAGCTCTTTAGGCGCATTTTGATATTTTACACGTAAACGATGAGGTAAATATACCCCCTGATAATTAGGGTTATCTAAATCAGCGATGAGGTAATTTTCAACCATACTTATTTGCCGAGTAAGCCCAGGCTTGAGCTCTGCGGCTAACGTAACAACACGATGCTTTCCACCTTTTCCATCCCAAATTCGAATAGCGTTATAATCGAAATCGATGTCTTTCACCCGTAACCGAACCGCTTCCATTAAACGCAAACCGCTTCCATACAGCAATGAAATAGGTAACTTTAAATGAGCGGGAAGTTGAGTAAAAAGCGAGACTACTTCGTCTTGCGTAAGCACAACAGGCAGCTTGGCCTGCCTGCGGCTTGCAACGAAATCAAGATTTAAAGAAAGCGGTTTTTCTAGAATGTCTCGATATAGAAATGCCAACGCATTGAGTGCACTCGCCTGCGTGGCTGGCGCCACATTCTTTATATTCACTAAGTGAGATAGAAACAACTCTACCTCTTTATCGCCCATCTCGGCAGGATGCTTAGTATTGTGAAAGCGTATATAACTAATAATCCACCCGCTATAAAGCTGGATAGAGCGCTTGGCATAACGGCGATTTCGCATGTGTTGAATCACCATTTGCATAAACATCGACTTCATTTTTACTTCTCATATTTAACTGTAATTACATACAGCATTACGATTTTTTGATACGACGTAAAATAAAAAGGAAGAATTCCGTACTTAAGTACAGTGTTTTCAGATACAAAGTGTAGGATATTGATATAAGTTAACTTACGTGCGAAAGTTGAAACATTATTAGCGTGATATATGGAAATTTTCCGCCTTGCATAAAGGATTTTTTCCGTACACTAAATTGTTATATTGCTAAATGAATTCAGTGTGTTTTCAGCTTTGGAGAATAAATGAAAAAGGGACTTACAGATATATTTGAAGTTGATTCAGTAGCAAAGACTCTAGCCCTTTGTGTGCTTACTATTGGCGCATATTTAATATATAAGCTTTATCAATTCTCAAACAGTATTAATCAAAAGACCGAACACAGAATACCCAATGTTTTCATTGTAATAACCATTTTCTTATTCACTATATCTTTAGGTAGTTTAATTTATGGCTTAGTTAACCTGAATGAGCCTACTATTTTAAGAAGCTCAATTGGTATTCATGTTGTCTCAAGTATTTTCGACGTTACTTGGATAATTATGGTACGTAATCGTATTAATTTAATCGCGGGCTCTAATCGTGGTGATAAGCTTTGGTTAAACCCTTTTATTACGTCAATATTTCATGTGATTTATATGCAGTATAAAATAAATCAAGGGTTGGCAACGTCGCAATATAACAAACAAATTATGGCAGGGACGCACAAACAA
The DNA here is from genome assembly GCF_032925565.1 of Alteromonas sp. CI.11.F.A3. Classification (NCBI taxonomy): domain Bacteria; kingdom Pseudomonadati; phylum Pseudomonadota; class Gammaproteobacteria; order Alteromonadales; family Alteromonadaceae; genus Alteromonas; species Alteromonas sp. CI.11.F.A3. The sequence continues at coordinate 4,194,462 of NZ_CP136708.1, forward strand.
CGTGCGCCCCATATTTGAAGCGTTAGAAGGCGCCAGCCTAAACCTCGTTTGGCTTAATACAAATCTCAATGCAACTACCCTCACCTGCTTTCACCAACATCGCTCTGGCTTTTGGTGGTTTTAACTTCGCCGCATTGACTTCAAAGGTCGCGCAATAGGCGATTTTCCGCCAAGTTCTTATTCTAGGCCAGCAAGCGCCATTGCGTTTACCAATTCAAATGGCGGCTTGCTTCAGCTAAATCACCTACATCACTGCACTGGCATTTTGCTTGTTTGCTTTAGCAATCAATCGTATGCTGACTTCATTAGTTTTTAATAAAGCCAAAGGAATAGGCTCTGCTTCTAACAAAGCGCTTAAGCCTCTCCCTTCGGTCGCTGGGACGCCTATACGCGGGGCGGCTTCGCCAATTATGCCCCACGTATCTGCGCCCCTTAGCTTAAAGTTAGAAGGCGCCAGCCTAAACCTCGTTTGACTCAATACAAATCTCAATGCAACTACCCTCACCTGCTTTCACCAGCATCGCTCTGGCTTTTGGTGGTTTTAACTTCGCCGCATTAACTTCGAAGGTCGCGCAATAGGCGCTTTACCGCCAAGTTATTGTTCTAGGCCAGCAAGCGCCATTGCATTTGGTAATTCATAGAACGGCTTGCTTCAGCTAAATCACCTACATCACTGCACTGGCATTTTGCTTGTTTGTGTTAACAATCAATCGTATGCTGGCTTAATTAGTTTTTAATAAGACCAAAGGAACAGGCTCTGCTTCTAACAAAGCGCTTAAGCCACTCCCTCCGGTCGCTGGGACGCCTATACGCGGGGCGGCTTCGCCATTATGCCCCACGCATCTGCGCCCCTTAGCTTAAAGTTAGAAGGCGTCAGCCTAAACTACGTTTGGCTTTATAAAAATATCAGTTCAATCGCCCTCACCTGCTGTTTCCAACATCGCCCAAGCATTGGTAGTTTTAATATCACCGCGCTTACTTTAAAGGTCGCGCAATAGGCGATTAATCGCCAAGTTCTTACTTCCTGCCAGCATGCGCCATTGCGTTTGTTAGCTCAAAAGGCGGTTTGTTTCCTTCAAATCACCAACATCACATCGTTGGCATTTCGCTTGTTTGTGTTAACAATCAATCGTATGCTGACTTTATTAGTTTTTAATTAGGCCAAAGGAACAGGCTCTGCTTCTAACAAAGCGCTTAAGCCTCTCCCTTCGGTCGCTGGGACGCCTATACGCGGGGCGGCTTCGCCATTATGCCCCACGCATCTGCGCCCCTTAGCTTAAAGTTATGCGGGGCTTACACTTGTATAAACCCAAAGTCATTTGGCTGGGTTTATCCTCAATTGTAACAAGGTATTTGTATTGTCTTGAAATAACTCCTTTTTTGTTTTCTATTTGCATGTGTTGAAGTCATACTTTTAGGAAATTATATGTTCGAATGGAATGGCGATAGAAAACAGCTTCTATCAGTGTTATGGATTTTTCTCTCAGTTAACTATATCTACTGCGACATATTTTCTCTTCACCACGCAGAGACGCTCAAAGGGTTTATTGCCGGCGAAATCGGAGGTATGAAGCTTACGGAAGAGTTTTTGCTTTCCTTTGCGTTTATCATGCAAATCCCCATGGCAATGATAGTTTTGTCACGGGTTTTGGTGTTTCGTATTAACAAGTATCTCAATATTGTTGCAGCTTTAATAACTGGCTCAATACAAAGCTACACCCTTTATATGGGCGGCACCCTTCACTATGTGTTTTTTAGTATTATAGAAATAAGTACCGCTATACTCATACTTTATCTAGCGGTCACGTGGCGCGAAGCGGATGCAGTTAAGAACCGCACCGCATAACAAAAAAATCAAGTTCGCCCGCTGCGCGGGCTGGGACGCATACACGCAGGGCGGCTTCGCCATTATGCCCTGCGCGCCTGCGCCCCTTATTTAAAAGTTATGCCCTTCTGGAAAACGAATGTCTTCGAAAAGCAATTTCATATTAATGGCTGAATACAATAAATGGATGAACGCTTCTATCTATTCTGCTGCGTCGAATTTAAGCTCAGTGGAACTTGCCAAGGATAGAGGGGCTTTCTTTGGATCTATCATCGGTACACTCAATCATATCGTGGTGGCAGATATAATTTGGCTTAAACGTTTTGCCACTCATCCCAAAGCTTTTACAGCATTAGATTCGTTAGCATCGAAGCCTAAACCTGAAAAACTAGACACACTTCTGTTCTCAGAACTCGCCCTGCTTAAACAAGAAAGGGTAAATCTGGATAATACAATCTTGAATTTTGTTAATCAGCTTTCCGAGGGCGTTTTAGCAAGTGACCTAAACTATCAAAATATGGGAGGCGTCTCGTATTCAAAATGCTTCGCACATCTATTGCTGCATTTCTTTAATCATCAAACTCATCATCGTGGACAGGTGTCTACACTGTTGTCACAACTTGGTGTAGATTTAGGCGTCACGGATTTGCTAGTTAAAATACCCAATGCGTAAAGGGCATAACAAAAAAATTAAGTCACTCACTTCGTTCGCTGGGACGCAAACACGCGGGGCGGCTTCGCCATTATGCCCCACATGTCTGCGCCCCTTATTTAAAAGTTAGGCGTCATTTACTAACAGCATTAAAAAGTAAGTTCAGCAGTGACATTTCAGCATCAAGGTTGTTTCACTAGGTTGTCTTCGTGGCTAGCTTTCTCAGTTGTTTAAATGACTTTAGCAACGCGGATTTTATCAACACAGCAACGCCAACAGTCAACACTACAAGTTGTCTAAACTCGCTCTTTTATCCAGCAATGTCCTTAACATCTGGCATTTCGCACAGGGTTGTTTTATCTTAATTTCAATAATTTAAATAAGTGGCCTTATCGGCTAGTGGTGGCAGCAAAGCTGCGTACTTTCCTTTGTACGCCTAACAAAACGCTGTTGGCACTCCCTTCGGTCGCTGGGACGCTAACACGTGGGCTGGCTCGCTTCGCTCGGATTTTAGCCCACGTGCTAGCGCCCCAAAGCTTAGCGTTATGCGATAAGGATATCGATTTGAATTTTTTGGTAGTTATAGCAAGCTCTAGGTCTGATGGTAATACTGCAAAGTTATCCCATGTTATTGCAGATAGTCTTCAAGCCCAGACCGTTGATCTTCAAAAGTTATCAATTTCATATTTTGATTACGAAAATCGCAATAAATCTGATGACTTTATTCCGTTAATTGAACGCATAGTGTCATCAGACTTTGTTGTATTCGCTACGCCTGTATACTGGTATTCCATGTCGGCACAGATGAAAACCTTCTTTGACCGTATTACTGATTTGCTAACAGTAAACAGAGAACTAGGGCGAAAGCTGCGGGGTATGCCAATATCGGTAGTTGCTACAGGTACAGATGCGGAATTGCCTTCTAGTTTCAAAAGCCAATTCGAGCTAATCTCTGGCTACCTAGGGCTGGTCTATCACGAACCTCTCTATTGTTGCTGTCCGGATGAATTCAGCCTTCAGCAACACCAGCAGGCAATCCAAGGTTATCTTAACAAAATCGCATAACAAACTGCTGTAGTCGCTCGCGGGCTCGCTGGGACGCAAACACATGGGCTGCGTCGCTTCGCTCCTAAATTTTAGCCCATGTGTCTCCGCCCCTAAGCAGGGCGTTAGGCGTCATTTACTTACAGCTTAAAAAAGGGGGTCAATCGTGACATTCCAGCATAAAGGCTGTTTCACTAGGTTGTCTTTGCGGCTAGCTTTTCGGTAGTTTCAACGGCTTTAGCAACGCGCTTTTCATCAACACCGCAACGCCAACATTCAACATCACTAGCTTTCTAAACTCGCTCATTTATCCAGCAATGTCGTTAACATCTGGCATTTCGCACAGGGTTGTTTTATCTTAAATTTAATAATTTAAACATGCGGTCTAATTGGCTAGTGGTGGCAGCAGAGCTGCGTACTTTCAGTTGTACGCCTAACAAAACGCTGTTGGCACTCCCTTCGGTCGCTGGGACGCTAACACGGGGCCGCTTCGCGATTATAGCCCCATGTTAGCGCCCCAAAGCTTAAAGTTAGGTGATAAGTGGAGAGTCTAAGAACAAGCCTTTTTTTATGTGGCGCTTTCTCTTATTTGTATTTTTTATATAAATACGTCAATGCACTCGACCTAGTTTGCAAAGAGTTGAAGTCGCAAGACAATTTAAAGGTTTTTGGTATAACGGTAGAGCCGACAAAGTTAATTTTACTTGCAACTCCCAAGCTGACTGCTACGTTGATAAGTCGCTCGTATATGAAAGGTCGTCAAAGTGATTCGAGTTTTGTGTGCGCTCATAATTTGGCAAGAAAATACTTTTTAGCTATGGCTTTCTCTGCGCTTTCTTCGTTTTTATTGGTAGTTTTGCTCAAGGATGTTTGAGATGTCACCTAACAACTCAATAAACTCGCTCACTACGTTCGCTGGGACGCATACACGCAGGGCGGCTTCGCCATTATGCCCCACGCGCCTGCGCCCGTTATTGAAAAGTTATATTTTTCAAGGAAGACAATGAGATCAACGCTTTTATTAGTCATCGTTTTTTCTGTTCAAGCGTATGCATCAAGAGTTATTGACGCCACGAGTCTTACTACCAACCTAGCTGATAATTTAGGTTTTGATGTCATAAAAACTAAGGATAAATTTGGTTTAACTATTGAGCTGAAAGGTCCTAGTGAACTCGATGGTTCTTGTAAGCCTCTTGCGGCTGGTCATTTTGTTATTAAAAATGACGAAGAAGTATCAGCTTTTATTGGTAGTGCTCACCCCAGTGAACCCCAATCTACTAGTTTTATTGCCGACGCAAATAACACTGAGTTGGTTGCTTTTATTGATTACCAGTGTGAAAGCACGTCCAAAAGGTATACTGTTTCTAGTAATGAATAAGCACAAATATAACAACTCAATAAACTCGCTCACTACGTTCACTGGGACGCATACACGCAGGGCGGCTTCGCCATTATGCCCTACGTGCCTGCGCCCGTTATTGAAAAGTTAGGTGCTTCAATGGCATTCAAACCACCTTTCCATGAACAAATACTAGAACTCGCTTTGACTATGACCAACGAGCCTTCAACAAAAGTTTACTGGGAAGCACATAATAAGCTTAGAGTCATTTGCGAAACTCACAAGAACTCAGCTCTAGATCACCCGTTTCAGTGGGAAACTCTTGCTGACTTCACTGTGGATAGTGAAGTGAAATTAGCTGTGTATTTAAAGGCTCTTGAATTAGCGCAAAAGTACAACCTGCTTTCATACGTTGTATCGGTTGCTACAGAGATCTCGGAATTATACTTGGAGCAAAATGACAATGACCATGCAATGATTTATTCTAAAATCGCAAAGACTGCCACTCTACAGATGGAAGTATAAAAAGTTGATTAAAGGTTGGTTTAGGCACGCACCTAACAAAAAAATCAAGTCACTCACTTCGTTCGCTGGGACGCATACATGAGGGGCGGCTTCGCCATTATGCCCCACATGCCTGCGCCCCTTATTTAAAAGTTAAATGCCTATGAGTATCAGAACAACACTTTTAATTTTTTTCTGTTTGTTTAGCTCGAAAATAATTGCGAACGGTTGTGAAAGTTCAGTTGCTACGAAAGACTTCACATCAATTCTTTCAAACTGTGTCACAAAGAATGATCCGAACCAACGCAACCAACTGGCGATTTTGCAGAAGAATGTAATTCACCAATTTGGTTCGTTGGATAGCAAGCCAGAGTTTATTCAAAGTTTGTATGAGCAAGCCAAACAAGGAAATAAACGAGCTCAGCATACTTATGGACTTATTTGTTATTTTTTCTACACGCCAACATATCAGGAATGGAAAGGTATACCACCAAATACAAGCTTTACCGCAAATAATACCGAGTATCGTCAATTCCAATTAGAAAGAGAAAGTATTTCAAATGAATGCAAGGAATGGATCACGAAGTCAGGTCTTCAAACAAAATGGTAAAGGATGTTTTAAGAAGGCATTTAACAAGGCGCTTAACTCGTTCCCTTCGGTCACTGGGACACAAACACGCGGCGGCTTCGCCATTTTCGCCGCATGTTTGCGCCCGTTAGCTTAGCGTTAGGTGCTTCAGGGTAGGCTCTATTGATTTCAGTTTTCTTAATCTCTTTAGCTATTTGGGTTGTCTTTTTTCTAATAGCAGCCAAGGTCAATAAACGGCTCTCGACATTGGGGAACGTATTATTTTATTTAGCCTCTTTTGTCTTATTTATACTTTATGGCTACTATTTTGAAGCATCGGAATATGGCAGGGTGAATAGGCAACGTGAACTTATTATCACACTAGTAATTGTTTATTCATTGCCAATTTTTATTACTGGTTGCATTGTCAAGCTCGTGGACCGACACTGCAGCAGTCTTAGTTATTTCATAGGTGCTGTCTTGGCTGCATTAATCAGTTTGGTTTGGCCGTTTTTCTCTTTGGTTACATCGTGCGAAATTGGCTCAGACTGCATTTAGTATTTCTAGACTCTCTGATACGGAGGCTTAATCAGTACGCACCTAACAAACAACTGTAGCCGTTCGCTGGCGCTCACTGGGACAATAACAAGCAGGCTCAGTCGCTCCGCTCCAAGTTTAGCCTGCGTGTTATTGCCCCTAAGTTGGGCGGTTAGTTGCCTAGGGAGATTGTCTTTGATACCGGAGTATTGGAAAAATTTCATCATTAAAAATGAATTAGTGGGCGAATACTGTGAAATTCCAGAATCCGCTGATTTGTCAGAGTTAGATGGTGGTAACCTTAAGCTACTCGATGAATATCAAATTCTAAATGAGGCTAACGAGTTTTATCCTGGAATCGCAGTAAAGAAATTTGGGTACATTCCTGTTGCTAGTTGCTCACTAGGTTCCGGTGATCCATATTTCATAAACATAAATGATGGCGTTAATGGAAACTTGTATAGAATTTATCACGATGCTGAAATGATTGATGATGAATCTTACAATATGGATGAAGCCGCTAATGTAGTACTAGCTGATTACGCAGATTTACTGAAATACCTCTGCAAAAACGGCAACTAACAAACGCCTCAACAAAGGACGCAAGATGCTTGGCTTGCGTCACTTCGTTCCTAATTTTAGCCAAGCATCTTGCGCCTGTTAGGCGGGCGTTGGTATGACTCCCCTTGTCAATAAAAACCGAGTGTCTCCCTGACATTTTTTCGGTCCATAATTAGCTGTGTTCTTACTCATATTAAATGAGCTAACGCACCGGATGAGGCAGTAATGTCGTCGGTTGTCATGGCGAGTGTCGCCCCAGTGGTATTAATGGATTATTCACCTTTCAGTGAACAGCGCCTACCTTACTCACTCCGCCGTATCCCGGTGACCGCTCAGCCTTTCTCATCAGTCTATGCTCGTGGGTCAATAACCGTTAAGTTATTGCCATCATAACGCCCTCGTAGGTTGTGCCACATTCCGCGGCCTGATCCGAATGCGTTAGCTCAAACTCGCTTATCATGCAGGTACTCTGCTCAATCTCAATTTTGGATTAACTGGCGTAAGCACCACTTCTTTAGCGATAGCCCATATGTAGGCTGCCATCTCTCTGGCTATTGCGGTGATAATGAGATTGTAATACTTACCTTTTTTACTCATTCGCTGGTAGCGTTTGCACAGACGAAGCTGTGCTTTCCACGCAATATCGACGATGTCTTTGGGTAGCCCTTCTTGGCGAATTTGAATATCCGTCGAGATATTGGCTGGATAGCGATAACTATGTGCGCCCTCAATGAGTAAGCGCCTAGCTCTACCATTCCCACATTTGGTTATTGCGCCTAAGTGCCGTTTTCCACCAGAGGAATGTTCGCTGGGTACCAAGCCTAAATAAGCCATGAGCTTTCTAGGATGGTCGAAGCGGTGTAAATCTCCAAGTTCAGCAACAACCCCAACCGCCACTAGCAGCCTCACACCACGCATGGCTTGGATCGCTTTAACGACAGGATAATAACGCCACTGGTGTACATGATGGGTTAGCTCATTATCCAGCCTTTCTAAGCGGCGGATCCGCTCTTCAATAGTCTGCAACTGTTCCTGCAATACGATTTGCTGCGCCGGATGAGGTAATATCAGTTCAGTCAGCCACCGCAGATGTTTCTTCGACCAATTAGCAGTGCCTTCATACCGAATATTGTTTCTCAGCAGCAGCGCTTTGAGTTGGTATTTGGCTTCTTTTAAATCTTTCATCGCAAGCTCTCGAGCGCGGGATAAATCTCTTACCGCTCCATCTTCAGGCTCAGGAACATAGATAGGTGTAAGATCTTCCGACTTTAGTAACTTCACTAATTTAAGTGCATCACGGCGGTCAGTCTTAATCCGTTCACCAGGCTTTTTGGGTATAAGGGACGGCGCTACAACATAGCAACAATGCCCTAAACTTGTGATAAGTCGGTAGATCCAATATCCACATGGCCCTGCTTCATACACCACATGAATTGTCGCGCCCGGATACTTCGATTCAAACTGACGGATAAGCTTTTTGACGCTGACTTTTGAAGAAGGAATGCGGCCATAGTGCACCGCACTTACTCCACGCTGCTCTTCACAATAAGCTACTTCGTGAAATTCTTTGTGAGTATCTAATCCTAAAAAAACTATGCTATGTTTGTTCATGCTAGCCTCCAAATGATTTAGTCTTAAGCAAACTAATAATGGACTCCGGCCGGCGCTCCGGTGGCTGAAAAGTTAACCCACGAAAATGCGGAGGCTAGCATTTCTCAGGGAGTCATTGTGTCTATGCACCTAGGAGACATCGATAGTGATTTCACACATTACGTTAGGAACTAACGATCTCAATAAAGCTATTGGGTTTTATGACCAAATTCTCGGTCTAATCGCTGCAAAACAAGTAGCAAAAACCGAAGACGTTGTGTTTTATGCATTTCCAGGCTCTGATACAAAGTTATCCATTACTAAACCACACAATGAAAACCCTGCGACATTCGGTAATGGAACCATGTTGGCACTCAAAGTTAACAGTAATGAACTTGTTAAAGAGATCTATCAGTTAGCAATCAGCCTAGGCTCGATTAGCGAAGGAAAGCCTGGCCCGCGAAATGATAATGCTTATTTTGCTTCTTACATTCGGGATTTGGATAATAATAAAATCGCGGTTTTTCATAGAGATGACAGTATAAGTGCATAACAAACGCATAAACACTCGCTTCGCTCGCGGGGGACAAATACACGTAGGCACCCCTCGCTCTGCTCGGTATTTTAGCCTACGTATATTTGCCCGTTATGTGCCAAAAGGAATTTGAATGCGCAAGAATAGTCAACTAATAATCGCTGGCAGTTTAAGCATCTTGGCTGCATTACTTCATATTAGTTGTATTTTCGGCGGTCCTGACTGGTATCTCTTTTTTGGTGCTGGTCAACGAATGGCTCAGCTCGCTGCTCAGGGCGACCCGTATCCCACAATTGCCACTTTGGTTATTGCTTCAATTCTTACCGGCTGGGGCTTATATGCTTTTTCTGGTGCAGGCATCATCGTTAAATTACCACTACTAAAAACCTGTTTAGCGTTAATCACTGCCATCTATTTGTTGCGTGGCATCGCAGGTTTAGTTGGTCCATTTCTAACCTCAGACCCTGTGGTACATCAAAATTCAATAACATTTTGGTTAGTAAGCTCAATTGTATGCTGTATTTATGGTACGTTTTATTTATTGGGCACAGTAAAGTTATGGCGGCAGTAGAAAGTGTGCTGGCACATAACAAAAAAATTAAGTCACTCACTTCGTTCGCTGGGACGCATACATGCGGGGCGGCTTCGCCATTATGCCCCACATGCCTGCGCCCCTTATTTAAAAGTTATGCGCTCAAAAAATTACGCTAGCAATCCGTAACCCCTGAGGTTACAATGGAACCATGATTAAGAGTTTTATACATAAAGGCCTTCAGAAGTTTTACGCTAAAGGAACCACTTCAGGAATTCAGAAAAAGCACGAAAAAAAGCTTCGTCTTATTCTGTCGAATCTCGATCAAGCCGAAACACCTGATGACATGGATTTACCCGGCCTTCATATGCACAAACTCAAAGGTAACAGAAATGATATTTGGTCTGTCCGGGTAAGTGGAAACTGGAGAGTTACATACCGCTTTGTTGGACGAGATGTTGAAATCGTTAATTACGAGGATTATCACTAATGAATATGCATAACCCTGCGCACCCCGGTGAGATACTCAAAGATCTTGTTATTGATGCTCTAGAACTGACCATTACTGACGTAGCGCAACATTTAGATGTGAGCCGTAAAACATTATCGAAAGTTCTTAATGGTAAAGGGGCTATCACCCCAGAGATGGCTCTTCGTCTTGAACTCGTTTTCGGTAAGCCGTCTGCGGCCCATTGGCTTCGTTTGCAAAATGCTTTTGATTTGTGGCAAACAAGACAACATCAAAGCTCTTTGCATGTCTCACCGTATAATATGGCTGCGGTGTAAAACGCGCATAACAAAAAAATCAAGTTCGCCCGCTGCGCGGGCTGGGACGCAAACATAAGGGTCTGAAACTCTTTTTCGAAAAAGGGAAAACCTCAGGCATACAAACTAAGCATGCGAAAAAGCTTCGTATGCAGTTAGCAGCTATTCATACCGCACAAGATATTGATGACATTAATCTACCTGGTTTTTCTCTCCATCAACTCAAGGGAGAAAGATCTAACATTTGGTCAATATCAGTAAACGGTAATTGGAGAGTAACTTTCGAGTTCACGGATGGTAATGCTTACATCTTAAATTACGAGGATTATCACTAATGAATATGCATAACCCACCACATCCAGGTGAATTTATTGAGTCCATTTACATGGAGCCACATGGTATAAGTTGCAGATCACTAGCTACCCATCTTGGTGTTGCAGCTTCAACACTAAATCGTGTTGTAAAGGGCAAAAGTGCAGTAACGCCAGAAATGGCCTTAAGGCTATCAAAAGTATTGGGGCGCAGCCCTGAAAGTTGGCTTAGCATGCAAGACAATTATGAGCTTTGGCAAGCGAAAAAGAAAATTAACTTGGATAATGTAGAGCCAATAGATCTGCATGCAGCCTAACAAAAAAATTAAGCTCGCCCGCTGCGCGGCCTGGGACGCAAACATGTGGCTGTTTCGCTTCGCTCAGATTTTAGCCCACATGCCTGCGCCCCTTATCTAGAAGTTATATTCAAAAAGGAATTTTATGAAATCTTTATTTTTTACACTTTCTATTTTACTTATTGCTGGCTGCGCCAGTGTAGATGAAAACTTGGTATTGAATGGAAAGTCTGCTGCTTCACTCGAAAACGATATAAACACCATCGTAGAATCTCTACCAAACAGGAAAAAACATGAGTTCATGATTGCTCTGCTATCTATACAGATGGATGTAACTCAAAGCCCATTGGCTTTTTTGGGTAACCCAGATGGCAACGCCGTAAATTACGAATTACTATCCCAGCACTTAGATGGCCTAAATTACAAGCAGGTGCTAGAGCTTGCATCTAAATCAAAAGCTTCGGTCGAAGTCTTAACAAATTGAATATAACAACTCAATCAACACTCTCACTACGTTCGCTGGGACAAAAATACGTAGGCTCTCAGCGCTTCGCTTGGTAATGTAACCAAAATATATTTGCCCGTTGTGTGGGTAAGACCAACGTTCAAATTGTAGACAAAAGATAAGGAGTTCTTTTTTAACATGAGTATTTGGCAAATTATTATTTTTATTGTGCTTTTCAGTCTAACGCTTCTACCAGTAATAATTGCGTTAACATCAAAAAAAGCCAAAGGGGTACACAAATTAGGTTGGTCTCTCGTTTCACTACTCTTTTCATGGCTAGGCTTTTTAGTTTATTACTTTTTTGTTGTCAGAGGTTTGAGTGAGCGCAACGTATAAAAAACCAATTAACCCACTTACTGTGTCCGTTACGGGAAAGTTTGGCACTATTTGGATTGAGGGCTTTTAAGCAAAACAAGCTGTTAAACAAGGCAGTCAAAATTGTTACGGCCTTCGGCCTCCATGGGGCCCCTTGTCAGTGCGTCGTTTTTTGCTGGCATTAGACATACGGAATTATCATGCACAGTACATTGTCACTTTCACAATACGTTAAAAAGCGAAATGGTCTTCCTTTGGGTGCAAGTCACTCTATGAGGAATATGCTTTCACGTTCTTTCGGTGCAAAATCTTTCCCCATTTTTTGGCACTATTGGAACCCAATTTGGAGCTATTATTTATCCCGCAATGTCATGCGACCGCTAGCCACTTATCTCCCTATTTCCCTTTCTATTCTTATCACATTTTTAGTTAGTGGTGCGCTTCATGATTTGGCGGTCTCGGTTGTAAAGTGGAAAACCATTGTATTTTTTACGCCGTGGTTTGGATTAATGGGCTTAATAGTTATAGCGTCACAAAAAGCAGGAGTATCGTATGGGCATCTTGCTTGGTTTGTTCGGGCATCAATCAATGCGTCTTTCATTTTTGTTTCGCTAGGGGTCACTTACTTTGTGGAGGCTATACTGTTGTGGATATAGATATTTCTTGGGGTGGCTATTATGCAAGCATCAGTGATGATAATGGTGAGATAACGTTGTTTCGGCTATTAGATTTCAATAGGGATGATTACCATATTGCAATTTATCAGGAGAAATTTCAGTCTATCCCGTCGCTGAATGAAGTTGAAGATTTGTCACCATTTATTCGCCACGTTCCATTAGATAGTAGATCATTACTGAACAACAAAAAAACTCTCTTAATTGGAAACCGTCATTTATCGAAATCAGATCTGGCTGGATATTTGATTTACCTAGAAAGCTTTGAAGTTCCTAGTGAAGATTTAGAGCTGTTAATCCAATCGATTCAGGAGTACAGCCAGGAGCCACCTCTTCAGTTAAGGCTAACTTTGGTTGAAGAAGAACTTCAAATTAGCAGAATTGAGTAGCAACGTGGAACTGCCTACCAAGCCAACAATTTGGGGAAATGGTTCATATGAGCCTTCAGCTAAATGCCCTAATTGCGGATTGATAATGTATCTTGGAAACCAATGCCCGCACTGCCATCATTGGCTATCTGATTTTGAAAAGCTTGAACACCACTATTTTTGGAAAAAACAAAAGAAATCTGCAATGCTAAAAGGCAGTGTACTATTTCCTGTTTTGCTTTTATTGTTGTACGTTGTTTTTACGCTAATTTTAGATTAAAGGCTGCTAGCACTTAATACCCCATGTATTTGTGCCCGTGAGTAGATGGCTATTTGCCAATACTTTTATATATTCAAACAAGGATGCTTCATGAATATCAGTGTAAATTTTATGTCTATCGTTTTATTAATTTTCACCATCGCACCAACTATCCTAGCTGTATTTCTAGCTCGAAAACAAAATCGCTCAATGTGGATTGCCGGATTAGTCACTTTCTTTCTTGGTCTGTTCACATGGATAGGTAGCTGGGTTTATCTTGGTCTCATGAATCTTATGAGCCCCAAGCAGGCTGTGACTGAGTAAAACTGTAAAATTTGGTAAGTTATTATCTAACTTACATTTCCTATTTCAAACGGACGCTATAATTCAGGAAGGAACCATTATGAAACCACTTTTAATATGCGGATTTTCGTTATTGTTTTTATGCTCTTGTGGAAGTAGTAGCGATTCGCCTTCAGTTGATATTGAAGAAGTTAAGTCTCTTCTTTTAGAAAATCAAAGTAAGTGGGATTCAGCTGCAATTATGGATTACTCATTTACTTACAGCCGCTCACCTGGAGACTGTCCAATGGCTGACGAATTACCTGCTATCGATATTTATGTAGAAGATAACATTGCCGTGTCCGCTTACTATAGTGGTACCAGCGAACTAGCAGATATAGAATTCGCTGTTACTATCAATGAGATATTCTCTGAATTTTTGAATATGGCAAATGAACAGCCCGTTAAATTCAGTAACGCCAAAGACAGTAATGCAATGCCCGACTTCGATATTGATTATGGTTTCCCACAGGCTGTGTACATTGATAAGAGCAAAGATACGTGTGATGCAACGTCTTATAGAATTTTAGATTTCTCGTAAATGCAATAAGTACTTAGCAATCCTAGGATTTAAATGGTTACCCTACGAAACTTCAATGACAATGATATTAATAGACTATTACACATCTTAAATGACGAAGCGGTTACCGAGTTCCTTTCTACTAAAATCCCTTACCCTTATACAAGTGCAGATGCTGCCTGGTGGGTTAATGAAGGCAGTCAATCTGGCATCATCAAAGCCATTTCTTACGATAATGTGTTGGTAGGGTGCGTTGGGGTTAATCGAGGGCAGTTTGAATATGAGCGCTCTGGTGAGATTGGCTACTGGCTTGATAAGCAGTATTGGCGTAAAGGCATAACCGCAGAGGCTATTCGACAAATGACAGATTTTGTCTTTGCCCATACCAATATTGTAAGAATTTTCGGCGCTGTGTTTGCGGGTAACCATGCCTCTATGCAACTGCTTTTGAAATCAGGCTTTAACGAAGAAGCTATACTGAAAAAGGCCATTTATAAAAATGAGCGCTTTTACGACAAGCATGTTTTTGCGAAGTTACTGATAAGTGAACCATCCCCTATCGAACAAACCTAGCACCGGTGTGTCTTTGCCGTTATACCGGTAACAATTTGGCAACAACAATATGGGCTAATCTGGCGTAGTGATGGTATAAATAGAGGTTATGTCATTGCGAAGACTGTTGTACTCGCAACTACCTGAAAAGATTAAGGGGCTAGAATGGATTTTTTACTCAATATTTTACTGTCAGTTGGGTTTGTTATTTTTATCATTTTTATTGTTGGTCTTATGGCCGCTAAAAAAATGAATTCGAAAGAATAATAACGGAGGATCACTCCCCCGTTATTGCTGCTATTTATTGTTAGGTACCACACTTAAAATGGTGCAAAGTTATCTAGTGCTTGAGAGGGTACTGTCCATCTTTCACGGGCATCAACATTAACGCCTTTCACACCTTGTGGAGGCATTTGCCCACGATTGCCATACAACCAGAGTACGAAATTAGTTCGCTCGCCACTGGTGATAGGCTGTGCCGTATGCGGTACGTTCCCACGGTGGAGCATAGCGCTACCAGGCTTGAACGTTAATGGGTTTACTTTACCCGCCTTCACATCATAAAAGTCTACTGTCGAGCCTGTAAATGTTTCTCCCGGTACATTTAAGTTAATATTCAGCGTTACCGCTGATGCATCGGTATGCGGTCTGATCGACGTGTCTGTATTTGGCTGATAGTGAATAGAAAAGCCAAAGGTTTGTGTGTCGTACCCCATAATTTCAGGAAACAGTAAACGAGCAATTGGGCGCATGTATGTGTCTAGCATCATGCGATAAAACGCTTGAAAACTTGGCGCAGCCAAATACCCTTCCGAGCGCTCATCTAACATGGCACCACGACGGTTTAACACTATACCGTAGGGTGGTCTTAACGCTATTTCTGCATCCCATACTTTTTCCAAATAGGCGCGTAGTTCAACCAAACGTTCAGGATCAAAGAATTGGAATTGATACACATCAGGCGATACCTCTTCCAAAAGTGCTTTTACTTCTGTTTCTTTTTCGGGATTTTCCCACGCTTGCATTACTGCGTTACGTAACTTGGCATCTAGCAAGGAGTCATCAAGGGTGAATAAGTTTTCTTTTTCACTTGCTTCCCACTCTTTCCACGCATTGCTCAGCAGCTGGTTGTTCGTATTCCAAAACTGTTGAACGGATGGTGCACGATGAAGCATGGCTTCGCGCGTTGGTAAATCTAAAGCACGTGCATGCTGTAATTGAGTAAACGTCATAATAAATTATCTCCAATGGCAAATGGGGGACTAGCGTTCTTCTTCAAAACGATTTCAAAACCGACATCAAACCGGATTCCCAAACCTATGCCTATAATCTATTACACCTGATTCAGTTAATAAATGCGGCTATTATGGAAACAGAATTAAGATTTGGAAGATAATTGCAAAGGAATATTCACTGAGATGATTTGCGATTTGCGCTTCAGTACCTCACTATTATTCCCACCACGGGCGTTGTCGGCTCAGCCGGATAGTTTTGTGAAAGGGGCGTACAAATGAAGTTTCTTATTTTCTTAGGCACGGTACGGGATAGCACACCACCTAGACCTGCTCGCCTTGGTGAACGTGTGGCAAAGGCGGTAATGGCCTGCTTACAGCTTCGTTACGACGAGCATGACGTAGAATTAATAGACCCGTTAAATTACCCTCTAGATGCCGTGTTTAAGCCCCATTTTGCTTTTGCAAAGGGTAAAGCGCCTGTGGAGCTAAATACATTGGCTGAAAAAATTGCTAATTGTGATGGTTATGTCATGGTTAGCCCCGAGTACAATCATTCCATGAGCCCTGCCCTTTCGAATCTACTAAATCATTTTGGTAGTTCGTTATTTGCTTATAAGCCAAGCGCTATTGTTACCTATTCCGCTGGGCAATGGGGGGGTATGCGAGCGGCGGTTGGCATGCGTACTTATCTTTCTGAGTTAGGTTGCTTGCCAGTATCGGCTATGATTCATATTCCTAAGGCGCAGGAAGTATTCGAAGCAAACGGAGAGATGTGTTCGGGGGAAGACCAATCATCGTGGTTTGATTATTTTTCTCGTACTTTACATCAATTGATGTGGTGGGCAGAAGCGGCCAAGCGCCATAGTGAAGACATTAACCCTCATAAGGTGATTAAAAACTTCAAAACCGCACCGTCAGAGCGCAATGCGCCTAAAGGTAAAGAGCGCAATGCGCCTTAAATTCAAAACGGGAATTGGAGCCAATTACCCAGCCCTTGAGTTGATGTGCTTTAAATTTGATTTACTACCGTGAATACCGCGAAGTAACACGAAACCTATCTACATCGCTTTAGCTTTGCTGTATAACAAGCCTCTTCTTACCTTGTCGAGCGCGCAGGAAACAAAATGAAAATATTAATACGTAATTTAGACAGACAAACTACACAAGAAGAGCTTGCTAGCTTATTTAAAACCTTCGGTTCTGTGCAGTCTTGCACGATTGTTGTTGATGAAAAAAGCGGTGCCTCTAAAGGGTTTGGTTTTGTAGAAATGCCAAAGCCAGGCGAAGCTAAAGCTGCCATTAAGTCGTTGAACAACCATGCGTTAGGCGATGCGAATATTCGTGTTAAAAAAGCAGAAGATAAACCTGAAACAAAGTAAACCGTAGCAGTGTAAAATCCACCAGCATGGCATCTCATTACAACTGGGATCTATAGCAAGCTGGGGCATATAAAGAAGTGAAGGTGTGTATGAATATAGAAATCATAAAAGCAGATTATTTTGACGACGCTCATAAAGAAGCTATTCCTTATTTGCTAAATGAATATGCGAAAGATCCTATGGGGGGTGCTGAGGCACTTTCTAAATACACCTACGACAATTTAGTCGATAAACTATCTACATTACCCCATGCCTTTAGCATTCTCGCTTTTGTTGGCGGCAAGCCTGCTGGGCTAATAAATTGCTTTGAAGCGTTTTCTACCTTTGCCTGCAAACCGCTTATTAATACTCACGATATCGCTGTGCTGCCCGAGTTCCGTGGTTTAGGACTTAGCCAAAAGATGTTAGATAAAGTCGAGGAAATAGCGCTTGAGAAAGGCTGCTGCAAAATTACGCTAGAAGTATTAAGTAACAACACTGTAGCAAAATCGGCCTATGAAAAGTTTGGCTTTACTAGCTATGAACTGGCAGAGGGCGAAGGCCACGCGTTGTTTTGGCAAAAGAAGCTAGGATAGCCTTTTAGTGGAAAACGCACTTTTAATTGTTACAACCCTGGTAGTTGGCCTTTTATGCGCCGCAGCACTTATCTTGGGCGCCATAGACTTATTTGCTAGGGCGTCTGAAAAAGGGGTGAAAGGAATTGTTATTTATGTGCTTTGTTGGTTGTTTCTTAGCCCTATTATTGCGCTAGTGTCATTGCTGGCAGGTTTTTACGTGCTATATCAAATAGTAGTGCTTATCTTCACAAAACGCGCGTCATCGTAACTTGGCGCGTCAAGCTCAGCCCTAGCAAAACCTAAGTTCCAGCCTAGCCCCATTTCCACCATACAAATAACAGTAAAAATCCAAACAAATACACTAAACCCACATAGCTCAGTAATGTAACCCACCAGCTGGCTTTTGCATCTTCATGCAATGCTGCGCTTTTAACTAAACGGTGATTTAGCCAGGCAAACATAGGGGTAGTTACAAAGGCCAATGTCATCGCAAACCCTAGCATAGCGAGTAACGCAGATTTGAAAAACAATACGATACTAAAACTGATGGCTGCCATTGCCAGTAGCACAGGAACAAATACTGCATCACGCGCCATCTTCTTTGGTAATACTAATGAAATAGCTTCGGCAATCACGCGGGCATAACCATCGTAAACCGTTAATGCTGATCCAAAAATACAAAGAAAGGCTACGATGGCAATAAGCCAGTGAGCCCAGTCGCCAATGGTGTTGGCATAAAGGCTGACCAATTGCTGTGAAAAGCCTATTCCTCCCGTTGCAAGCGTTTCGCCACTTCCGTGTAATACCAATGCGCCTAAACCTAGGAAAAGCAGGGCTAAAATAGTGGTCACCGCATAACCTAAGTTAAAGTCGAACAATGCATTTTTTGGCGTGACAGCTTGGGTTTTACATTGGCGTTTTAACCACAACGACGTGATGCTAGATATTTCTATTGGCGCGGGCATCCACCCCATGGTGACCACCAAAAAACCTACGGTAGCTAGCGTCCACGGAGAGGGAGACTCAAAGCTGGCTGGCGTAGGCTCTATATTTATAACCGCCGCACAAAAAGCGGCGATGGTTGCTAAAACCAGCACTCCCATAATGGCTTTTGCCACACCCTCAAGCGCTTCAAAGTGCCCTGCCAGTAAGATAAATAAAATGGCACCGAGAATAGCCGCAGAGGCGATAGCAATAGATATATTGAAAGGGAGAAAATAAGAAAGCAAGCTTGCTGCAAAAAGCAGTAGCGCTGCTGCGTTCACCACAGATGCTAAAGCATTTAAACACAGCGCAACAATAAGGTAGCCCTTACCCATTTGATGATAGCCGTATTGCAGGGTTTGCTTAGTGCTGATGGTATAACTAACACCGGCGCGGAAAAAGGGGTACTTAAGCACATTAACCGCAAGAATAAGTACTACTAACTGCCAACCGAATTTCGCGCCAGCTTGCGTTGATGCAACAAGATGGCTTCCGCCAACAGCGGCTGTGGCCATTAATACGCCTGGACCAAGTAACTGCACCATGCGAATGAAGCGTTGATATTGTGTGAGTGAAATACTGTGACTCAATCCCTTTCCTTTAATCACAAACTGCTAGAAGCGGTTACGGAGTATACCTATTCCCGTCACAAAATTGCGAGCTTCCAACAGTATTAGATTAAAATGAATAAGAATTAGAACTTATAAAGCGCGCCGGTAAATACAAATTGGCTATCATCTGGGTAATCGCCGCGCTCGAAGCCATCACCTTTAAGCAAATAAGCCGCACCAACGGCAACCCTTAACGAAGGTAGTATCTGCCAGCGCCATCTTGCTTCTACCTGATGCCCAATAAAGTTATCGACAGATTCTGGTGCTTTTTGATACCACATGGCCTTGTAGCTCACCATGATGTTGTGTTCTTTCGTGGGTTTGGTCACACTTCTTGCCCCTACCGTATACAAGTTTCTTCTGGGCATTGCTTGGTAAACATCTGTTGGGCCAAAATCGAAACGCCTAACACCATACAGGCTATCAAAGTCTGAAATGGTGTTATCTGAACTATCATTATCGCCGCTAATTGCATCTATTTCGCCACGTAAGAATGTATGATGGGTAATTTTCTTGCCCACGTTCGCATGAAGTAGCCAGCTTTCTACGTCTAATTCTGTCGTGTCGCTTGCACTTGCCGTTTGATGTGATGTGCCGGTTTGTCCAATGACTTCAATATTCGCTTTCCAGGTATCAGCAAAGAGTTTTGTGTAATCAACCGAAAGTGTGTACAAATCGCGATTTTTCGTGGCAAGCTTTGCTGAGTCTTCTTCTTTTAACCAGTAACTCTGTAGCTTCACGTTTTTATCAGGTGATGTAATATATAAACCGAAAAACTCACGCTCACTGTAACTTTTGTCAAAAGCGCGTTCTGCATCAGCAACTGCACCGCTGTCGCTAGGGAGTCGGCTGACCGGCAGTAAGTAAAAACCTCGAATGTTCCAATCGCTAACTTGGTAATCGACCAATACGCCATCGAAAGCATTTTTTGTATTGCGGTACACGCCTTGGCCTATAAGCCTGCGACTACCGTGATCGAAGGTAACTCGCCCTGCCGTGATCCCTTTTAAGTATTTGCTATCTTGGGGCGTGTAGCGCGCGAAAAACTGTAAAGGCTCTAAGGTATTCACCTGTGATGATTTCAACGTAGGGTCGTTATCATCTAACCATACACGGGAATCGGCTAATTCAAGGGTGACATTGAATACATCCCAATTAGCTTCCGTTTTAAGTAGCACACGAGATGACACACGCCGATTCACTTGGTCTCGCGTTTCGCTTGAAGCCGGGAATATAGGGTTATTTAGATGTTCATAACGAAGACGCCATGAACCGCTTACATCGAAGTTAAGGTCGCTTGCAAACGAAGGAGCTACCGTAGCGCCTATCGCGCAAAACGCGATTGATAATTTTACAAGACCAGCATTAACACATTCTATTGTTGCGCTTTTTGACCAACCTAATTTCATTTCTATACCTCTTTTGTCCAAAGACGTCACCCGCTCTCACGAAACGAAGTATAGAAGGTTGTCGGAAAAATGCTTTATCTCTTTGGTCTATGTATTTGTGATGTGATAACTATTTAAAAGTCTAAATGCAAAGCAATAAAAACTAGACTACCCTTTGCACAGTTGTTCAATAACTAGACTTGCAATTACTAAGCTAGGGAAAATACGCCATGTTGAATTTTGATAATTTATCTGTCAGGCAGAAGTTTGCAGTACCGTTGAGCTTTGTTGCCATTTTAGTACTGGTTGTAAGCACAATAAGTATCAATAACAGTCGATATTTGGCACACAATACTGAGACACTTTCTACGGTCTACACCCAATCAATCAGTATCGCCCTGAATGCTGATCGAGATTTATATCAAGCCCACTCAGCGCTGTTAGAACTTATGCTTAATCGCTCTATGAATTCAGCATCTATCAGTGATCACCTTGCCGACTACGAAGAAAATGCTGAGCAAGCAAAAGCGAGAATGATTGAGGTAAAAAGTTTAATAAAAGATTACCCTGAAATGCTCAGCGTCACGCGAGACTTCACCCAAGATTATCAAAACTGGATAGCGTTAAACCAAACGGTCATAGAGCAAATTGAAAATGGGAATATATCAACGGCGGCCCAACGTTATCGCACCGAGGGCATGGAATTATTCGAAACGCTGCGTGGAAACTATGACCGTATCGGTGAAGCGGTTAAAACACAATCTGATGAAGTCACTCAACAAAGCTTAGATTCAAATGCGCTCCAGACTTGGTTTCTCATTATTGCTATCGTGCTTGCGGTGCTTGCTTGTATAGGAAGTATTATTGTAGGCCCACGGCTTGTTACCCGACGCATTCAAATTCTGAAAAATATGCTGGTTTCTATTAGCGAGGGCGAAGGTGATTTAACCCAACGTTTAAACACTGATGGGAACGATGAAATTACTGATGTAGCCGTAGCTTTTAATCATTTCATGAATAACCTACAACGACTTATCACCATGGTGAAAGCAGATGCGCAATCGTTAGCCGACGCACAATATTCACTAATTAGTGCAGCCGATGCGACAAACACTATTTCGGGTCAGCAGAGCGAAAACCTAGATCAAATTGCGACTGCGGTTACCGAATTGAGTCATGCACTTCGTGAGGTCGCCAATAGTACGCAAGGCTCACTATCAGAAACGCAATTGGCAAACGATGAAGCTCTTGCTTCCCAAGATGCGGTAACACAATCTACTGAAAGCATTTCACTGATGTCAGGAACCATTAGCAAAGCCAGACATGTTATTGAAGAATTAGCGAAGGAAACGACAAAAATATCTTCTTTGTTAGGGGTTATTCGTGATATTGCAGATCAAACTAATTTGCTAGCACTAAACGCTGCGATTGAGGCAGCCCGTGCCGGAGAGCAAGGCAGAGGGTTTGCTGTTGTGGCAGATGAAGTGCGCTCTTTAGCAAACAGAACTCAACAAGCAACAGGCGATATTAATACTATGCTGATTAACCTTAACAAGGGCGTAGATGAGGCGGTGGACTCAATAAACAGTGGTGCAGCACAGGTTACTGATGTGGTGGATTTATCCTCAGCACTTTCTGAGCGATTACTTAAAGTGGTAGAGGCCGTGAGTGGCGCTAATGACGGCATCTATCAAATAGCCTCGGCTACTGAACAGCAGAGTCAGGTAGTTGATAGCGTAAACGAAAATATTTCTTCACTGAATACCCTTACTCAAAAAGCAGTACAGACTGTTTCTAGGTCTAGCGAAGCCAGTGAGAATGTTAATAAAGTATCCAATAGCTTAGGACAAAATGTAGGACGTTTTACGGTATAGACGCAGCTTAGGGCTGTTTCTCTACCCATTCACGTATAATGAAAAAGGAGAGCATGCTCTCCTTTTTAACGCCTTTGTGCCTACCCTGTAGCGGTTAGCGCCTAGAAGTAAATGTTTACCCGTTAACGTCTATCGAAGTTAACTGGCTTTTTGGGATCTTGATAAAAGCCATCTTTTAATAACCGTTTGAAACGGGTTAACTTTCCATCCAGTCTCAACTCTTCTAAACCCTTATTAAAAAGCTCAATAAGTAACCTGTCGTCATTTCTTCCTTTCGCAACCAATAAGTGCGTTGTTACGGTGGAAATAAACGGATCGATAGGCTTGACGGCCTGACGCTGTTCATCTGAGAAGTCGCGTTGAAGCAAGTACCAACCCGTTAAATCATCAATGGGAAACAAATCAATTTCCCCGCTCACTAAGGCTTCAAGGTTCTCTTTATCGGTAGCGTAGGTGGTTACCGATGGGGTATTTTCAATATAAGTGGCCAACTCGTTATTGTACAAATAGCCTTCTGTCACCCCCATTTTTTTATCTTTCAGTTCGTCGAAACTTGACCATGACGCTATGTCAGACTTCCTATTAACGTAAAAAACCAGGCTTTCCGCTGTGATTGGGTCGCTATGCCAGAATTTTTCACCACGCGCGCGCACGAAGTTACCGTAAGACAGCGCATCAAATTCACCATTCAATGTGGCTTCTACGGCTTCATCCCACGGCATTGATACAAACTCAACCACCACACCTGTCTCTAAAAAAGCCTGTGAAATAATGTGGTTAATATACCCTTTATGCTCCATTTCAGATGAGGTGTAAGGCGCATATTCTGTGGTAGCAATTTTAATTTTTAACCAAGCATGCCCCCAACTTTGCAGTGGGACTAACGCCAATAGTAATGTGAAAATAGCCAATAAACGCATAATCTTACCTTAGAAATAGATACCTAAATTAATATTCAATCTGTGTGTTGTTTCTTGGCGACCACCTAGGTCTAAGCCCACGCCTGGACCACCAGAAAACCACATGTTTTTCCCTTGAATACTATCTACATATACAAATAATTTGTCCCAGCCAAAACTACAACCGTTTATCCACTGCGATGAATCACGGCCTGATGCTTCATCACCCTGCGCCACGCTGTACTCGGTGTAACATGTTAGCGAGTCAATACGAGTAAATTTATAAGGTACCGAATACACCAAATTCGCGGAGTACGTCGACCCATCGGCTGCCGCTAAGAATGGAAACGTAAACGCAGAAAGCGAAATTCTATCTGTGGCTTGGCCTTCCGGTGCAGCTAAGTCGTACTCATAATCAATGTATTGTAGTTCTACTTTAAAATCACCTTGCTGGTGGCGCACGTGAACCGCATAAGCCGTCATGTCGCCATCTTCTAACGTATCTAAGTTTAAGATATCGCCATATTGATAAGACACACCAATGTCGGTGGTACTTCTTGGCAGTAGTTTCGCTGTATAGTTTGCACGTAAGTTGTATTGGCCATCTTCTTGGTTACGAAACTCACCATCATCAGCCACATCGAATGAGTAACGGCCAAATTCAGCGGCATCGTTATATTCATCATTCATGAAGTAAGCAGCTTGAAAGTCCCAATTGCCGTAATCGTGATTTATCTTAATACCGGCTTCATAATCATCTTCAAAGCCTAGGTAGTAATTAACCGAAAACCAAAAGTTGTTTGAACCAAAGGGCTGCAAGCCAAAAGGGGTTTGTGTTATACCGGCGGTGATGTCGGTGGATTCATCCCAATGGTAGGTAAGTTCGGCAAAGCGAATAGTGTCGAAATCGGTATTCTCGTACCATCGGTATTCTGCTTTGTAGCTAAACTGATCTGACTCGCCAGCGACACCTAATTTGATAGACTCAAATTCGAATCCGTCTCTTATTTCAGGGAGTTGCCAATCTTGATGGCCATAGTTAACTCTTACGTGGCCACTAAGTGTAAAAGGGAGCTCATCTGCCTGCACTGCTAAAGAGTTGCTGCCTAGTAGCGCGGCTAAGGAAAGTAGTGGAAGTTGTCTGTTCATTCCTTGTCCTAATGTCAATTTGCTCACAATCTGGACCACTCCGTCTTGGAGACCCTCGTTGTGATATATATTCCTTCAGTACAAATTATATAGAGTGAACCTTACAAAAAGATCATTGTCGTACACGAAATATGTAAAGTAAGATTGTCGATGAAGCACATTTCATTTGCGTTAAATAGTGGGTAAAATTCCACAAAATTTACGTAAAACAAGATTCTATGCAGCATCACATTTCAGCTATTACCTTCCTTGTAGACAATTACGATAGCGCTATTGCCTATTTCACCCAAACCCTTAATTTTGCTCTTACCGAAGACAGAGATAAAGGGGAAGGATCGCGGTTTGTATTAGTCACACCGAAAGGCAGTGCAACGTCGCTTTTGTTATCTAAAGCTAAATCGGACGAAGATAAAGCGATGATTGGAAAGCAAGCTGGAGGTAAAGTTTTTATGATTTTACATACCGATGACTTTTGGCGCGATCATCAGTCAATGTGTGATAAAGGCGTTGAATTTTTAGAAACGCCGCGCGAAGAAGCCTACGGTACGGTAGCTATTTTTAAAGATTTTTATGGCAATAAGTGGGATTTACTAGAACCTGCGCCTGCCAACCTTAATTAGGTGTAATTACACCCCTTGGAGATTTGTTTTGTCCCCCATGAAGCGTTCAATCATTACCGACATTGTGGCTATATTGGCCATTGCGATATTAATTGCGACGGCGTTTTATGGGCTTGAAGCCAGAAAAGAAGTTATCTATTTATGTGATAACTTCACGCCAGGGGTATCGAAAAATAGTGTTGAACGACAATTAAATACCACTGATTTATTAGTATGGGATACCGAATTTTTAGCGGTTGGTAGCCGCATAGTGGCCTATAGCCCACTAAACTTCGGTTACATGCACTGCCGCGTTGAGTTCAACAGACAAGACATTGTGGTGTTTTCAGTGGTGGAATAGCCCACTTTTCGCTCACAAATGGTGCAGCATTTACAAGCCAGCAACTTATTGTTTACCCTGCAGTTAAAAGTCGTAAAGCTGCGCGTACCATTAGATTTTAAGTTCAGCATGTTATCTAACCACAACCCTGTATACCCTAGCAGCGTAAACGTATAATTACAGCGTGTCTTATCAACTAAGAATCGCCACTTATGCAAAACTCCAATCACAGTGTTATCGAAGATATCTTTGCATTAGTTAGTGCCGGATTGTTCGTGGCATTTGGTGTATTTCTGTTCCAATCGCAAGATTTGATGGTAGGTGGCGCTGCGGGTATCGCATTGCTGGGAACTTACGCGATTGATATGGACTTCGGTGTTCTATTCTTCCTAATCAACTTGCCCTTTTATACCCTTGCATGGACTCGCATCAGTAAGCGCTTCACGCTGAATACGTTTATTTCTGTGACCACGGTGTCTATTCTGACTGAGCAGATCCCAGCCTTCGTCGACATTTCTAGTATTAACCCTATTTTTGCTGCCATTTTAGGTGGCTTGCTTATTGGTGTAGGCATGCTGATCATGTTCAGACACAGCTCTAGCTTAGGCGGTTTAGGAATTTTAGCGTTCTATTTGCAATCTCGATTTAATATTCGCGCCGGTACGTTTCAACTTACGGTAGATAGCGTTATTTTGCTTTGCGGGCTTTTCTTTATTCCATGGCATCTAGTGCTTATATCAATTCTAGCCGCGTTCTGCTTGAATATGGTCATTTCGTTAAACCATCGTCCAGAGCGTTATATCCCTGCGAAAAAAGAGAGTGTAAAGTCACCTGAAAAAAAGGGGCCTAGCGTGCAGTCGTGTGCAACAGTAAACACTAATCTACACGCGCAAAACAACTAATCTGTTCATGTTTCGCCTGCACTAAACGTAAAAAACCCGGCCATATTAATGCCGGGTTTTTATATTATTTCTAACGTAACGCTTTGTATCCTTGTCGCTACCCTACTGCTTTTTTCTGCACAGGCTTAAACGGTCGACTTACTAGTCCTCGATTCACCCTAGGGCGAGAAAACGAAGTACGCATACAAACCTCACTTACGTGATATACCCATTACAGTCGAAGATGAAATATTCATCTCAATCCTGAAAGTGGGAGACTAGTATAGGCACAAGCAGGTGAGAAACACCTCATTGTTTCGGTGAATAGTCATTCATCAGCGCATTTACGAGAATGTAAAATACTGTAAATACTAGCGATATTTCACAATCCTAGGTACCCGAGCCGATACTCGGGTTAACAATTCGTAATCTATGCTTCCTGCAGCACCTGCCACCTCATTAATAGGTACATTCTCACCCCAAAGCTCTACCCTATCGCCAATATTGACGTTTGAAATATGAGTAACATCGATGGTGATCATATCCATAGAGACTCGACCTGCCAGACTTGCACGCTGGCCGTTCACCGCAACCGGCGTACCGTTAGGGGAATGTCTTGGGTAACCATCTGCATAGCCAATTCCTACCGTAGCAATGCGGCTATCTTTTTGCGCAACCCAGTTTTGACCATAACCAACTGACTCCCCTTTTGGCACGTCGCGTAGGGCAATAATACTAGAACGTAACGTCATGGTAGGGGCTAATGCCACATTGGCCGTATTAGGCTGGCCGCCGTAAACAGCAATGCCTAAGCGATTCCAATCGCCACGACTTTGTGGCCATTCAATGGTGGCCGGAGAATTAGCAATACTAACAGGTAGCCCTAATTGGCTAACCACCTGACTGAACGCACTTAGCTGCTGTTGAGTGAAGTCGTTACTGGTGTCGTCTGCACAAGATAAGTGTGTGACAAGCACAGTGTCTTTGGTAATAAGCGGCGCGTATTGCTCTACAATGCTTGGTAGCGCGTTAAGGGCAAAACCAAGTCGATGCATGCCACTGTCGGCTTTTAGCCAAATAGTGGGCCGACGGTCTTCGGGACACGCTAACATCCATTCTAATTGCGCTTTATTGTGCATCACTAAAATACATCCATGGGCTGCAGCCATAGCGCATTCTTTAGCTTGGTGTGCACCTTCTAACACTACGATAGGCGCGGTAATCCCCGCCTCTCTAAGTGCAATAGCTTCTTCAATAATCGCTACAGCAAACCGAGGGGATACATGCTGTAGAATACGCGAAACGTTAACTGCACCGTGCCCATAAGCATCTGCTTTTACCACCGCCATAGAACGGCTTGTTGGGGCTAATTCTGCTAATAGTTTAAAGTTACTTAAAATAGCATCAGCGTGAATAATGGCTTGGGTTTGACGGCTCACAGTAAACGAGTAATCCTTTGTATTTGCTTAGGCGCAGAGTGTATCACGAGTTGAATGAATTCGAATTCTCACTATACAAATTTATGAACGCAACGTACGAACAATTCTTCTATTACCTAAAGCACTGAGCTTTACATCTTGTAGGTGTACGACTAGTGGGTTTATGACTTGTTTGTTTGCGCTATAGGTTCGCCACATTATAATGCGTTGTAAATATGTGTAATTTGCTCTTTCTCAATCGTGCAGCAACGAAATGCTAGCCAAGAATTCAAGCATGAATGTATTTATGCTTGAACTTATATATAGCAAATTAACTCCCCTTGTCTTTCGTAAGGTATCACCATGCAGCCCACCGATTCATCACGCAGTATTCATCACCTGGCTAAAGATTTAGAACGGGTAGTGTCTGAAGGGCGAAACCCCAATACTGTAGATATTGATACCCTTTCAACAGAAGGGATGTTGGCACGAATTAATCACGAAGACGCCAAAGTAGCACCAAGTGTAGCAACAGAAATTCCTGTCATCGCCAAAGTGGTAGACGCCGCGGCACAAAGCATCGCAAAAGGCGGACGACTTATTTATATAGGCGCTGGTACCAGTGGCAGGCTAGGTATTTTAGATGCAGCTGAATGCAGGCCGACTTTCAGTGTGCCAGATGGTGTTGTAGTAGGCATTATTGCTGGCGGCGAACGTGCGGTTTTACATGCGGTTGAAGGGGCTGAAGATAATCGAGAAGCCGGCAAGCAAGACGTTATTAATATTACGCTTAGTCAACACGACACGCTGGTTGGGTTGTCGGCAAGCGGGCGCACACCTTACGTCTCAGGCGCCCTTGCTTATGCGCAATCTATTGGTGCGACGACAGCGGCTATTGCCTGTAGCCCTAGCTCAGCCATATTTGAACATGCCGATGTTGTCATTTGCCCAGTGGTTGGCCCTGAGGCTCTTACTGGTTCAACAAGAATGAAATCAGGCACTGCGCAAAAACTGGTACTTAACATGATTAGCACCGCCACCATGATCAAGCTGGGCAAAACCTTTGAAAACTTAATGGTGGATGTAAACGCGACCAACGAAAAGCTTAAGGCTCGCGCCCTTCGCATTGTGATGCAAGCCACCGAGTGTAACGAACATGATGCAGCTGACGCGCTAAAAGCGTCGAACAACAATGCAAAGCTGGCTATTTTAATGGTACTAACAGGGGCCAGTGCCGACGACGCGGCAAAACAATTGGTGGCAAGCAATGGCTATTTGCGTCACGCTGTAAAACAACCGCTTTAAAAAGGCCACGTTCATACATGCCTATCAAGTCGCTACTTACATTCGTTTTACTACTAAGCGCTGCTATTACTCTTAGTATGTCAGGCCATGCGCAAACAGTTACTCATGCCCAAACAGTTGCTAGGGCCAAAACCCATGATAAGGCTGAAGTTGCAGAAAGTAGGTTACAAGTAGGCGCGGCGCAATTTAATGAATACCTGCCCTTACTTGAAGGTAAGCGAGTTTCACTGGTGGTAAACCAAAGCTCTATCATCAAAAGCTCGATTGTAAAAAGCTCTACTATAACTAACAGTTCGCCGGAGTCTACCCACTTAGTCGACGCGCTGCTAAATCGTGATATCAATGTGGTGAGTATTATGTCACCCGAGCATGGCTTTCGCGGCAAAGCGGGAGCGGGTGAAAAAATAGATAACGATGTTGATGTTAAAACTGGCCTGCCTATTCACTCCCTTTACGGTAAAACGAAAAAGCCGACGGCCGACATGTTAGCCAACATCGATATTCTGGTGTTCGACATTCAAGATGTAGGCGTGCGCTTTTATACGTATTTAAGTACTTTACACTACGTACTAGAGACCGCTGCCCAGGCACACATTCCGGTAATAGTTTTAGATAGACCCAATCCTAACGGTGCCTTCACTGATGGCCCTATTTTACAGCCGGATTATGCTTCGTTTGTAGGCATGCACGCCATTCCTGTATTGCACGGTATGACCTTAGGTGAGCTAGCGCTAATGATAGTGGGTGAACAATGGATTACGACCGATGCCATTGATGCCATTGAAGGGAAGCAGCTAGCGCAGCAGCATCAATTTAAGCCGCAGGCGTTTCAGCCCGAGCCGCAGGCGTTTCAGCCCGAGCCGCAGGCGCTTTTAACGGTTATTCCCGTGGCAAATTACCATAAACAAATGCCTTACTCTTTGCCTGTTGCCCCCAGTCCAAATTTACCCAATGATGCTGCTATTGCCTTATATCCCACTCTTTGCTTTTTTGAGGGCACGGACGTAAGCGTTGGTAGAGGCACTAATCTTCCTTTTCAACTTATTGGCCACCCTGTTGTAGCGCTTGGCGATGAAAATATAGACGTTGCTACGAATCAAGCCGCCCCCTCGCCTAAACACAATAACACCACCCTGAAGGCTTCGTTTATGACAGAAGCCTCCTTTTCAGGGTTAGATATTGATGTATTGCTTAACGCTTATGCCCAGTTTAACGAACAAGACATTACTTTTTTCACTCGCCCAGATTTTTTCGATAAATTAGCCGGTACGGATTCATTACGACAGGCCATTATCGCGGGGAAAACTAGCACTCAAATACAAGCTAGTTGGGCAGAAGGCTTAGCCGTATTTAAACAGCTTCGCTCCCCCTATTTACTTTACCCGTTAACGGCTTCTGAATTGCCTAACGACGTAAAAGCCCGTGTTAAAATCATCAATATGAAAGCAGCCACGTACCATGAATAGCACTAACACGATGGGAAACGCCGAGACTAAGCAGGCGGTGGATAACGCAGCTAATAATTTTGATGCTTTTTTAATGGGTATCGGTGAATGGTTAGCACCTGATAATATTATTAGCGACAAACCTAGGCTAATTGCCCTTGCTACTGATGCCAGCTTTTACACTAAGATACCCAAGCTAGTGATTAAAGTACCCAGTATTCAGGCTATGTGCCGCATATTGGCAATGGCGAATCGCTTAAGTATCGCCCTGACATTTCGCGCGGCAGGCACCAGTTTATCTGGTCAAGCAATTACCGACTCCGTATTGGTCATGCTGACGCCAGATTGGCAGCAGTTTGAGGTAATAGATAACGGCGAGGCAATATCGTTAGCGCCGGGTATCATTGGCGCGAAGGCGAATCGAATATTGGCAGGCTATGGCCGGAAAATTGGACCAGATCCGGCTTCCATTAATGCCTGCAAGGTCGGCGGTATTGCAGCGAATAATGCGTCGGGCATGTGCTGTGGGGTAAAGAACAATTCGTATCACACCCTACGCCACATTCACATATTATTGCCTGACGGTAGTGAAGTGAATACGGCTGATGCGCAAAGCGTTGCCGCGTTCGAGCAAAGCCACAGTGCTTTGTTAGCTTCCCTTGCTGCCCTTCGCAACACGCTATTAAAAAATTCGGCATTGACTGAAAAAGTACGCTATCAGTATCGCCTTAAAAATACCATGGGCTACGGCCTCAATGCCTTACTTGATTACGAAAACCCGCTAGATATTTTTACTCACCTAATGATTGGTTCAGAAGGTACGTTGGGCTTCATTGCCAACATTACCTACAACACAGTGCTTTTGCCTCGGGCGCGAGAAACCGGTTTATATCTATTTAAAGATTTTAAAGCAGCATGTGCGGTTATTCCTGCGCTAAAAGCCTGCGATGTAGATGCGGTAGAGTTAATGGATGCCAGAGCATTGCGCGCAGTAGCGCCACTGTTAGATGAAGTAGTAGGAAGCAAAGGTAATCACAATGCTAGCAATCATAATATTAGTAACCTAGATGCTGTTGCCCTACTCATTGATGTGGGCGCACCTTCACAGGCTGAACTTAATTCTACGCTTAAGACAGTACGCAACATTTTAATCCTGCCAGCATCGGGGTTAAGCAAAGAAAATGAGCCCACCTCTAACCAAAATCAGAAGCACGGACAGCCTCTGCAAGATTTTACTGCAGAGCCCCGCATCATTGAAAAACTGTGGAATATTCGAAAAGGGTTATTTCCAGCGGTAGGAGCAGTAAGACCTACTGGCACCACGGTCATTATCGAAGACGTGGCTTTTCCACTTGAAAGCTTGGCCGATGGGTTAAATGCGTTAGTCGACTTATTCGAAAAGCACGATTACCACGACGGCATTATTTTTGGTCATGCACTCGATGGCAATGTGCACTTTGTGTTTAGCCAAGGGTTCAATACCCCAGATGAAGTCAGCCGCTACCGGGCCTTTATGGCAGACATAAGCGTGCTAGTGACACAGCGCTTTGCGGGTAGTTTAAAAGCCGAGCATGGTACGGGGCGTAATATGGCACCGTTTCTTACTGCACAGTGGGGTGATGAAGGCGTGGCGTTAATGCGCTCGTTAAAAGACATTATCGACCCTAAAGGTATTTTAAACCCAGGCGTTATTTTAAATGACGATCCTCAAGCGCATATTACCCACTTAAAACCGATGCCAGCAGTGCAAGACACTGTTGATGCCTGTATTGAGTGCGGCTTTTGCGAACCTCAGTGCCCCTCACTTAATTATACCTTGTCGCCCCGTCAACGTATTGCACTTAAGCGGCGACAAACGTCTTTGACAGAACCTGAAGTTATTACTGAAATTAGCGAAGCGTTTTCACATTTAGCCGTAGATAGCTGCGCGGCAACTGGGTTATGTGCAAGTGCTTGTCCGGTAGGCATTGATACTGGGCAGTGGATAAAGCAAATACGTGGCCAGCGCGCTAATGGTCGTGCTACCCAATTAGTGAGTGACCTTGCTGCTAAACATACTGATAAGGCGTTATCAATTGCTCGCTTTACACTAAATACCGGTCATAAAGTAAAAGGCGTGATTGGCGAAAAGGCGTTCAATCGTATTACAGACGCACTTCATTTACCGCAGCTTTACAATAGTATTCCTAAAGCTTCGCAGTATAAAAGCAATTCCTTGCAAGATCATACTAACACCTTGCAAGAGCATAAGGGGGCAGAGCTTAATGCCTTAACCCATGCTAATGGACAAGCGTCTGACGTTGATAAAGTAGCTGAAATAGAAGCTGGATACCCACTTGAAGTACCCCCTAATTTAGGGCGGCCAGACTGCTCTGAGAATGAGCATGAGGGAGAACGCGAGAAAGCTCATGAGAAAGCGCTTTCCAATGTACTTTCTCAAGCGGCATCTCAAGCGTCATTGAAGGTGGTTTACATGGTAAGTTGCCCAAGCAAAGTTTTCAGTGGTAACGCTAATGAAAAAAGCGTCATCCAGGCTGTGATTTCTTTGTGTAAAAAGGCCAATGTCGACGTGGTATTTTCCAGCGCAAATGGCCTTTGTTGCGGTCAACCTTGGGACAGTGAAGGTAAAGCGAGCACCGCAAGCGATAAACTCACGGCATGGAAACAAGAAGCTTATACACTTTCAGAGCAAGGGCGTTGGCCGGTCATCATTGACAACAGCGCTTGTGCTTACAACGTAACATCAAAAAGCATTAAGAACTCACAGCCTAATAATGTAGAAACATTCGAAGTAAGCGAGTATTTACTTCACCACATTTCACGTCGTGTAAGGGTGGTTAAAACTGATGCCCCTATAATGCTACACATAGGGTGTTCAAGTACTAAGCTAGATGCAGGCGTTGCTATTAACGCTTTGGCGAACCTTTGCACTTCAAACGTTATTATTCCTTCTGACATTACCTGTTGCGGCTTTGCGGGGACTAAAGGCTTTACTACTCCAAGGCTGAATGAAAGTGCACTGGCACCACTTGCCAGTCAGGTGCCTAAAGATTGTTATAGAGGAGTGTCGAATAGTGCGACTTGTGCTATTGGGTTAAGCCAGCACAGTGGAGTGGTCTATTCACACATTGCGGTGCTGCTCGACGAGATCAGCCAGCCGCTTCTCTAACGTCGCTTTGTGTGTTTTCAATTGTTCTTTTTCATCACCCTCTGCGGTTTCAAGTTGCGTACTGATCGCCGCAATTTGCTCGGCTAGACCTTCTCGATTTTTCTCATGCTGTTCAGCTTCTTCTGCTTTATCAAAAATTATTGCTTCGGGATGATTTTCCTCTTCGTCCTGAGAAGCAGCAGCCCCTTTTGATGAGCCAGGTTGCCGAGGAATCATTTGCAGCCCTTCAGGTTGAGGTCGCTGATTCATGAAAGTGGGTGATACAATTTCAATACCCGTATTGTGCAAAGCATCAAGTACCGATTTATGTAGTCGAGAGCGTGCACTTAGCATACTTTTGACTTCTTTGAGCAAGCCAGCAACTCGGTAGCTTACTGAGAAATCACCTAAGAATATCACCTGAACAAAAGGGTCCTCTAATTCAGCATTGGCCGCCGCAGTGAGTAAGTGCTTCTCAACCTCCGAATAATGAACGTCGTAACCTAAACTTAAGTCAACCGAGATAATCGCCCCCGATGCACGGGTTACTCTTACTGGCGTGTTCACCATTAATGTGTTCGAAAAAGCAATTAGCTCTCGGGTTTCTGTTTGAATTTCGGTATCTAGCAAGCCCATCTCAGCTACCCTTCCGCTGTAATCTTCTACGCGAATAAAGTCGCCAACTTTAAAGGGTTTGTTAACCCGTAATACCAATCCAGCCATCAGATTTCCCACCATGGTGGTAGATGAAAATGCGATGACACCCGATAGTAAAACACCAATTAACGCGATGACCTGATTGCGTGTACTCTCGTTCACCGGAAGTGCCATGGAGATGGCCACCAAACCTACAATAGTAAGTACTAACAAAGTTACTTGGCGTGGCAATTTTTGCTCACTGGTTAGGTGAGATTGCCGCGCAAGTAGCACGTAATGAAGCGCACCTAAACCCACCACCACCAGCACAATTGCTAGTACTAATGGAATAAAAGGAATCAGAAAAGCGACTACTACATCCACACTGAAACTCCGTTTTTTCTTATAACCAAGTCACATCTAACTTAGTTTTTGCTTCAGCCCGCTAACAATGCCGGCTGTCAATTACTTAATTTAATCTAACAACGTCAATTACTTGCATGCACGGCTAAATTCACTGAGTGCCTTCTATTTGTTCGGCTCTATGACACAAACACTATTTAGAAGCGCCCTTCCACTGAACCGGCACATAATCATTGGGTCTGTTCAGGCCTAATAAGGTTTCTACCAAAGCATCAAAAATTGGGCTGTATACCTCACTATCTACGTTGTAACTGAATGTAGCAATAGCGATATCGGTGTGTGGCTGCATTTCTTTAGCTATATAGGGCATACGAAGGGGCACTAAAACTGTGCTAAGCCCTTGTTTTTTCGCTTGTTGCAACGCTGATTTAATAAAACTATGTACATCGCCTAGTGGCGTCCTGGCAGCCAGCGCTTCTTCGCTATCGAAGCCTTTCATTTCATAAACGGCATGTTGCGGAGAGATGTCCCCCACTATAAGTAGGTCGGCGTGCTTTAATGCATATTCAAAGGTTGCTTTGTTTGGAAGCTTGGTAAGCGGCAAACATGCCATTCCTACTTTTGGCGCAATACTAGATAAGCTTTTTTCAAGCGCTAAACATCTGAGCGCATCGGGCATTATTGCCAACCATGTTTTCTGTGTAACAGGGAGTTTTTTAGCGCCAAAAAGGGTGGTAATTGCCGCTTTAGAAAGCGCTTTCTCGAGTTGAATATTTCTTGTTTTCTTCGCTTTATTATCTACGTCAGAAACCCACCAAGAAAGCGCTTTCTCCGAGTAGCTATTTAGGTTAAATTCAGCCTTTAGTAACGCAATGCGTTGCAAGGAAGTCGCAAGCTGTATTGAGGGTATTTCGCCACTGCTTATTCGCTCACTTACCTTACCCATTAATGCAGCAAACATTTTAATATCTTGCGGGGTTCTAATGGTGAAAGGCATCAGGGCAATGTCGGCACCCGCTTGATAAGCTTTGATCATGGCATCTTCGGGAGAGAAGTATTTAGCAATGCCCGCCATATCCAATGCATCGGTAACGACTACCCCTTTATAACCCAATTCATTTCGCAATACGTCATGGAGTATTTTACGGGACAAGGTTGCAGGAATTGTCATCACCCTACCCAGTTTGTCTTTTACAGTTGTGCTATCCAATGATGGGTATTGGATATGCGCACTCATCAACATACCTGGTGGGTTACCACCGCTGATAATTCGGCTGAACGGCAATAGGTCACCTTTTAGCGCTTGCGCTTTTGAATGCTTAACGTTGGGCAAACCCGTGTGACTGTCCGTTTGTGTATCGCCATGGCCAGGAAAATGTTTAATCGCACTTATTACACCGCTTGATTGCAACCCATCTACAAACGATTGCCCTAGTACCGCAACATCGCTAGGCGTTCCGCCAAAACTACGTACATTAATAACTGGGTTTTTAGGCTCGCTGTTAATATCTACCGACGGGGCGAAATTGGTATTTATTCCTAAGGAACTTAAGCTACTGCCAATGCCTTTCGCTACGTTTTCAGCAAAAGCTGTGCCGTGCTGATAATAGCTTGCCCCTATTGCTAAGTTTCCAGGGAAAGGCGTGAGCATAGCAGAGGGTAAGCGAGCAACTCGTCCCCCTTCTTGATCTACTGCAATAAATAGCGGTGGCAACTTCGCTTTCGCCATAGCCTGTTGCATGGCGTAATTCAGCTCTATTAACTGCTTGTTGGTTTTAATGTTTTCAGAAAACAAAATAACGCCCCCAATATTGTGGGTGACGAGTAAGTCTTTAAGCGCATCGGGTAGCGTGGTTACCGACTTTTTGCATGCTTTTGAGCTAGTACCATCATCGCAGTAGAAACGAAAATCGAGAATTATTTTCTGTCCAACGGATTGCTTTATTTGTTCGTGTTGGCTGAGTTGATTCGCATAAACGCTAGGTAGCATGAGCATGCATAGACTAAGCAGGAACGTGTAATGTAAAAATTTGACGAGTAATGGAAAAAGGCGCAAACAGGATCCTAGTAGTTTTTATTAATAGTTTAAACAGTGACATTCTTTGTAGCTATACCAATAGCTCCATCAGTAGCTATACCAGTATCATTGCCAGTAGTTGTGCTAATAGCGTTGTTAGTAGTATTAGCAACAACTGTTATTTTATTTGCCGTTGACAGGGTAAGTACAACGATGCGTTACGCTTTGATACGCATATTAATTGCCATGGTATCAAAAACCAATGCATACAGAATAAATACGTGTCATTCTGTGGAATTAACCGTGTGCTCTGCGGTACGCTTATCGCTATTGCTCATGTTAATGCACATGAATTGTTATTCAACGTGCCGTTTATTAGCAAGTCGTTCGTTTCACGTTCACAAACAGCGTCGTTTAAATTTAGTGTCAACGTTTAAGCTCAGATATTCGCTTTTAAGCGAATGGCAGTATTTCACAATAATAAAGTATGGAAAGTAGTATGGATTGGGTATCAATTATCCCCCCATTGGTTGCGATCATTGTCGTATTCTGGAAAAAAGAAGTTATATTGGCATTGCTGTTAGCGGTGCTGTGCTCTGAAGCACTTATTTTGTTAACGGCAAGTCCTGCCACCAGCTTTCTTGCGCCAATCAATGCTATAGAACGCGTAGTCGATACCGCTTCCAGCCCTGGTAATACCCGAGTCATTCTATTTTCTGTATTAGTGGGCGCACTGCTGGCGTTTATTCGCGACTCTGGCGGTGTAACAGCTACCGTTAACTACTTAGTAGGCAAAGGCGTTGCCAAGAATAAGAAACAGGTTGGCAGCCTTACTATGTTTACCGGTATCGCGGTATTTATAGAATCGAATTTAAGTGTGCTAACGGCAGGTATTTTTGCCCGAGGGTTATTCGACCGCTTCGGCATGAGCCGCGCTCGCTTAGCGTATATTATCGACTCCACCAGCGCACCAGTATGCATACTCATTTTACTCAATGGTTGGGGGGCTTTCATTTTAAGCTTGCTCGACACTTACGAGCTGCCAGCATCTTCAGCCTCAATATTATGGGGCAGTGTATTTTTTAACTTTTACGCTATTTTTACCTTGCTGATTGTGGCTTACACCATAGCCGCAGACAAAGTGCACGGCCCATTGGCAGTGGAAGAGAAAACCCTATCGAAAACAGACATTCCCCAACAAACAGAAACGGCTACCAAAGCGCGTTATATGTTAGTGCCATTACTTACTATGGTATTAAGCATGGTGGGCTTTATGTTTTGGACGGGTAACGGCACTTTATCTGAAGGCAGTGGCAGTAAATCTGTGCTTTATGCCACGGCACTTGCCACCGCTATTGCTTATGGCCTTTTACTTTGGCACAAACGCTTCACACATAAAGAAGCGGTGGAAATCGGCTTTAAAGGCATGGGGGAACTGCTTCCCCTTGTCACCATTGTGCTGCTGTCTCTTACCTTAGGGAATAGTTTAAAAGACTTAGGCACAGGTGTATTTGTGGCAGGTGTGGTGGGTGAATACCTTCCCCTTGTTTTCATCGTACCTATGCTGTTTATTGCAGGGGCGGTAATGTCGTTTACCACAGGCACCTCATGGGGCACCTTTGCTATTCTTATTCCTATTGGCGTGCCGTTAATTCAAACCCTTGGATTACCGCCTTCATTAGTGGTTGCGGCTATTTTAGGCGGCGGTATTTTTGGCGATCACTGTTCGCCTATTTCCGATACCACTGCCGTGTCGTCATTAGCCGCAGGCTGTGATGTATTAACCCATGTAAAAACCCAGTTCCCTTACGCGCTTGTGGCCGGCGGGTTAACTTTGGTGGGTTATCTTATTGCCAGCATTATTATGATTGGCTAGCGCTAAGTCTATTTTCACAGTTCTAATAATAATTTTTATCAAAAGTTTTCAATTTTAAGGAGTTAGGCGGTGTTGAAGAAAACGTTTTTTCTGTTCTCATTTGTAATTCTGACAGCGTGTAGTCAAACAGGCGTTGAAGTAACGCAAACTCAACAGCAAGCCGTCGCGATGCCCGATACCTTTAGTGCCGACGCCGCGTATGCTGTTTTAGAAGACGGCGGAAATGCAGTAGATGCTGCTATTACTGCGCAGTTTGTGCTGGCAGTGACTTTACCTGAAGCAGGTAATGTGGGCGGCGGAGGCTTTATGACCATTGCGTTTGAAGGCAGCACTGACTTTCTTGATTACCGCGAAATGGCACCGTCTGATGCACATCGAGATATGTACTTAGATGACGAGGGGGATGTAAAACCTTACGAATCACTCTTTGGCGCCAAAGCAGCAGGTATTCCGGGTACGGTTGCTGGCATGTGGGCTGCACATCAAAAATACGGCAGCTTACCGTGGAGCCGTCTTGTGGCGCCTGCAGTTGAACTGGCTGAAAATGGCTTTTTAGTACCAGAAAAGCTTGCCAGTAACATTACCCGCTATTTAGCTCGTACCCGCAAGCAAGGCTTAAACAGCAACTTTGCTAGTTACTTTGAACACGCCAAAGCCAATACAATGTTCAAGCAACCTGAATTAGCCAGTACGTTAAAAGCGATTCAACAGCATGGCCAAGATGGATTTTACCAAGGCGAGGTTGCCAAGAAAATTGTTTCCTTTATGCAAGAAAACGGTGGGCTAATTAACCACAGTGACCTAGCGGCTTATAAAGCGGTATGGCGTAAACCTCTTGAACTTAATTGGCAAGGCTACACCCTAGTGACAGCACCACCACCAAGCTCAGGCGGCGTAGCTGTGGCGCAGTGGATTGGTATGCTAGAAAGCTACGGCAGCAATCATACTCTGCCAGAACATAACAGCGCCGAATACCTGCATGTTATGTCTGAAATTGGTAAACGCGTATTTGCTGATAGAGCGGAATATCTTGGCGATCCTGACTTTGTTGAAGTACCGGTTGCTGAGCTTGTTGCCCCTGACTATATCAAGGCTCGCGCATCGCTTATTCAACCCAATAGTATTTCAGATACGCCAAGTGTTAAACCTGGCCTAAAAGAAAGCGAAGATACCACCCACTTTTCTATTATGGATAAATGGGGCAACGCGATTGCTAATACCACCACCATTAACCTTACTTTTGGTAGTGGCGTGGTAGTGGCTGGGGCGGGCTTCTTACTTAACGATGAGATGGATGATTTTAGTGCTAAGCCTGGCGTACCTAATTTCTTTGGTGCTGTTGGCGGAGAAGCTAATGCCATTTCGCCTTATAAGCGCATGTTATCTTCAATGACTCCTACCCTAGTAAAACAGGGTGGTGATGTTGTTTTGGCAACCGGTTCACCCGGTGGCACAACCATTATTTCGTCGGTAGCACAGTCGTTGTTAAACGCATTATTGTTCGATTTTGATGCCACAAAATCTGCTAACGCGCCTCGTTTTCACCACCAATTGCTACCTAAAGATACCATTCGTGTCCATCCTGGGTTTGATGAGGCAACATTGACTGAATTAACTGATATGGGTTACACCATAGATGCCCGCCGCTTTGGTGATGTGCACTTAATTAAGCGTACAGCGCAAGGTGTAGAAGCCGCTTCCGAAGCAAGTGGACGCGGTAAAAGCATAGTATCTGCACGTTAGGCACTGTTAGATCATAAGAAAGGAATAGCCATGTATAAGCTATGTCGCACTGTCCATAATTGGCTGGGGCTTATACTGGCGATTCAAATTACCCTTTGGTTCGCCAGTGGTCTGGTGATGGCGTGGCTACCTATTGAAGATGTTCGCGGGGCGCACCTTCGCCATACCGTTCAAGCAAATTGGCAACACGCGACTCAATCTCCACAATCTGTTCTTGCTTCTCATAGTGCTGACGCCACATTAGCGTTAAGCCAGCGGTTGATTGTGAATGAAGATAAACCTCGTGCAATACCTGTCTATACAGTCTCTGAAGTAGTATCTGAAAGCTTTGCTCAGCAGAACACCACTGTTCGCTACAATGCCGTAAATGGGACCATTTTGGCACCACTAAGCGAAACACAAATTCAAAAAGCCGCTAATGTTCAATACGCGGGTACAGGCACCTTGAGTGAAATAGATTTTATTTCCACGTTACCTCAAGAAGTGCAGCAGCTTCCCTCGCCTATCTGGCAAGTGCAATTTAATGATACTGAAAACACACGGCTTTATATCGATCCAAACACTGGTAGCGTACTTCGTGTAAGAACAGACACTTGGCGGTTATTCGATTTTATGTGGATGCTGCATATCATGGATTATGAAGATCGCAGCGATTTTAATCATCCACTTTTGATTGGCTTTTCCGCCAGCGCATTACTTTTCACGCTGACGGGAATCGTGATGTTATGGCAACGCTTTCGACCAAAAAAACCTTTACGATTAAATAGAAGTTAATCAGTTGCAAATAGCTGTTCGATAGAGGCAAAAGCTTTGAACTCCAGTGCATTACCACAGTAGTCCATGAAAAACATAGTAGCTTGCTCGCCCGGCAGCCCCTTAAACCGAATATAAGGTTCAATAACAAATTGAACATCAGCCGCGGTCATTTTGTCAGCCAACGCCTGCCACTGCGGCATATCAAGCACTACGCCAAAATGCGGCACGGGTACGGCATGGCTATCTACCCCATTATGGGAAGGCGCTGACGGCATTTTGTCAACACAATGTGTCACCAACTGATGACCGAAAAAATTCCAATCAATCCATTGGCTGTCACTGCGGCCTTTTTCACAGCCTAACAGTTTTCCATAAAAGGCTTCTGCATTAGCAAGATTACTCACCGGTATTGCTAAATGAAACGGCTGCGCCATACGTTAAGTCCTATAAGAATTTTTTCAGTAACGATAATTTGAATTTAGAAAACGGTGCATAGCGTACGGGTGCATCCAACGCGAAAGCGCGTTTCA
This sequence comes from Alteromonas sp. CI.11.F.A3, assembly GCF_032925565.1. Classification (NCBI taxonomy): domain Bacteria; kingdom Pseudomonadati; phylum Pseudomonadota; class Gammaproteobacteria; order Alteromonadales; family Alteromonadaceae; genus Alteromonas; species Alteromonas sp. CI.11.F.A3. Next base: position 4,236,189 of record NZ_CP136708.1, read on the forward strand.
TCACTGTTTTTAAATGACTAAAGGTATCGAACCCGGCTTGGCCATGGTAGCTCCCCATGCCGCTATTACCCACGCCGCCAAAGGGAAGTTCGGGGTTAGTCATAAATATCATTGTATCGTTAGTGCACACACTGCCAGAGCTGGTTTTTTCAATAATACTATTAAGTACTTTATCACTATCGCTAAAGGCATATAGGGCTAGAGGTTTAGGCCTGTCGTTAATGAAACCGATGGCTTCATCGATAGAGCTCACGGGCACTATGGGTAAAATAGGACCGAAAATCTCTTCTTGCATGATGGCACTGTCTTTCGCAGGGTCGAGCACCAATGTGGGGGTCATGGCAGGTCGTGCTTCATTAATATCACCACCGTAAACCACATTAACCCCATCGAGGTAGCCTTGAAGGCGATGCAAATGGCGGGTATTGATGATATTGCCGTAATCTTTCGACGAAAAAGGGTTTTTACCAAATTGGGATTTAAGCTCTTTTTTAATAGCCTCTATTAGCTTTTGCTCAAAGCCTTTCACCACGAGCACGTAGTCGGGCGCGATACAGGTTTGCCCTGCATTCATCCACTTGCCCCATACAATTCGACGCGCAGTAATTTTCAAGTTGGTACTGCTATCAACAATACAGGGGCTTTTACCGCCCAGTTCTAGTGTAACAGGGGTTAAATGCCTAGCGGCCGCAGACATGACAATTTTACCAACCGCTTCGCCGCCAGTGTAGAAAATATGATCCCATTTACACGCAAGTAGTGCCGATGATTCTTCCTTCCCGCCCTCGATTACCTCTACGCACGAGGTATCCATATATTGGGGAATAAGTTTTGCCACAATCGTTGAGGTTTCAACAGATAATTCGGATGGTTTTAACACCGCACAGTTACCTGCCGCTAATGCGGCAATGTAAGGCGCTAGCAACAACTGAAGTGGGTAATTCCACGCGCCTATAATAAGCACTGTACCCAAAGGTTCTGGTTGCTGAAAGCTCTTACCCGGCCATGCAATAAGCGGAGTTGATACCTTACGAGGCTGCATCCATTTATTTAAATGTTTAAGGGTGTGCTTAATGTCCGATAGCAGAAAGCCATGTTCGGCCACGTAGGCTTCACTTTCGCTTTTGCCTAAATCTTGATGGAGTGCCTGTAAGATCTCTTTTTCGTTTTCAATCAACAGGCGCTTTAGGGCGTCTAATTGACTCTTACGCCATTCTAATGAACGGGTTTTGCCAGATCTAAAACTAGTTTGAAGCGAAGCTACCGTATCGAGAAAGCAAAAACCGGGTTCTACGGCGTGAAGCGTTGGTTGATTAGACATAATACATTCCACCTGCATGTGAAGACTGTTGACCTGCTGGTTTTTAAATTCAAAACCAGTCGCAACCGAATAAGCCAATATTCATGTTATAGTAATGAGGGCAATAAACCACAACCCAATTATTTTGTTAATTAATGTTTAATTATTACCTCAATCTCAGTTTATTGCCTACACAAAAAAGCCCGGTACTTAAAATAAGTACCGGGCTTTCAAATAGCCTAACTAGACGGGGCTAATTTACGCGTCGTATGGGTTGCGTAAAACAATCGTCTCGTTACGATCAGGGCCGGTAGACACGATATCTACAGGAACACCAGTAATATGCTCAAGGCGCTGAATATAATTTTTAGCAGCTTGTGGTAAGCCTTCAAACGTCGTAACACCGTACGTGTTGTCGCTCCAACCTGGCATTTCTTCATACACTGGGGTCACTTTATCGTAACCGTCAGCCGCCATAGGAGGAACATCTTTCACGTTACCGTCTGCATCTTTATAACCGATACAAATTTGTAGAGACTCTAAGCCATCAAGTACATCTAATTTGGTTAAGCAAAAACCGGTAATCGAGTTAATCTGTACGGCACGTTTCATTGCTACAGCATCAAACCAACCAGTACGGCGTTTACGGCCTGTAGTTGCACCAAACTCGTGACCTTTAACGCCTAAATGATTACCCACTTCGCAATCAAGCTCAGTAGGGAATGGGCCAGAACCTACACGTGTTGTGTACGCTTTAACAATACCCAATACATAATCTAGCTTTAACGGGCCAAAACCAGCGCCGGTGGCTACGCCGCCAACTGTGGTATTAGAAGATGTTACATAAGGATACGTACCGTGATCGATATCAAGCAATGTACCTTGCGCACCTTCGAACATAATTGGCAAACCCGCTTTATGGGCTTTATCTAGTTCGTCAGTTACATCAACCACCATCGCTTTAAGAATATCAGCAACGGCCAGGGCACCTTTTAAGGTTTCATCGAAATCGACGGCTTCTTCACCATAGTATTTAGTCAATGTGAAGTTGTGTACATCAAGTACTTCTTTGAGCTTAGCCGCAAAGTCTTCTGCATTGAATAAATCGCCTACGCGTAAACCACGGCGAGCCACTTTATCTTCGTAAGCGGGTCCAATACCACGACCGGTAGTACCAATCGCTTTAGCACCACGGGCTTTTTCACGCGCTACATCTAAAGCAATGTGATAAGGAAGAATAAGCGGGCATGCTTCACTGATTTTCAGTCGCTCACGTACCGGAACGCCACGCTCTTCAAGCATAGTCATTTCAGTCATTAATGCGTCTGGGCTAAGTACTACGCCGTTACCAATAATACAGGTAACGTTGTCACGCAGGATGCCTGATGGGATTAAGTGAAGAACGGTCTTTTCACCGTCGATTACTAGAGTATGACCTGCATTGTGACCGCCTTGATAGCGAACCACATATTTTGCTCGATCAGTAAGTAGATCTACTACTTTGCCTTTACCCTCGTCACCCCATTGAGTGCCGAGTACCACAACGTTCTTTGCCATGAATCATATTGTGTAAGAAAATTAGGCGGGGATTCTATCAAAATTTTATACCCTTTATCATCTGTTTTATGCGCAAAAATGCGCCAGTTATTGGAAATTCATGGTCAATTTCAGTCTGTAACTCGCTAAGCATTTGTATACCCTAACTATTTTTAGTTACGCATTTAAACTTATTGTGACAAGTAAAAAAGACAAACCACACCGATGACAACCAATACACCACCGGTTTGACGCAACTGATTGGTCTGCATCTGACTTATTTGCAATAAGTATAAGCGCCAGCGCGTAGGGAATAACAAAGGGCCTATGCCTTCTACAATAAGCACTATTGCTAGCGCGGGCCAAAGCCAGTCCATTTTATACCTCACTGTTTTATCTAAATTATTTTCGTATATCTGCGCCATATATTTTAAAGTCTAGTAGCAGCTAGTGGCGCTTAAAGTAATCACGTAAGCATAGTAATGGCTCATTAGGGATTAACACATACATAAATACCCTATTTTGTTAACCTAATGGTTATTCGAGTATTTTATATTCAACCTACTGAAATTTTTCACTTTTTTTAACCCAAAATAGTGCAAAAAATCTATCATCTGCTATACGTAGAGTATTGCACTTAATCACACGGAAACAAATTCATGCGTTTTCCCAAATATGGAAATTATGCGTTAGATATCTCTGGGAATGTATTGGAAGTGTTTGCTACGGGTGCGTGGAATTTAAAAACCGCAGAAGCCTTTACTGAAGAAATGCATGACCTAGTGAGCAGGTTCGATGACAAACCTTGGGCAGCTTTGCTAGATGGCCGAAGGTGGGTGTTATCGACACCAGATACACAACAAATCATCGTTGACGCTATAAAATTTAGCATTACTAAAGGGCTAAAACGCTCTGCCTATGTGTTAGATACAGGCATGGTTAAGCGGGCGCAATTAGAATATACCCACCCAGCCAAAGAGCGCTCGTTTGATTTAAACGGTTATGAAAGAAACTACTTTCAACATTATTTTGCAGCGCTTAATTGGCTAGACAAGGAAGGCTTTTCACCTATAGCGAAAACGTAAGGGCGTATCAGTGCCCTTAAATTTAATTGCTAGTACAACAAGCTATACACTTTACGTCGATACTCAGATTTAAGCGCATCACCATCGGTTAACGCATTAATCATATCCAGCATGATTTTACGTGCATCCCCAAACCCTAGCTCTTTTTTAAGTACGCTGAGCAGCAAGGATAACGCTTCTTCCGATTTATTAGCTTGGTGTAGTTGCACAGCCAAATCTACTTTGAGTTGTAAATCATCGGGGTTAGCCGCTACCGACGCCTGCAATTGGCGAATTTCAGGTGTATCAGCTGCCTGTTCAGCAAGCTCGATTTTACCGTTAAGGGTATTATAGCGCGCATCTTGATCGACTAACTTTATCTCTTCTAACAAGGCTTTAGCCTGTGTTAGCGACCCAGTCTCAATGTAGCAATCAATGACCATATATTTGGCATTGATATTATCAGGGCTCATCTCTAAGACTTGCTTCGCATTCGATAAGCCTTCTACGTAATCGCCTCTTTGAATGGCTTGTCCTGCTGCTGCAAGAAAATCATCTTCAGGATTAGGCAGGTACTTGGCTAGCATCTCACGAATTTGTGCTTCAGGTTGCACGCCCGCAAAGCCATCTACAGGTTGGCCGTTTTGAACCACCATTACAGTAGGCAAACTACGAATGCCAAATTGACCTGCAACTTCTTGCTGCGTTTCACAATCTACTTTGGCAAGAATAAGGTGCTGTGCATACTCTCCTGCTATCTTTTCTAAGATAGGCAGTAGATCTTTACATGGCTCACACCAGTCTGCCCAAAAATCAATAAGCACCAGCTTTTCTTGTGATGCTTCTAAGATAACTTGCTGAAAATTCTCAACAGTAATATCAACGATAGTTGCCGCATTGTTCGCAACAAGATTGTCCATAAAGTGGGCCTTTTAAAACATTTATTTTCTGACAATGAATATGGGGTAACTCATAGCAAAAAACAACCGCTACAAAAAATCGGCAACAATGTCGTATTCACGACATACTTACCTACGCTCGCGTGTTAATTTGTTGTTAATTTACGCATTACGACACTCACTGGAGGGCTACGCCATGGCTACCGAGTCAAACGTTCAAACTCAATTTCAATCTTTTAGCGAGTTTTACCCTTATTATCTTGCGGAACATGCCAATCTAACCTGCAGAAAATTACACTTTATTGGTTCATGGTTAGTGTTAGGTGTCATCGCCAGTAGCATATTGACGGGCAACTTGGCCTTGTTATGGCTGATCCCAGTAGTAGGCTACGGCTTTGCGTGGGTGGGACATTTCTTTTATGAGAAAAATAGACCTGCGACTTTTCGCCATCCGCTCTATAGCTTACTGGGTGACTGGGTGATGTTTAAGGACATCTTAATAGGTAAAGTCAGTCTTAGGGCTTAAATCCTATCAATTCTAATACTTGTCGGGTTAAAAGAAACAAAAAAAGCCAGACGCCCCCTGTGAAGTAACCCCAGTGAAGTGTCCCGCAGTACGCTGGCTTTTTGAATTTTAAAATCTAGTCGATTTCAACACACTAGAAATAAGGCTGTTCCAACCATTTACTTGGCGGGGGTAAGTTTCAACACTTTACCGTTAGTGGCATCGGTTAGCAGATAAATAGCGCCGTTAGGCCCCACTTCTACATCACGAATACGGGCTTGGTTATCACGCACATATTCATGCTGCTCCCCTGGCTTACCGCCATCCATTTCGATACGTCGTAAATGAGTGAACTTTAACGAGCCTACCAACAAATCTCCGTTCCACTGTGGAAACAAATCACCTTGGTAGAACGCCATACCGCTTGGGGCAATAGAAGGGTCCCAGTAAAGTACTGGCTGCTCCATACCATCCATGTGGGTTTTATCACTGATAATGTCGCCGCTGTAATCAATACCATAGGTAATGATAGGCCAACCGTAGTTGGCACCTTTAGACAGCAAGTTAACTTCATCACCGCCTTTTGGCCCGTGCTCCATTGCCCATACTTCACCGGTTTCTGGGTGAATAGTAATGCCTTGAACATTTCGGTGGCCGTAGCTGTAGATTTCAGGAGCTTTACCGTCAGCAAAAGGATTATCGCTAGGCACACTGCCATCGCGGTTAATGCGCACAATAGTACCGAAATGGTTATCGGTATTTTGTGCTTCCTTCATGTATTTATAACGGTCACCCAAAGTGATAAACAGTTGTTTGTTGGCATCAAACGCTAAGCGACAACCAAAGTGAAAGCCGTTATCAATTAGTGGCGCGGCACTAAAAATAGTTTCCACATTTGCCAGCGCGTTACCGTTTAGCGTGGCTTTAGCAACGCTACTGCTGCTTCCACCTTCACCAGGTTGGCTGAAACAAAAATAAACTGTGTTGTTAGTTTCAAATTCAGGATCGATAGTTATATCTAACATACCACCCTGATTGTTCGCTTCTACCTTAGGCACATTTGACAAGCGTGGCGATAGTTTCCCAGATTGACTTAGGCGCCTAATGCCGCCCTCACGTTCGGTAACCAACATGTCGCCATTAGGTAGGAAGGTCATTCCCCAAGGGTGAACTAACCCTTGTGCTAATTCAGTAACAACAAGATTTTCATTTGTGGGAGTTTTAGCGTCTGCTTGTTGCGAAAACGCTGGCTGAGTTGCCCCAGCCAGCGTTAGTGTACAAACAGACAACACATTTATTATAGTGCGTGTCATAATTTTTCCGCCGTGAAGTATATTCCGGCTTATTTTGCCAACATTGCGCGAAGCATCCAAGCAGACTTTTCGTGAACACGCATACGATCGCCAATTAGTGCTGCAGAAGACTCATCGTCCGCGTCTTGCGCTAACTTAAGTGAATCACGTGATGTTTTAACCACTTGCTCATGACCGTGAGTCAGCAATGCCACCATTTCTGATGCTTCAGGTACACCTTCTACTTCATCAATTGCGCTTAGTTCAGCAAACGACTTGTACGTACCCGGAGCAGCAACACCTAATGTACGAATACGTTCTGCGATTTCATCTACAGCTTCTGCAAGCTCTGTGTATTGCTCTTCAAACATCAAATGTAGTTGTCTAAACTGTGGACCTTCTACATTCCAATGGAAGTTATGGGTTTGTAGGTAAAGCGTGTAAGAATCTGCTAATAGTTTTTTAAGGCCTTCAGCCACTGCATTACGATCTTCTTCTGAAATGCCGATATCAATCTTGCTCATATCTCTCTCCTTGGGTTAGCAACCAATTCACTAATTTAGAATGGGGAATACCATTTAAATCTTACCTTAATGATACTCTAAGAATATTGATTTGGATTATAATTTTAACGATTGTAGACATCTAGTTTGACGATTTACTTCAATGATGATGCTGATGGCCGGCATCTTTACCCATTCCTTTAACCGGTAATTCTACGGTGTAATCAGCGGCGTTATCGAAAGACAAGGTCAATGACACACTACTTCCTTCAATTAGCCCTTTTTCTAATCCCAACAACATCACGTGATAACCGCCAGGCGCAAAGGAAAGCGACTCATTTGACGCAATGTCTATACCTTCTTTTACTTCTCGCATACGCATCATGTCATCGCTCATTTCGGTAGTGTGAATTTGCGCGTCCTTGGCAATATCACCGCTCACCTTTACACCCGTTAATTTAGCCGAAGTGTCGCTTTCATTATGCAAAGTGAAGTAAAGGGCTGCAGATTGTGCCATGGGGAACGTGGCGCGAGCGTAACCGTCGCTAATAGAAATAGGGTGCGTAGCTTGAACGCTGCACGCGGTCAGCGCAAACATAAACAAGGCAAGTAACTTAAAGGATAATGAGTGAGTATTAGGTGTCATACCGCCGCTTCCAAAATAAAAATTGGCTGCTAGTGTACGGTAGGTTTATTTAATAAAGAAGAAAATATAGAAAATCTGGAAATGTATCTCGAAAGGGAAAAAACGATAACAAGGAAGTTAACTTAGAAAGCACCAGATAAAAAAGCGGTGTGAAGGCTTTAGTGCGAAAGAATGGTGCCGACTGCCGGAATCGAACTGGCGACCTACTGATTACAAGTCAGTTGCTCTACCAACTGAGCTAAGTCGGCACACTTTTCACACCCGCTGGGTTAACAGCGGATGCGTATAATAGCCACAATTAAAAGGTTGTCAACCTTTTAAACGTTTTGCCTCGCCAATCAGTTTAGGAAAGTACTCTAACGGCAGATATTGGCTCAAATCGTGTAATTTTTCGCCCAGTTTTGTGTAGCTGTCAGTGGTGACATTGATATGACCCATCTTGCGCTTTTCACGCACCGATTTTCCATACCAGTGCAAATGACTGCCATCAATACTCAAAAGTTCTCTTGAAAAACTACTGCAGCCAATAATATTTATCATTGCGCTTGGGCCAATAGCCGATGTGTCACCTAAAGGTAAACCACAAATTGCGCGAAGATGATTTTCAAATTGGCTGGTTACTGCACCCGATTGACTCCAATGACCAGAATTATGCACTCTAGGCGCAAGTTCATTAACTAAGAGTTCATCACCACATTGAAACAATTCAACCGCTAACACGCCGACATAGTCCATGCCTTCAGCCAGTTTCACAAAAATATCGTGAGCTTTTGCTTGAAGCACATCGTCAACATGGGTAGCTGGGGCAACCGACACATGAAGTTGGCCTTGATAATGTAAGTTTTCAGCAAGCGGGTATGTACGCACATCACCTTGCTTATTACGTACGCCAATTAAAGAAAGCTCACGCTCAAAAGGCACCATCTTCTCTACTACAAGTGGCACTTTCTCTAAATTTAAAGTCGCTAAGGCTCGTTTAAGCTCTGGTAGCTCATCTTTATTGGCTAATCGCCACTGACCATAGCCATCGTAGCCATCACGACTGGATTTTAGAATAAGCTTATCACCCAACGCTTCAATGCATTCATCAAGCTGGTCTAGGTGGGTAACGATTCGATGCGCACTGTTAGCAACCTTCATGCCCTCAAGCAATGCTTTCTCTCGCACTCTATCAGCGCCAACCAAAATACTTTCAATACTGGGCATTAACTTGCCCGTTTTAGTGGCTTCTTCTAGTAAGTGCTCGGGCACATGCTCAAATTCTACCGTAAGTGCATCAGCACCTTCTAAGGCTTGATCTAAAGAAGTGTCGAGGGGGGTTTTACTTACTGGGTGCACGACAGTATCGTTGTTTACGTCGACAGCCTGCACTTCAATGCCAAGCGGACTGCCCGCCAAATACATCATTTGCGCCAATTGGCCTGCACCGTAAACGACTACTCTCATTCGTCAAGCTCCAAAGTGTTGCTTGAAGCCAACACCGTCTCAGTTTGCTGCTTTCGAAAAGCAATAACCGCATCGCGCACGTTAGTATCTTGCAGTGCCACTACTTGCGCCGCGAGCAGGCCTGCATTGGCTGCACCCGCTTCGCCGATGGCTAATGTGCCAACCGCAACGCCTTTTGGCATTTGTACAATTGATAACAGGGAATCAAGACCGCTTAATGCTTTAGATTTTACTGGGCAACCGAATACTGGCAAGTGCGTGTGCGCAGCAATCATTCCCGGTAAGTGCGCTGCACCACCTGCACCAGCAATAATGGCACTAAAGCCTTCGTCTGCTGCGCCTTCGGCAAATTCAACTAATAAGTTTGGCGTTCTGTGTGCTGACACCACTTTTGCGTCGAATTCAACACCAAACGACTTCAGCATTTTTGCTGCTTGTTGCATGGTAGGCCAGTCTGAGGTTGAGCCCATAACTATTGCGACTTTTGCCATCTAGAAATCCTCTGAGATAGGTAAATTGGATAACCGGAAAAGCCCGCGATTGTAGCCTAAATCGCCAGCAAATCCCACATATTAGCCGCAAGTGATCTAGCAAGGCCTTCATTTTCGTAAAACCTCTATATAATTACAAATGGTTAATCCTTCCAGTGCCACTTGGTATTCTTTATGACTACCTCTTTTCACTCGGCTGGTTGTAGGCCTTCATATGGCTAAGGTAAACGGAGGTATCGATAATGTCGAAAGCGCATCAAACAGACGTAATTGATGAAGTGATTGAAGAAGTGCAAGACGTAGTATCAGATTTTCTTAATCGGGAAGCTGCCCCTGGCATTTTACTGATGATTGCTACTGTACTGGCGCTTATCATTGCCAACTCCCCTCTTGATCACCTCTACGACCAATTAATTAGCCTTCCAGTACAAATTTCTGCAGGTACATGGGCAATTGATAAACCCTTATTGTTATGGATTAACGATGGCTTTATGGCCGTTTTCTTCTTTCATGTTGGGTTAGAGCTAAAGCGTGAAATATGCGAAGGCGAGCTATCTAACCCCAAAGACATTGTTTTACCTGCCACCGCTGCAATTGGCGGCATGCTGTTACCGGCCCTCATTTACGTAGGCATTAACTGGGACAACCCTGTGGCAATTGCCGGTTGGGCAATTCCAGCGGCAACCGATATAGCTTTTGCGTTAGGTATTTTGGCGTTATTAGGAAGCCGAGTACCCACTAGCCTTAAGATTTTCTTAGTCACCTTGGCCATTATTGATGATATTGGCGCTATTGTGATCATTGCGCTTTTCTATACCAACCACATTACGATGGGAGCACTGTTGGTGGCAGCGGCGTGCTTGCTGTTGTTGTGGCAAATGAACAGGCGCAATGTGGTGGATATTCCTGCTTATATGATGGTGGGCATTATTTTATGGGTGGCCATGCTCAAGTCTGGGGTGCATGCCACGTTGGCAGGCGTGATATTAGCGGCCTTTATTCCTATGCGAGACAGTAAGGATGAAACCTACTCTCCGGTTACGCGCTTAGAGCATAGCCTAAATAGCACGGTGAGCTTCGCCATTTTACCTCTGTTTGCTTTCGCTAATGCAGGGATAAGCTTCGGTAATATTAGCCCCGAGGGTATTTTTCACCCTGTGACCTTTGGCATATTTTTAGGCTTAGTTCTCGGGAAGCAAATTGGCGTATTTGGTTTTTGTTATTTGATGGTGAAGCTCAAGCTAGCAACCTTGCCTGACGATCTTAATTTAAAACACATTTACGGTTGTGCACTGCTGTGTGGTGTGGGCTTTACCATGAGCTTGTTTATTGGTGGTTTAGCTTTTGAAGAAACGGGTATTAATCAGATTTTTGACGAGCGAGTAGGTATTTTGGCCGGCTCCGTTGTATCGGCAACCTTGGGTTACATCGTATTGTTTATGGTAGGCAACAAACCGGTTAACAACAAAGGCAAAGTTGCCTCAAACGCGAGCAAGTTCACGGGCAATACTGTCGATTAACACCTGCTTTCTAATGGGTTTACTTAAATGTGCATTCATACCGGCAGCTAGACATGCCGCCTTATCATCTGCATAAGCATTTGCTGTTAATGCAATAATGATGACCTTGTCTTTATTTTTAGCTTGTTGGCGAATGTGTTTCGAGGCTGTAAGCCCGTCCATGACGGGCATTTGGTAATCCATCAAAATAACATCAAACGCATGACGAGTTGCGGCTTCTATCGCTTCCATACCATTTTTAGCCCTAAAGCGTTTAACGCCAACAGAGCCAAGCATATCCATTACAATATCGGCATTTACATCGTTGTCTTCAGCAAGCAATACGCGTAACGTACTTGGTAAAGACTGGGCTTTTACATTGGATGAAGCTGCTTGCGTATCGCCTTTCTCACACGGAAAACTAAAACAAAAGGTGGTTCCTGTACCTTCATTACTGTCTACTGAAATACTACCACCAAGTAGCTCTACTAACCCTTTGGTAATAGCTAAGCCCAATCCAGTCCCACCATAGTCACGGGTTATCGAGGCATCTGCCTGTTCAAATTGATCGAATATACTCTCTATTTTTTCCGCTGGTATGCCAATGCCTGAATCAGTAACCGAACAAGAGAGCTTGCCGTCTGTGTACTTGGCCTCAATTAAAATGACGCCTTGGTGAGTAAACTTAATCGCATTACTGACTAAGTTATTAATGATTTGACTTAGCTTGCCCCCGTCGGTAATAACCGCTTTTGGCACATTTTCATCAATATTAACATTAATCGAAATTCCCTTCTTACTTGTACTTCGCTCGTATAGCACACTACATGCATCGATGGTTTGCCTAACGGAGACACTACGCTTATCTAGCAACATTTTACCAGATTCAATTTTCGACCAATCTAAAATGCTATCAAGGATCATTAATAGGTGGCTGGCAGAGGTGGATATTGTTTCCGTTCTATGGCGTGCCCCGTCAGGTAGGGGTAACTCCATCATTAATTCACACGATCCAATTATGCCATTCATTGGGGTTCGTATTTCATGGCTCATATTGGCTAAAAACTGGGTTTTGGCTACGCTCGCCGCTTTTGCTTCATCAAGCGCCGTAGCCAAGTGTCGCGTTTTCTCTTCTATCTTATTTTCTAAGCTATGGTTGAAATCAGCAAGCTCTACATTTAACGCTTGTTCTTTAGACCGGGCAAATTCAAGGGCTTTAAACGCGTCAACTAAGCGCCCTTCTAAGCTGCTGAACTCATCATTAAGTGAAGCGAGCTCCTGTATATGCAATGTACTCCCCGCCAAGGTCGGCTCTCTACGCACTTCTGAAGGGGTGAAATTAGCGATATAACGTATTAGTCTACGAATGGGAGACTCAATCATTCGTGCCACCACAGAGCCCATAAACGTGCCAAATACAGACAAGACAAGTAACAACAATAAATCAGTCAACAAATACTCACTCATTACTGACAACAAACGTCGATAATCGTAGTAATAGCTAACGTGCCAATTTGCGGTAGGCAGCTGACCTTCTAGCCTCAGCCATTGCTTGTTAAGCGGCCCGTCTTCAATTTTTATATCGCACTCACCATCGCATAAATACGTAGGCGCTTTGTTCAGTGGTTTTAAGCCTAACGCTTCTGACGCGTAAATAACCTCACCTTTAGCATCTTCGAGTAAAAGCGAAAATCCATCGAGGTTAAGGGCATCTACTGTAGAGAAGCTTCGAAGGGATAATGAGCCCTCCACGATACCAATAGGCACGCCATATTCATTAATAATAGGTGAAGACATGGCAACAATGGCATCGTTTCCAAAGCCTTTGCCTTGGAAAACATCGGAAAGGTACGGCCCGCCCGTTTCCATTGCCTGATAAAAATAAGGACGGTAAGCCACATTGGCAGCCCCAACGGCCTGCGCTTTATTTAGCAGCCCGGGTGGATAAGAGTGGGTGATATTTCCATTTTCGTCGGCCACTAAAAATGTGATGAATTCGGGGTAGTGCGCAGCTAAAACTGACAGCTGATTGCTGCTAGCCTCTTCCAATTTCTCAATGGCATAGGGCGTGGATAGTGATTGCGAGGCAACAGCTATCGCTTTTTGGTGCTGCCCAATAAAATCGGACAACTGTTGTTCTAATACCGCAACACGTTGATGCATGTAGCGAACAATTTGCGCTTCTTGATCGTCTTGATAAAGCGCTACAGATAAATACACCACCGCCATGGAAGCAGCAAAAAAACAACCTGAGAAAAAATAACTGAACAGAAAATGCAGTGAGACTTTTTCCTGCGACCCCGTATTGGTGTGTTTAAGCCCTTTATTCGCTAGAAAGACAAAGTGCCCAGAAATAAGCCCAAACACGCCGCTTACCCACGTAACAAGCACTCCAGAAAACATCATTGTAGGCTGGTCGGCTTCGTAAAGTGCGTGCTCTAACAATAGAATGGGTAGGAAAATAAGCGACCAAAACCCAGCACCAACTTTAATTACTCGGCTCAGGGATTTTTTATACCCAAATAAGCTTACTACGATAGGCAGTAAAGACAGGCTTTCTTTACCCACGATACTGCCATGAGTAAGCCATAAAGGGACGCAAATAATTAACGCAATAGGAATGGCGACGAAAGGGGGGAACCGTAGTGCCGCGTATACACCAACCCCTACACCGAATACAGCGATACCGCTGCTATCAAATGGCGCAGGTACTGCATTTAAAGCACTACCTACAACCACTACAAATAACAGGTGTAATACCAGAGCTAAAGACCACCGATGTTTATCGTACAACAACGCCCCCCTCTGGCATCACCATGATTAATGTTGCGCCATGTAATCTAACGTAAAGTTAGTCAGTAGTTTCACACCTAATTTCATACCCGAATCGTCTACGTAAAATTCAGGAGTATGGTGAGCAGGGCTATCTTGCTCGGAAACATCCAGCGGCTTACCACCGACCCAAACGTACAAACCTGGTACTTTTTCTTGGAAAAAGGAAAAGTCTTCCGCACCGGTAACCGGCTTTGAAACGATGGCATTTTCAGCCCCTGCGGTACGTTGCATGGTTGGAACCATAGCTTGCGTAAGCGCGGGGTCGTTATAAGTAATGGGATAGTAGTAATCTAAAGGAAGCGTTAGCTCGGCTTTGGCGCCCATGCTCTCGGCGATAGCATTCACTTTACGCGGAAGCGACTCGTAAATATGTTCACGGGCTGCTTTATTAAGTGTACGAATGGTGCCTACCATCTCTACTTCGTTGGGAATAATGTTAGAGCGATTTCCGCCGTGAATTGAACCAATAGATACCACTGCGGCATCATCAATAAGCTTAAGCTCACGACTTACAATAGTTTGGATAGACATGATCATTTGTGCCGCTGTTACCACTGGGTCCACACTTTTCCAAGGGTATGCGCCATGGGCTTGCTTACCGTGAATAACAATTTTAAACGGATCTACCGCAGCCATGGTTCCACCCGAGTTATATCGCACAGTACCTACATCAGTGCTCGAACTAATGTGTAACCCGAAGATAACGTCTACATCAGGGTTTTTAAGTACCCCTTCTTTGACCATGACTTCAGCACCACCGGTCTCACCAGCAGGTGCACCTTCTTCAGCCGGTTGAAAGATGAACTTCACTTTACCTTTAAGTTCGCCTTTAATGCTGGTCAGTATTTTTGCCGCCCCCATTAACATGGCCATGTGCGTATCGTGTCCACACGCATGCATAACAGGCACTTCTTGTCCGTTGTATTCACCCATTTGGGTAGAGCGGTAGGATAAATCACCCTGCTCTTTAACCGGTAAACCGTCCATATCTGCACGAAGCGCAACCACGGGGCCTGGTTTTCCGCTATCGAGTATCGCCACTACACCCGTGCTGGCTACGCCGGTTTCAACTTCTAGGCCTAGCGATGTTAGGTAGTCTGCGACGTATTTTGCGGTGTTGAATTCACGATTAGAAAGTTCAGGGAATTCGTGAAAGTGGTGGCGCCATTCAATAACGTCTGGCTCTACTTCACTAGCCAATGCATCAACATCAACTTGTGCAAAGGCAAAAGTGGCACAACTTGCCATAGCGAGCGAGATTAACTTTCGATACATAACATCTATTCCGTTGTAGAGTAAAACGCCAGAATAAACTATCTGGTAGCTAAAAAATACGAGTACCAATTGCGGTGTGACTTCCAAAAATAACCTATTCAAAGGCCAGTGAAAATTAGACAGAAGTATAATAAGAATTATTTCGATTAAGTGGGTAGTAAAATTCGGGCACAAAAAAAGCGCCCTAAGGCGCTTTTTCGATAAAAACGTTTTAGCTCTTTTGACGCTTCATGGCGTTGAAGAACTCATCGTTAGTCTTAGTCATAGCGAGCTTATTAATAAGGAACTCTATGGCATCAATCTCTGACATTTCGTGCACAATTTTACGTAAGATCCACATTTTCTGTAGTTCTTCTTGTGACGTTAATAGCTCTTCACGACGGGTGCCTGAACGGTTGAAGTCGATAGCTGGGAATACACGTTTTTCCGCAATTTTGCGATGCAAGTGCAATTCCATGTTACCGGTACCTTTAAACTCTTCATAGATAACTTCATCCATTTTAGAGCCAGTATCGATAAGCGCTGTAGCAATAATCGTTAAGCTACCACCCTCTTCAACGTTACGTGCAGCACCAAAGAAACGCTTAGGTTTATGCAGTGCGTTGGCATCAACACCACCGGTAAGTACTTTACCTGATGATGGGATAACCGTGTTGTAAGCACGTGCTAAACGAGTAATTGAATCAAGTAAGATAACCACATCTTTCTTGTGCTCAACTAAGCGTTTCGCTTTTTCGATAACCATTTCAGCTACCTGAACGTGACGGCTTGCAGGTTCATCGAACGTTGAAGCGACCACTTCACCTTGTACCAGGCGATGCATTTCCGTTACTTCTTCTGGACGTTCGTCGATAAGCAATACCATCAATTCAGCTTCAGGGTGATTCGCTGCAATAGATTGCGCGATATTCTGAAGTAAAAGGGTTTTACCTGCTTTAGGTGGTGCAACGATAAGACCACGTTGCCCTTTACCAATTGGTGAGGCTAGGTCTAATACACGCGCCGTAATATCTTCTGTTGAACCATTACCACGTTCCATACGCATACGAGATGCAGCATGTAGAGGAGTAAGGTTTTCGAAGAGGATTTTATTACGGGAGTTTTCAGGCTTGTCGAAGTTTACTTCGCGGATTTTTAACAGGGCAAAATATCGCTCACTGTCTTTTGGCGGGCGGATTTTACCAGAAATGGTATCGCCCGTTCGCAAGTTAAATCGGCGAATTTGGCTTGGCGATACGTAAATATCATCAGGCCCTGCTAAATACGAAGAGTCTGCTGAACGCAAGAAACCAAAACCGTCCTGTAAAATTTCCAGAACCCCGTCACCGAAAATATCTTCGCCGCCTTTAGCATGCGATTTCAGTATCGAGAATATGATGTCTTGTTTTCTAGCGCGAGCCATGTTTTCCAGGCCCATTTCTTCGGACATGGCGACTAATTCGCTAATCGGTTTGTTCTTTAATTCTGTTAAATTCATACTGGTGGGTCTTTGTGCTTGGGGTTTGCTTACAGGACTGGTAGTCACTCTGTTCTAATTTTTGATTTGATTATGCCTGAATAGAGGCTAAGCAGAATGCTGCTCGGGTGAGCGCTTAAGAAAAGTTAGCACTAAAATTAATCAACGTCCAGCGTTTTACTCGCCAATTGTTAAATAACTTGTATTCACGCTGTTATAGGCGTTGCCACTGCTTATTTTCATGGGTAAATAAAAAACCGGTAGCTAAAACCACCGGTTTTTTCTGTACTGCTATCTTTCTAAAGGTTTTCGTTTAAGAACTCAGCTAGCTGAGTTTTAGATAACGCACCCACTTTCGTTGCTGCTACGTTACCGTTTTTGAAAAGTAGTAATGTAGGAATACCACGAATACCATATTTAGGTGGAGTTTCGTTATTTTCATCGACATTCAACTTGCCAACTGTTAACTTGCCTTCAAACTCGTTCGCAACTTCTTCTAAGATTGGCGCGATCATTTTACAGGGGCCACACCACTCGGCCCAAAAGTCAACCAGTACAGGACCTTCAGCATTGATAACATCTGCTTCGAATTTATCGTCAGATAACTGGATAATTTTGTCGCTCATTCTTTTCTCCATTTTTGGTCGGTCGCTGATTTGTTTCAGCTCTACCATAAGTGTTATATAGAAACCGTTTTTAATGCAAGCACTGATAAGCTATAAGCTATGCCTACTCACTTAACTGATACTCATTTTTCCGACCTGCCGATTAATAGCAAGGTTGTTGACGCCTTAACGGCGGCAAATTTCAATAATTGTACACCAATACAGGCGTTATCTCTGCCTCCGTTACTTGAAGGCTTAGATATTGCCGGACAAGCTCAAACGGGTACAGGTAAAACTATTGCCTTCTTGGTTGCTACTTTTCATTATTTGCTAAGCAAAGCAGATAATGACGAGAACAGCAAATCAAAAGGCCCTCGAGCCATAATAATGGCACCAACGAGGGAGTTAGCCGTTCAGATTTTCAACGATGCCAAACTGCTCAGTGAGCATACCGGTTTATCGCTTGGATTGATTTATGGGGGCGAAGGTTACCAAAGTCAACGGGAAACCCTAGAAGAAGGGGTAGATATCATTATTGGTACGACAGGACGCATTCTGGATTATTACAAACAGAACGTGTTTACCTTGAATAATATTCAAGTTGCCGTACTTGATGAAGCCGACCGTATGTTCGATTTAGGCTTTATTAAAGATATCCGCTTTTTGTTCCGTCGCTTGCCGCCTGCTACAGAACGTCTAAGTATGCTGTTTTCAGCTACACTTAGTTATCGCGTTCAAGAACTCGCTTACGAACACATGAACAACCCGACTCACGTTCAAGTTGCGCCAGAGCAAACAACAGCGACTCGGGTATCGCAAGAGCTGTTCTATCCTTCTGATGATGACAAGATGCTACTGCTTCTTTCATTATTTGAAGAAGAATGGCCAGATAAAGCCATTGTGTTTGCTAATACCAAATACAGCTGTGAGCGCGTGACCGACTGGCTTACTGCCGATGGTCATCGTGTGGGCTTGTTAAGCGGTGATGTACCACAGAAAAAACGCTTGGGTATATTGGAAGACTTTACCAAAGGTAAGCTAGATATTTTAGTGGCTACGGATGTTGCCGCACGTGGCTTACATATTGATTCTGTCACCCATGTGTTTAACTACGATTTACCTGATGATGCAGAAGACTATGTTCACCGTATTGGTCGAACCGGTCGTGCTGGTCAAAGCGGTATTGCGATTAGTTTTGCATGTGAAAAATATGCATTGAATTTACCTGCTATTGAGCAGTATATTCAACACGCAATCCCTGTGACTGACTACGATGCTAGTGCCTTACTTGATGACGTGAATGCGCCTAAAGCTAGACGCAGACGCACGCCAAACACGAGAAACTCGTCTCGACGTGGTAATGGTAAAGGTCGTGGTAACAGCGGTGGAAGTAGAGGTAAACCGTCTAATCGCGGAAACAGTAACTAACATTCGAGACAATATGCAGGCAGAACTTCAGCACGACTCTGAAAGCTATGGCGAGTATTACGCCGCTGTAGACTTAGGCTCTAATAGCTTTCACATGGTCATTGTTCACGTTGTTAATGGTAGTGTTCAGATCATTGGCAAAGTGAAACAGAAAGTACGTTTAGCGGCAGGGTTGGATGACGACTTTGCACTAGATGAAATGAGCATGGAACGTGGTTGGCAATGCCTGCAAACCTTTTCCGAACGGTTACAAGATATTCCCCACTCAAATATTAAGGTAGTGGCTACCGCTACCTTACGTCTTGCTACTAATGCCCAAGTGTTTATTGGGAAAGCCGAAGAAATTCTTAAGCACAAGCTCAACGTGATAAGCGGTGAGGAAGAAGCACGTCAGATTTATCTTGGCGTAGCCTATACCTCGGCGAATCAAGGTAATAGCTTAGTTATAGATATCGGCGGTGCCAGTACTGAAATTGTTATTGGTAACGACATGCAACCCATCCACTTAAAAAGCTTGGATATGGGATGCGTCACCTTTATGGAACGCTATTTCGAGGGCGGTAAGATTACCGCTGAAAACTTCGAAAATGCTAAACACGCGGCGAAAGCGTTACTTTCCCCAGTTGCAGACGCCTTTCTTTGTTTTGATTGGGAAAATTGCTTAGGTGCCTCTGGCACGCCGCAGGCCATTACTGAAATATTGGTGGCACAGGGCATTAGCGACTCAATACGCCTTGATTACCTTCATCACCTAGAAAAACAATGTGTTGAATGCGGTGAAATTAGCCAGCTTAACATTGAAGGTTTAGAAGAAAATCGCAAGGCTATTTTTCCTTCCGGCTTAGCCATTTTAATTAGCTTGTTCGAAGCGTTAGCCATTCAAAATATGAATATTTCTGGCGGCGCGCTTCGCGAAGGACTTATTTACGGCATGTTAGATAACATGCAGGAAAATGACCGTCGCGACCAAACGCTTAACCAAACGATGGCGCGTTACCATATCGATAAAGCCCAAGCGAATTCAGTGAAAAGCGTAGCAATCCAGCTGTGCTCGCAGTTATGTTCACAACAAAATATCTGTCATTTAGATACCGAAGCTATTTTAGGTGCAGCTGCACTACTCCATGAGACCGGCTTGCATATAGAGTATAAAAAGCATCATGAGCATGGCGCTTATATTCTATCTTTTATTGATTTGCCTGGCTTCACACGCTTACAGCGGGCGGCTATTCGCGACCTTGTAGCCCATCATCGGTTAACCATTCCAACTGAAGCGTTTAGCAATTACCATGAAGACTCTCAGCCTATGCTGTTAGGTTTACTGAGGCTATTGCGTATTTCTGTGGTGCTGTGTTTGCGAAGACAAAACAAGCATATTCCCCATGTAGATTTAGTCTGCGACGGTGATAAATGGGAAGTCTCCTTCCCTGATGGCTGGCTGAAAGCTCACCCGTTGATTAACGCGGAATTAGCCAACGAAAGCTGGCTACAGCACAAAGCGGGCTGGGAACTTATCTGTAAATAATCAGTGCAGCTTAAAATAAAAAATAAAAAAATGGGATGCGACCTTAGGTAGCATCCCATTTTTGTTTTTACCAACTGGCCTGTTGTCCTATGCGCTTACTCTTTGATTTTCTATCCGCTTCTCTCTTTGCTTTTATGGTCGCTGCGCTAGTCGCCAGCTAAAAGCGCGGCTGCTTTGGGAGCAAAATAAGTAAGAATACCGTCTGCACCAGCACGCTTGAAAGCCAGTAAAGACTCTAGAATTACCGCCTCTTCATTTAACCAACCATTCGCAAATGCTGCTTGATGCATGGCATATTCGCCACTGACTTGATAAGCAAAGGTAGGTACCTTTAGCTCGTCTTTACAACGACGAACAATATCTAAATAGGGCATACCAGGCTTCACCATTACCATATCAGCGCCTTCTTGCACGTCTAAGGCTATTTCGTGTATGGCTTCATCGCTGTTTGCAGGGTCCATTTGATAGGTTTTCTTGTTACCGCCTTTTATATTCGCTGAAGAGCCGACAGCGTCGCGAAATGGCCCGTAATAGGCAGAGGCATACTTGGCTGAATACGCCATAATGCAGGTATTAATAAATCCCTCCCGCTCAAGTGCATCACGAATAACGCCAATGCGCCCATCCATCATGTCAGAAGGTGCAACAATATCTGCGCCTGCTTCGGCATGTGACAATGCTTGCTTGACCAACACATCGATGGTCACATCATTCATCACGTATCCGGCCTCATCCACCAAGCCATCTTGTCCGTGAGACGTAAAAGGATCTAATGCAATATCTGACATTAACATCACATCTGGAAACTGAGCTTTTAATGCACGCATAGCCGTTTGTGCTAAGCCATCCGGGTTAAACGCTTCTTTAGCACACTCGGTTTTAAGTGACATGGGTGTAACGGGAAAAAGGGCTAGCGTACGAATACCAAGGGCTATCCACTTTGCCGTTTCTTCTAATAGTAAATCGATAGATAAACGCTCTACTCCTGGCATTGAAGGCACTTCTTCGCGCTGGCCGGTGCCAGGAAGCACGAATACAGGGTAAATAAGGTCGTTGGTTGTAAGACGTTGCTCGGCAACTAAATCTCGCAGTGCGTCTTTTGCACGTAGGCGTCGCATACGGCGAGCCGGGAAGGAAGCATTCATAAGTTATCCTGAAAACGGTTTGAAAAGTACTTTATTTCGTCCTGATTCTTTCGCAGCATATAGCTGCTCATCCGCTAACCGAAGTAGCGCCTCAGCATGTTCTTCGTCCGTGATAATGCTGGTGGTTAACCCTGCACTAATGGTTAGGTGTATTGCCTCTCCCTCAAACATGAGAGGAGAATTTTCGATACGTTCGCGTATTGCCTCAACAACATGCAAGGCACCTTCGCTGTCGGTATTCGGCAGAATAAGTGCAAATTCTTCCCCGCCTATTCGACATAAATCATCGGATAAACGAAGCAACATACTTTGCATAATGCCCGTTATATGAATTAAACAGGCATCTCCGCCAGCATGACCGTATTTATCATTAATACGTTTAAAGTGGTCCACATCGATTACCGCAATAGACAAAGGCGTGTGCTCGCGTCGGCTTCGTCGGCCTTCTGATTTTAACTTTTTATCAAAGTGACGACGATTATTAATTCCGGTAAGTGGATCGATTGCCGTTAGGCGTTCTAGTTCTTGGTTAACTTCTGACAGTTCACGCAAAGTAATTTCAAGCTCTAACGTTCGTTCTTCAACTTTGTATTCTAAATCATCTTGGTAACGCTGTTGCACTTCTAGAAGATCTTCTTTTGCCTTACTCGCCTGTTTTTCTTGTTCAAGGGCAAATGCTTGCGTGGAAATGAGTTCATCGTAACTGTGACTATAATTAATTGCCAAAATAAGGGCTAAAATCACCGTTTCGACGGTACCAGCGATAATAAGCAAATAGCTCGTAGAAATGCCTAGATTGATTATATTCACGCTATCTAAGCTAACAATGAAGCCACTTAACAATAAAAATAACCACGCTACAGAGAAGTATCGGGCTATAGGCACGCCTTTAAATGATAACCAACCACCTGTGAACATGGCCACAAACACGATTATCGACAACATGACTAAGTAGAGCTTTATGGCAAAGGGGTAAGGCAATATTGTACTTGTGAAAATACAGGCTCCAAATGCCCACGCAGCTACCTTTGAGATTTTATCGACCACAGGGCTAAATTCGGCAATAGGCAGTAAATGCCGCGAAAACAGTACAGCAAATAAAATCGTCGCATTACCAAAAATGAGTACCGCCTTACCCTGAAGCCACGCCTGCTCGGGCCATAAATAGGCGTAGCCCAATCCCTGCAATGAGGCGAGAGTTAAGCCCAAGCTCAGTGCATAGCCGGTGTAGAATAAAAACGAGCGGTTCTTAGTAGTAAAAAATAAGAAGATATTGCTTATGACCATCGCACATAAGAAACCGAAAAACAGCCCTAATGCTAGGTTCTGGCTTGCTGCATATTCTATAAATTCTTTTTCTTCCCACACCGCGATAGGCATGCGAATAGTGCCGCTAGATTCAACGCGAACCACTACGGTTTGCGGTTTAGCACTTAAGGGCAAAGAAAATAGCGGGGTGTTATTCGCGATGGGGCGTACATTGAATGCGAGGTTATCTCCCGCTTGGTAACGCACAACGGGCGAACTTGCTAGCGGCGGGTAAACTGCAACATCAACATTATCGAGCAAGGCATAGTCAATCTCGAAAAGGTAACGTACCGCGCGAGACTTATCAGGCGTAACAACAAAAGAGAACCAATGTACGTCACTGCTCATCCCTAAATTTACCGGCGACACCGCTGGCGTCCAAGTTTTTTGGGCTTTATCAGCGGCGTTATTAGCGGTTTTGTCAAGAACGGTTTCAAAAGTTAACCGCCCCTCGGGATCGTTAATAAAGGCTAACTGGGAAACCCGGCTATTTGTGGTCCGCTCTGGTACGACACTTAGTGCAACAAACGCAAAAATCGATACCGCAACAACGGTGATAACGAAGAGATAAAGATCGTAATTGCGAACCTCTTGACGATTTATGAGCATTACCATTAATCACTGATACAAAATAAACGACAAGTATTAGCATAACTGCTATCTCGTAATTTATCAGGGGCAACCTGCATTAGCTCGCTAATTTGTTCACCAATATGAGGCAATAGCGCAGGCTCATTGTTACGTTTTCTTGGGCGTAAGGTTTTGGGGAATAAGTAAGGGGCATCCGTTTCTAAAATGATACGGTCTAATGGAATGGTGGGTATGGCGTTACGAAGGGCTTCTCCGCGCTTTTCATCACATGCCCAGCCGGTAATACCAATATACAGCCCCATATCTAAATAGGTGTTTAGCTGCGTTGCATCACCCGTAAAACAGTGCGCAATACCGCCGTTAAGCGAAGGCAGCACCTTTTGCAGGCAAGACACTTGTTGTTCAAACGCATCTCGCTCATGAAGATACACTGGCAAGTTCAATTCTACCGCCAACGCGAGTTGGGCTTCGAACACTTTGATTTGAACATCTGGAGGAGAAAAGTTGCGATTAAAATCGAGCCCACACTCCCCTACAGCTACGACGCCAGCGTCATTAGCCATGCTTCTTAAACGAGCGTAGTCACTTTCAACCACATCTTTCGCGTTATGGGGGTGTATGCCTAAGGTATAGCTACAAATTTGCGGAAACTGCTGATGAAGTGCAGCTGCCGCATCCCACTCATTAGGGTGAGTGGTAATAATACACAGCCTGGAAACACCGGCGTCCACTGCATTTGAAATAATCTCTTGAGGATCAAATCTGCGATCTAATAGATTAACGCCAGCGTCAAACCAAGGCATATTATTTTACACGTTTTACTTTCATACGTGTGTTCAGCCCTTCTTTTTTCAAATAGAAAGCACCTAACACTCCACGCTCAATAAGTACGGTTTCACCTTTTTTTACTTTCAACGTGGTATCAATTGTTTGCTGCCAAACCGTGCCGTTATCGAAGGTGATAATGAACTTGCCCCGTGCCGTTTTCGTCAGCTTAGTTATCGTGCCTGCAAATGTGTTAGCTAAGGTTTCAGTTTTGACTTTGTGCTCTAAACCAAACTGTTCGTCTTTAGGCGCAGGGGTTTGGCTTACCGGTGCTTCACGGCGGCGTTCAGAAGCCACGGCAGGCGTACTGTTAGGCATTGCAATGGGTATTCCTGCCTGCGCACCTGAGAGGCGATTTACTTGCTTTTCTACGCGGTCGTAACACACTAAACGTTGAAGGCTATTTTTGGTTTCGCTACATTTGGCGAGCGCTTCGCCTACGGTTTCTGCCTGTGCTAAAAAGGCACTAGAAGAGAGCATACTTACTAACAGTAATAATGCACGTTTGTTCATGGTAAATCCTTTGTTTTGCTTAATTGTTATTCGATTTCAGTGCCAGTTTCTTCGTCGCTATCTCGGCGGCCTTTACCCGCATACAAACTACCTACAACGACGCCTATTTCAAACAATATCCACATAGGAATGGCTAACAGTGTTTGAGAAATAATATCCGGCGGCGTAAGTAACATGCCCACCACGAACGCACCAACGACTACATAGGGGCGTTTTGCTCGAAGTGATTTTGCGTCGGTTACCCCAGTCCAGCACAGTAAGATAATGGCAATGGGAATTTCAAATGAGACCCCAAAAGCAAAGAAGAGTTTCAATACAAAATTAAGATAACTAGAGATGTCAGTACTGACCGTAACACCTTCTGGTGCCACACTATTAAAGAACGCAAACGCGATAGGAAATACCACAAAATACGCAAAGGCCATACCCGCATAGAACAACAAAGTACTTGAGAGTAAAAGCGGTGCAACGAGCTTTTTCTCGTTGCGATATAGCCCAGGCGCTACAAAGCCCCATACTTGATAAAGTACGTAAGGAATAGCGATAAAGAATGACAACACCAGCGTAAGTTTAAACGGTGCGAAAAAAGGTGAGGCAACATCGGTGGCAATCATGCTAGCGTTTTCTGGCATAGAATCAAGCAACGGCAACGCGAGCCATTGATAGAGATCTTGCGAAAAGTACGCCAAACACAAAAAGACCACCAGCACACTTAACAGTGCTTTTAGAATGCGGCTACGAAGCTCAATTAAATGAGATATTAAATTGTTTGCGTCAGACATTTACTGTTTTTTATATGGTTCCTGAACCGACTCAGCCGCTTTTTTAAGCTCATCAACACTTTGTTCAAGCTCTGGCGAGAGATCTTTCAAGCCTTGCTGCTCAGCTTTCTTCAGGTTTTCGTGTAATTCGTGCACGCGCAACTGATGCTCAACTTCTTGCTTAAAGCCCGTTGCTGTATTTCGCACACTTCGAATAGTGTTAATGGTGGACCGCATGGCACCTGGCAAACGTTCTGGACCGAGTATCAACAAGGCCATCACACCAATTACCAATAGCTCCCAAAAGCCAATGTCAAACATCAGGATTTTTCTTTAACGTCGCTCTGCGTTTTAGTTGAAACAGTATCAGCGGTATCATTGTCTTCTACCTGCTTCTTCTGCTCGAAATCGGCATCTTGTTCGCTATCAGTTACTGCTTTTTTAAAGCCTTTGATTGCGCCACCTAAATCGGTGCCAATCCCTTTCAAACGTTTAGTGCCAAAAAGTAAAACTACAATTACTAAGATAATAAGTAACTGCCAGATTCCAATACCGCCCATAAAAATAATCTCCGATACAACAGTTAGGACAGTATGCCACCCAAAGCGCTAGCTTTCACGTGAATATTTGCGTGGATGAATAATCGTTGACGTTTATTATCACAACACGCATCCTGATGGTAATTAATTGATACGGATATCATTTCACCGAGTAATCGATAGAGGGAGTTTGGGTTGTTATGTTGTGTTTAGCTGTGTCGTTGTGTTTATTACTTACTAACCAAAGTGATAACCAGCCTATTCTTACCCGCGAGGTGGTGAATAATGCGCAAAACAATGTTGAATCTCATCAACCTATGCAATGGTTTGATGTGTGGCAACGCAGCTTCACCGACTCTATGGATTTTACTGTTAGTAAGTTTGATGGCTTATTCTCAGATGGTTCGCAAGTTAAAGAGAAGGCCAAAGCAGAAGGCCGAATTCAGCTTAGCTGGGAACCTAGAACCCGAGATATCGCAGAAACCGATCTTAGGTTTCGTATTCGTGTTTCACTCCCCCACCTCGAAAACCGTGTAGATTTACTTTTAAGTGATAATGAAGACGAAACCCAAAGTGACACCATAAAAGCGGCTCGTTCTCCTTCATTAGGAAGGCAAGACAATACGACCATTTCACTGCGATTTCGCCCCGACATAAACTCTCACTATTCATTTCGTATAGGTGCAGGCAGGCGTGACCAACTGTATGTAAAGGCTCGCTACCGCGATGCCTATGCGTTTAATTCCCATTGGGCCATGCTTTACGATACTGAAATATATCAATACACACGGGATCAATTTGGCGCAGAGCTGGGCACCTCTATCCAGCATGTCAGTCGCAGCAATATTGTCACTCGGCTAAATAACCGTTTTTATTTTCGTGACAATAGTAACGACTGGTTGTGGCGACACGAGTTACAACACTTGTACCCTATCAACAACAACAATGCCTTAGTTTACAGCCTTATGGTGGAAGGGTTGAACAAACCTACCTATCAAGTAGAAGAGGTATACACAGGGCTACGTTGGCGTAGTAACCCAATTAGAGAATGGCTTTATTTCGAGGTAGAACCATTCGTACTCTGGCTTCGAAGTGAAGATTTCTCGCCGTCTTACGGTATGGCGCTGCGTTTAGAGGCCTACTACGGAAAAGGCGAGTAACTCTCGTTACTCGCCTTTAGTACATTATCAATAATCTTACTTAGTGATTGCCTGTTACGGGCGTAATGCGCGCTCGCCTCGTGCTAAACCACACACGCCAGTGCGCGATGATTCAATCACTTCAGCACATTGAGCCATGGTGGCCGCAAAAGCATCTAGTTTGTCTGTAGTACCCGTAATTTCAATGGTGTAATTATTCGCATGAACATCTAAAATGCGTCCACGGAAAATATCACTATTGCGCTTTACTTCAGCACGTACTGATTCAGTGCGAGTAGCCACTTTAATTAGCATCAACTCGCGCTCAATATGCGTGCCTTCAGTAAGGTCTACCACTTTAAGCACATCAATAAGCTTATTCACTTGCTTAGTAATCTGCTCAATCACTTTATCATCACCATGAGTAATGATGGTAAGACGCGACAAGCTGCCATCGTCAGTAGGTGCTACACATAACGAGTCTACGTTGTAGCCGCGCTGTGAGAAAACACCCACAATACGTGATAACGCGCCAGGGGCGTTTTCCATTAATACTGAAATAATACGTTTCATCAGGTTCGCTCCGTCTTACTTAAGCGCATATCATCCATAGCGCCAAACTTAATTTGCATTGGATACACGTGCTCGTTTTGGTCTACCGCAATGTCCATAAACACGAGGCGATCTGTAAGACTGAAACATTTCTCCATAGCTGCATCTAATTCGTCTAATTTATCTACTTTGATACCTACATGGCCATAAGACTCAGCAAGTTTCACGAAGTCTGGCATAGAGTCCATGTATGAATGCGAGTGACGACCTTTGTAAATCATATCTTGCCACTGACGAACCATACCTAGCGCTCGGTTGTTCAAAGTAATGATTTTAATCGGCAGGTTGTACTGCAAACAGGTAGACAACTCTTGAATATTCATTTGAATACTACCGTCGCCCGTTACCACGACAGAAGTAGACTCAGGATGTGCAAACTGCACGCCCATAGCTGCTGGTAAACCAAAGCCCATGGTGCCTAAGCCTCCTGAGTTGATCCACTGGCGAGGCTTATCAAACGGGTAATACAAGGCCGCAAACATTTGATGCTGGCCTACGTCGGAGCTAACATAAGCTTCACCATTGGTGTGCTTATAAATAGACTGGATAACTTGCTGTGGCTTGATTACCGTATCGCCTTGCTCGTAGTTCAAACATTCACGAGAGCGCCATTGAGTAATTTGTTGCCACCAATCGGCTAGCTTTTCTTTTTGACCAGATAGGTCTTTATTAACAAGCTGTTCTAAAATTTGGTCGAGTACTTTATCGACTGAGCCAACCACCGGAATATGTGCATTGATGGTTTTAGAGATAGACGCAGGGTCGATATCTACGTGAATAATATCGGCATGCGGGCAGAATTTATCTACGTTATTGGTAACGCGGTCATCAAAACGTGCCCCTAAGGCAATAATGCAATCGGCATTATGCATGGTTTTGTTTGCTTCAAGTGTGCCATGCATACCGAGCATACCTACGAACTGTTCATGTGTACCTGGCATGGCGCCTAAGCCCATAAGCGTACACGTCACAGGCGCATTTAACTTCTCAGCTAGTTCGATAACACGTGATGACGCTTCAGACGTAACTGCACCGCCACCAACGTAAAGTACTGGACGTTCGGCTTTCATCAATGAAGCGACTGCTTTTTTGATTTGCTTAGTATGCCCTCGCTCGGTTGGGTTATACGAGCGCATGGTTACATCTGTGGGAAACACATAAGGGTGATCTTCAGCAACATTAACAATGTCTTTAGGTAAATCGACTACCACTGGGCCAGGGCGACCAGTATTTGCAATGTAGTACGCTTTCGCAATCGCTTCTGGAATATCTACCGCACGCTTCACTAAGAAGCTGTGTTTTACGATTGGGCGAGAACACCCTACCATGTCGGTTTCTTGGAAAGCGTCTTCACCGATATGCTTTGAAGGAACTTGGCCAGACAATACTACCATTGGAATTGAATCCATATAAGCCGTAGCAATACCAGTAATGGTATTGGTTGCACCAGGGCCTGAGGTGACGAGGACTGTGCCGGTTTTGCCAGTTGAACGTGCATAACCATCCGCCATATGAGCGGCTGCCTGTTCATGACGTACGAGGACATGTTCGACATCTTCTTGCGCATATAAAGCGTCATAAATGTCTAGTACGGCACCACCGGGGTAGCCGAACACATGTGTTACTCCTACATCTTTTAGCGCTTCTACCACCATGGCAGCGCCCGACATCATTTTCACAGTACTATCTCCTGTATCGGTTTGGTGTATTGTCAGCGAATGTTGACGATGAGCGGACTATAACGAAGGACGTAGGAAGATAAAACAGCAAACCGTACAAAAGTGAGACATATATCCCAATATTCAAGATAAATAGGATAAATCTTTCGTTATGGTGAAATTAATGGCGATTATTAGGATGAATTTCACAAGAAATTAACAACTAATCGTCATCAATGTCTATTTCAAGGCCGTTGTTATCATCTATTCCCATATTATCGTCTGCATCTTCTGTTACAGCACGCTTAGAACCATAAATACTGGCCGCTTTTGGCCGGTTGATTCGGGT
The DNA here is from genome assembly GCF_032925565.1 of Alteromonas sp. CI.11.F.A3. Taxonomy (NCBI): domain Bacteria; kingdom Pseudomonadati; phylum Pseudomonadota; class Gammaproteobacteria; order Alteromonadales; family Alteromonadaceae; genus Alteromonas; species Alteromonas sp. CI.11.F.A3. The sequence continues at coordinate 4,265,934 of NZ_CP136708.1, forward strand.
TTGATATTTGACCCACGCTTTAGCTTGAGGTGTTTGCGGCTCACATTGCCCCAGTGCAGCATTGAGATAATTTATTTCAATGTCTGAACTAGGTTCAATCTTGCCATCGACTAAGGCTGCAAACAAACTACCATGGGCTTGCAATAACTTGCTTTCAGAAATTGAAAAATCACCGGAGCGTGCAAAACCATAAGGGTAATGCTTTTTATCAGCAAACGGACGGTTGATCAGTTTCTCTCTGGATAACGTTGTCATATGACCCCCTATCTCAGCCTTTCTAGCTATTATAATACTCCGCATCGTGCGCCGATGAGGAACCATTAACCGCGCGACTGTGCCGCTTGGCTCATTACACTGATAATTAGATAGTTGGGATCAACAATGCTGTCAAACAGGAAAACGTGATAAAAGAAATACTTAATAAAACTGTAAAATGCACCGATAGCGATGCGCGTTACATAAGCAACGCACACTTAGTACTAACGCGCATTCTGATTAAGGTATGTAGAGCAAATACTACTTTCTAGTTTTCGGTACCCAAGCCCAAACCATTTCACACAGAACCGGTTCAATGCCCTGGGCATCCGTTACTTTAACGGCTACCGTCACTTCACCTTTTTCTTGTGTTTGCATTAATACTATTTGTTCATCTGTAAGGTGGGCAACAGCATGCATGTCGCCTTGCGCGCGCTTCACATATTTAAAATTCATTTCTTTGATAAGCGGTAATTTGTCACCAGGTAGGTTAACCCCAACAACAAAGCCCGTTGACGATTCTGCCAACAACGCCATTGCCGCAGCATGCACGCTGCCAATATGGTTTTGCGCCTTCTTATAATTTTTCTGGCGGAAAGTCACTGACTTCAAATCGGTTTCCAGAATATCTATGCTGACCGTGCCCGTTAATTTCACTTTATAGCGGAACATCCACGTCAGCATACGCTGGCGTAGCCATGTTGGATAGGTATTGGCTTTTTTCGCAAAGCTGCGAAGTGGGTTTGGTACGGACATAGTTTTCTCTTCACTTACACTTTCTGGTTTGACCAGTTAGAGTAGGCGCAGCGTCTTCATCTTGCAAGCATTTTTAACAATAGCCCAACAACTTTTGAAGCTCGGTTGTGTGGGTTTCATAATGCTTCCACCTGCCGATAGAGCGCGTATTGATAGGCTCTCTTACTTGTACTTTACTGGCGGTTGAAACCGGCAAGGTATTTTTGTCTACATCGATGCATTGCGCTTCCCATGACAAATTGCAATAAGCGAGCAGCGAAGCCACTTCTTTTTGTGGGTCATTTACCAATGCTTCATACGACTGTAGCCTGATGTTCTCAGGAAACGCTTGTTGAAATGCATGCACCCAGTCACGAAACCCATTATACATCTGCCCTATTGTATTCAAGCTATAGGCGTAAGCGTAATAAGGGCTGTTTATTGAAAATAATTGGCGATAATTGCCCACACATGTATCCATGGGATCTCGCATTAAGCACACAATTTTCGCATTAGGTAGTGCTTGTCGAATTAGATTGATATAGAAAAAGTTGAACGGGAGTTTATCCACCAGCCGCTCTCCTTTGTTGCGCAAATACTGGGTTCGCTCCATATAAAGTTGGCCGATACTTTTTTTATCAATCTGTTGTGCAGCTTGAAGCGTGGCTAAATCGAGAACATGCGGCGAAGCGGTTTTCGTCAAACTTTTCACGGCCACCCCAAAGTCTTGTAATTCACCACCTGACGCGACCTCGCTGTGGTGACTCAATATACGCTCAACTAAGGTCGTGCCTGAACGTGGCATGCCAATAACAAAAATGGGAGCATCACTTTGCTCGCCGTCACTACTGTTTGAATGTGAGCGTGTAATATCGTGCTTTAAATACTGAAACAATTGCGAAAAGCTGGCTAACGAATCTTCACTGGCTTTTGCTTGTGGGGCTTTCGCGTGTTTTAACGCGAAAAAAGCCTTATCGTAATCTCCTAACCCTTCATACTCTTTTGCCAGTGCATGCCCAATATGTAATCTGCCCTCAATGTTATTGCTCGCGCTATCTGCAGCAGCCAGTAACTGAGCGATATGATTGCTATTGGCCGTCGCTTTACCTAAATCTGACAACGCGAAATGCGCCTGATAAAAGTGTGGAGCCAGTTTTATAGCGACTTCAAAATGCTTTCTTGCCGTATCAAATTGCCCGACAAATTTATTGCTGACCGCAAAATTATAATGATACTGAGGGTTCGATGAATCGATAGAAAGTGCCTTGTCAAAATACGCCAATGCTTTTTCATGCAGACCAACGCGGCTAAGTGCTACTCCAACCGTATCTAAATCGAGTGCTCTAGTAAGGCTAGCAGGTTCTGCCTTTGCACTTGCATCAAGTGCTTTGTGCATATCACCTCGCAATGCAAAACACTTCGCTAAATAGGCAAAACTAACAGCCCGTGCTTCAAGCGCATTAGATTTTTCGAGTAACTTAATTGCCTTATTTATTTGTCCTAACTCAATATGAATCACACCTAAAAGAAAATAAGCGTGAGGGTGATCACCAAAGCGCTGGATGACATCCACGCAACATTGGTGTGCACGTTGAAAATCTCGTTGATTTAAAAATCGAACTGCGTTTTCAAATAACTGATTGGGTGTATTCATTTAAACTCTTAAAAAATAAAAAAGGCACCGATTAAAGTGCCTTTATTTATACCACTCGCGATGGTGGTGTTACATACCAAATTGATAGTTGAATTTCAGTCCAACGGTACGTGGCGTTAACAAGTAATGCCCGTAGTTACGTTGGATATCGGTTCCATTTGGTTGAAGCGTGCTATCAAAAGCGCCTAATCCAATATCGCCAACATTCCGTCTGGTTGATGTGAATGCATATTTATCAAACAAGTTGTCGATGTAAAAGGTGACTGACCAATCTTCGTCGGAAATACGCGCATTAAGATTACTTACCGCGTAGCCAGGTAACGCTTCGCCATCTTGACGTAAACCCACTGTGGTATAAATGTCACTTTGCGCAGTAATACCGTAGTTAACGTCCAGCATTTTATCGTCAAAAATTTCTTGGCTATACGTTATACCAAGAGAAAATTGATGTTCTGCAGAACCTGGTAGCCTATCGCCATCTTTACCGTCGAAGTAATCTTGAAGCTCCGTTCCTTGCTCATCAATCACCCCAAATAGAAAAGGCGCATCGGCGGTAAGTTCCGCTTTTGTATAAGCGTAGGTAGCATAAGCTCTGATATTATCACTCAATAAGGTGCGCAATGAGAGCTCAACCCCTTTCGAAGCCGCACCTTCTGCGTTAACGGTAATAGGTTGTTGGCCATTAACCGTAGCGCCCGATACTTGCGGATCTGCCCAGTCTACATAAAACAAGGCGGTGTTAACTTGTAGCTTGTTACTAAAGTAACTGGTTTTCACACCGGCTTCATAGTTAGTTGTTGTGTCAGCCTCATAAAGTTGCTCTTCAGGCTCAGCACAAATAATCTGATTATTAAGCTCATCAATGTTATCTGGACAAGCTGCTACACTGTTGGCGCCACCAATGCGGAAACCTTCACTGATGGTCACGTAACCCATTGTGTCCGACGTAAACTGGTAGCTCGTATTGAATTTAAGTAGTGTACCGCTATCGTCTGCGGATTCTTCACCATAGTCTAAGACGATAGAATCAGAATCTCGTCCCTCAAATACCGAGTAGTAAAGAGGTAAGTCTACCGCAGAGCGACTAAAGACTTCATATTCGTAGGCGCGAAGACCCAAGGTGATATCCCACTTATCGGTGAGCTCATAAGTAAGTTCACCAAATAATGCTTTCTCCGTTACCTCTGAATGATCTACAGAGTAATACTCAAGGTCGTCTGGTCGATAATTACCGCCCACTTCCCACACATCTATAGCATATTCGTCAAAGTTAGGAGTGTATTCTTTACTACTTCCGTCACTATCAACGTCATAGTAAAAGCCGCCTACAATCCAAGATAATGGCCCACTACCTTGAGAAACTAACCGTACTTCTTGCGTAAAGATCTCACGTTCTTCCACTTCTTCCGTGTAGGCAGAAAATGCGGGGAACTCTTCGTAGCTATAATCTAAGCGAATAAGCAGATCAGTTTGGTCACGTTGTCCATTTGCTTCAAATTTTGAGAAGCCCGTAGCAGTAACAAGCTCTGCAAATCCTAAGTCTGCTTTAACCTCTAAGCTTAATAATGAATCTTCCCTTTCTCGAGGCTCTTCATAGCGATAAGCTGATTCGTACTTGCCGACAATATCACTTAACGGGTTTTCGTCAGATAAAGCGTCATAATGCGTGATTGAACGGCCTTCAACGTCTTGCTTTTGATAGAAGTAAGTCAGGGTTGCATCAATGTCGTCGGTGGGCACCCAGCGCACTGCAACACGACCAGTGAGTGTATCTTCACCGTTTGCATCTTTTACTTGCTCAATATTGTCGCTCACTGCGTCACTGTCTGACCAGTCAGGATTGGGAAGCGACACACCACCGTCTTTAACGACATAGTTATAATCGAGATAGCCTGGGTTGTTGAGGTAATTTAATGATGCTCTTATTCCCAACTCACCCTCAATAATAGGTGCGTTGAAAACAAAGCTACCTTCCCCACCAAGAGAATCACTTTCATTAATACTGAAAACATCGGCAGTGACTTCCCCAGAAGCAAAATCAAGATCGACCGCTTTTGGAATGTAACGAATTGCCCCACCTAATGTGCCAGCACCATACAAGGTCCCTTGTGGACCAATAAGCACCTCTACACGATCCACATCGAGTAAACGCATATTTAAAAACAGAGGGATATCGCCAAAGTAGGTTGCTACGGTGCCGCCGTCTGAACTTGGACCCGAAGAGTTGGTATTTAACCCTCTCACAATAATAGGTGAGTCATCACGACCACCTTGGTCGGTGACGGTTAAACCTGGTACCCAGCGTGCCACTGAGTCTAAATCTTCGATATTTTGCTGAGCCAACACGTCCGATGTTATGGCGGAGATATTAATTGGAACTTCCTGCAGAGAACCACTTCGGCGGGTTGCAGTAACTTCAATTTTTTCTACTTGTTTTTCATCTACAGTAACTTCTTGGGCGACAACCGCACTGCTGGTTAAAGCAGTAAATACAGCGCCGGCAACCAAAGAGTACCCGAAGGTGCTGCCTTGATAGTGCATGCTTATGTTTTCTCCTGGCGTGGCTTCTATCTAATACCCATTTGTTTTCTTATTGGGCACGTACATCAGTATTTTCAGCATGACTCGTAGCAGAATCTATGCCGTAAAAGGCGCGCATTCTAAAGCAAAAACACATTAATACTTAATATTTTTTGAATAAATATGCTCTAATATCGCGCATGCATGCACTATTTTGAAATAAAGCTACTGATAGCCGCATTTCATGCAAGCTTAATCATTGATAATTATGCATTTTTACCCAGCATCACCAATTTAGTGAAATTACGCCCCAAAAAAGTGCGAAAACTCAAGAATAAAAACCCATTCAAAATTTAGGGTCTTTTTATACGTATATTAGTAGGAAATTTACATTCAACTGCGCTTTAGTGAGCGTACTTACGCGCTTTTATCAGCAATTTACGCTCAAATGAACAAGCTTAATTTAATTAGTGGTGCAATTTCAGGATTAGAGACGCGTCGAATTTTAGGCATTACTGCGTAGGAAATGGAATTGGTAACTGGTCGACACTCGGTCGCCGAGAACCGGTCGCGGCCACACAGGGGGCGCATTACCATAGCAGGCTAATTTAAATTAATTACTAAGATATGAAAATTTGGAGCGGAAAACGAGATTTGTAACTGGCCGACACTCGGTCGCCGGGAACCGGTCGCGGGCCCACAGGGGTCGCTTTATTCAATCTGATATGATGCTAACGTAATTTGAAGTATAAAATTTGGAGCGGAAAACGGGGTTTGTAACTGGCCGACACTCGGTCGCCGAGAACCGGTCGCGGCCCCACAGGGGGCGCACTAATCAGAGTGATTAATGTTTTATTCGTTCAGAGTATAAAAATTTGGAGCGGGAAACGAGATTCGAACTCGCGACCCCGACCTTGGCAAGGTCGTGCTCTACCAACTGAGCTATTCCCGCATAGAGTCGATGCTGTTGCATCTGATGATACTCACTACCATTTGGATTGTGATAGGAGTTTTTTTGGAGCGGGAAACGAGATTTGTAACTCGCCGGGAACCGGTCGTGACCCGTGGGGTCGCGCTTTCACACTCTAAGTGTAAATCTTTCGATTCACACTAAATTTTTTTGGAGCGGGAAACGAGATTCGAACTCGCGACCCCGACCTTGGCAAGGTCGTGCTCTACCAACTGAGCTATTCCCGCATACAAAAAAAGGCACTTCGTTTTGAAGTGGTGCGCATTGTACAAAAATATTTTTATTTGGCAACCATTAATTGGATTTTTTTGTACAAACGCACCTTTACCGCTTAAATCGTGAACACTTTCTCACGATAGTAGCGCATTTCTTCAATAGACTCGCGAATATCATCAAGGGCAAGATGAACACCCTTTTTATCAAATCCGTCTAATACTTCAGGCTTCCATCGCTTAATCAGCTCTTTTACGCTGCTCACATCGATACTGCGATAGTGAAAGTATTCTTCTAGCTCTGGCATGTACTTCACCATAAAGCGTCTATCTTGACCTATAGTGTTACCACACAAAGGCGATTTACCTGCATCAACATAGTCAGCTAAAAACGCCATCGTTTGGCGAGCGGCTTCAGCTTCATTTATCGTACTCGCACGACAACGCGCTGTAAGCCCAGTTTCACCGTGTACTCGCGTACACCACTCATCCATACTATCGAGCACGTCATCAGGCTGATGCACTGCAATAACAGGGCCTTCAGCTAGCACATTTAGCTGTGCATCTGTGACTATGGTGGCAATTTCCATTACCACACAAGTCTCTGGATCGAGCCCTGTCATCTCCATATCAATCCACACTAAATTACTGTCGTGCTTTGTCATCGGCTTCCTCTTAGTACTGAGGCATGGCAACCATGCCCTACAAACGTTATTATAAGTGCAGTATACGTGAACTAGAAAAGAATCGTGGCGAAAAAACCAAAACTTACACACAGACAGAAACGCCAAGTCGCAGCCAATAGAAGTAAACGGTTGCAAGATAAGCATGGTGGCAATAAGCAATCATCGCTAGATGAAAGCCAATTGATAAGCGGCGTTGTGACCGGTCGCTTTGGTAAACATGCCGATGTTGAAGACGCCGAGGGCAATGTGTCACGGTGTCATATCCGCCGTACCGTTGATTCTGTGGTATGTGGCGATAAAGTACTTTTCAGTAAAGGCGACGATGCCGACTCTGGTAGTGTACGTGGTGTTATTGAAATTGTTAACGACCGCCATTCAGTGCTTACCCGCCCCGATTTTTACGATGGTATAAAGCCCATCGCCGCTAATATCGATAAAATTATTGTGGTAAGCGCTACCCTGCCTTCATTATCTACGCACATTATCGACCGCTATTTAGTAGCCTGTGAAGATATTGGTATTACGCCCTTTATTGTTTTAAACAAAGTAGAGCTCCTTTCACAAAGTGAAAGAGAAACCATTAATGAGCAATTAAAGGTTTATACCGACTTAGGTTATGACGTGCTTTTCACCAGTTGTAAGACCGGTGAGGGTATTGATGAGCTTAATGCCTACCTTGATAACAATGTTAGTGTTTTCGTAGGGCAATCGGGTGTAGGAAAATCCAGCTTAATCAACCAAGTTTTGCCTGGTGCCGACATTCTCACCGGTGAAGTATCAGATAACTCAGGCTTAGGCCAACACACCACGACCGCAGCCAAGCTTCTGCATTTACCGGCTGGCGGTGATTTAATTGACTCTCCAGGGGTTCGTGAATTCGGCTTGTGGCACATTCCCACCGAACGAATTACGTGGGGTTTTATTGAATTCAGAGATTACTTAGGCGGGTGTAAATTCCGTGACTGTAAACACCTTAACGATCCTGGCTGTATTCTTCGGGAAGCGGTTGATGAAGGAAAGATTAATGCCGAGCGTTTTGCTAGCTACCACAAAATATTAACTACCATGGACGAGCAGCGTCCGAGCCACAGTCAACCACCTGGCGCATAAGGCTCAAATTTACGCTTTGTTTGGCTTGTTGAAACAGAATATAGACACAACTTCAACAAGCCCACCCCATCTGGCTTATTCCAAGTTTGTAGCATACATAATCTTAAAGTTGCTTACGCGCATATAAGTTAGGGTACAATTAACCTGTCTTTTTAATGGAGAGCTTTCGTGCTGGACTGGCTTAAAATAAACTTACAATACATTACCCCTAAACATTTGTTGTCACGCCTAGTAGGCAAATTAGCGGCAGCAGAGCTTGGTGGTTTCACTACGTTTCTTATCAAGCTTTTCATCAAGCAATATAATGTTGATATGAGCGAGGCCTTACATTCAGATCCTGCCCATTATCGCAGTTTCAATGCCTTCTTCACTCGCCCATTGAAACCAGAAGTTCGCACTGTTGACCCACGAGAAGAGGTGTTAATTCAAGCGGTCGATGGCACGGTAAGTCAATTTGGCGACATTGAAGCTGACAGTATATTTCAAGCTAAAGGGCACGATTTTAGCCTTACCAGCCTATTAGGCGGAAAGCCAGATTTAGCGGCGCCGTTTAAAGACGGAAAATTTGCCACCATTTATTTAGCCCCACGAGACTACCATCGCATTCATATGCCGGTAGAGGGTACGCTGACCGACATGGTGTATGTGCCTGGTGAGTTATTCTCAGTAAACCCACTTACCGCTCAAAACATCCCAAGCTTGTTTGCCCGCAACGAGCGTGTTGTCGCGTTATTTGATACCCCTGTAGGCAAAATGGCGATGGTATTGGTTGGTGCTACGATTGTGGCCAGTATAGAAACCGTTTGGGCAGGCACTGTATCGCCACCTACCGGTAAAAATGTTCAACACTGGGCTTACGAAAAAGATACCGAAGCGAGCGTACACCTTGAGAAGGGCGATGAGCTAGGTCGCTTTAAGTTGGGCTCGACCATTGTGGTATGTTTTGAAAAAGACATGATTGATTTTGATGCATTAGCACCTGGGCAAGTAACCCGTTTAGGTGAACCTATGGCTTTTGTTGCGAACGCTTCAGTCAATACTGATGCAAGCGCTGATTTAGGCACGCAAGCGACAACAAGCTAGTTTATGAATGCAGTAAAACGAAGCTTGATATCACTACACTTTACCGTTGTTCTATTGGGCGGTACCGCACTTTTTTCACACTTAGTGCCCCTCAGTGCCAGTGATATCACGCTAATGCGCTCGGTATTTGCCTGTATCGCATTGTTCCTCTTCCTTAAGTTTTCTAGCGAAAACTTGACGCTGGCAAGTCGTAAAGATTATCTGATAGCGATAGGGCTAGGTATTTTGATGGCCCTTCATTGGGTAACCTACTTTGCGGCGATGCAATACTCTAGTGTTTCGGTAGGTATGATTGCGCTATTCACTTTCCCGGTGATTACCGTACTGATAGAGCCATTCTTTGAAAAAGTAAGCTTGGTATGGCAAGACATAGTATCTGCGCTAACGGTTATTGCAGGTGTATATTTTATTGTGCCTGAAACGTCGCTGGATAATGACATTACCTTAGGCGTACTTATTGGCGTAGGCTCTGCGGTGCTTTATGCGTTCAGAAACCTTATTCACCGAAAACACTTCAAACAATACAGTGGCGCTAAAGCCATGGCGTGGCAAACTTTAGTCATTGCTATTTTTTTGCTTCCTACTGGTAGTAATGAAATTGCAGATGCCCCGATGAGTGCATGGTTAATGCTACTGTTATTAGGGACTGTCTTTACCGCGTTGCCACACGCTTTAATTGCAGCAAGTTTACGTCATTTGCGAGCAAAGACCTTTTCACTTATTGCCTGTATGCAGCCTTTCTACGGGGTTATTCTTGCCGTATTACTGTTAGATGAAAACCCCAGTGGCAGCACACTATTGGGCGGCATTCTTATTACTTCTGCCTCTATTTACGAAACGCTCAATACCCATAAACTGCATGGCAAGTCCGACAAGGACAGTGACTAAATGCTTATTATTGCCCACAGAGGTGCGAGTACGCTTGCACCTGAAAACACTCTTAAAGCATTCATACTAGCCTTCAAGCAACAATCAGATGGAATAGAGTTCGACACCTACCAGCATGATGATGCCATTGTGGTGTTTCATGATAAAACCCTAGGGCGCACTACAAACGGTTCAGGGTTGTTATTACAAACCCCACTGGCAGAGTTAAAGCAGCTAGACGCCGGAGAAGGTGAAGTTATCCCTACCTTGGAAGAGGTGCTAACTACCTTGCCTGATGGAGCGCTTTGCAATATTGAAGTAAAACACTTACATAATGCCGAAACCTGGGTGCAAGATGTAAAACAGGCCGTGGAAGATGCACAAATAAATCCGAATACGTTGCTTGTTTCTTCGTTTAATCATCATTGGTTAGCCGCGATAAGTGCATTATGGCCACAGGTGGCTATTGGCGCATTAACCGCTACCTACGCGCTTGATGCTACGCACTGCGCCCGCCAGCTTAAAGCGAAATCTATTAACATTGCATTAGATGTGGTGAATGCTGATTTTGTGAATACGGCGAAACAGGCAGGATTGGATGTGTATGTTTATACGGTGGATGAACCTGAAGATATGCTTCAGTTGAAGCTGTGGGGTGTAACCGGTATTTTTACCAACGTACCCAACATAGCAAAACGAGTTCTTAATTAAGACGCTAACACTTTGGGTTTTTGGTTTATAGCAATTTACGTCAGAAAATTAACGTAGAATTTAAACTATTCTATTTCGGTAGATAAGTGATTAGAAAATACCGTTTCTTTACAGCACTTACATTGACGACACAAACGCATGTTAATCCAATGCCCTGCCACAATAAGTAAAGCACCCACAGCAATGGTGAACGGCTCGTAGGCTTCACCAAACATATTCTTGTTCCAGTAAATTGCACCACCGGTAAACAGTAACGCCAACGGATAATAACGACCGTGATAGCGAGTGGCCCCGCCGATAAGTGCAACCGCACCAATAATTAACGAAATAGTTAATATGGTTCGTTCAAACCAAATTTGTGCAAAAAACGAAGAGCCAATAAGGGGTAATAAAGGCACAACAACAGGCAGCGCTAGGCAATGCAACGCACACAAGCTCGACACCCAAATGCCAAGTCTGTCTAATTTTGTTGGATTGTCTTCTACCGGATTCATTTACTGTACCTTTGTAACATCAAAAACTTTAAAACTCGTCACTGTACACGCTTTAGTTATAACAATAGCTGCACGCGCACTGTAACCGCAGAGTAACTCTGCCAGAGACGTTATAATATAACATTTTAAGGGGAATGCGAAACTTTCCCCTATGATATTTTCAATCTTTAACAGAACAAATTGCCATAAGTGAAGATTCAAGTTGGTAAATAGCTGATTATTAACAGGTAAAATATCGACGTGCTGATCACGGAAAAAGCAGAAAAGGAAAAAGTAGTGCTTATTGCTTCAATGAAACTAACAAGGGCTATTCATTGGGCGCGGAGACTATTCATTGGGCGCGGCCGCTTGAGCCTCTGACAGCGGTTTTCGATAGGCTTCTTTTGCCAAGGTGCTATTAGAGACACCATTGGAGGTATTAGCCACTCCCTCGAAGTAATCATTTACCGACGCCAAAGCAATTCCCTCGTTAGCGAGGTTAGGCAAAGTGTGTGCTAAAAAGGTAATGGTTTCTGGATAGGGGTGTGCAATAACCACAACGGTGCCATTTCGTTTAGCTAATCGTTTTGTGTATTCGAACTGCTTATTAAGTGATGCTACCGAGCGATCATTATCCAGGAACACCTGCCGGCTCGCGTTAGGCACCCCCACTCTATCTGCTACTTGTTGCGCTGTGGTATTTACACTCGTTCTACTATCGACAAAGAAAAGCCCTTGGCGCTTTATCTCTTCCATAATGGTTTGCATGGCGGGTTCTTTAACCGTAAATGCACTGCCCATGTGATTATTAACCCCCACCGCATTTGGCACACTTTTAAGTGCAGCTCTTAGCGTATGAGTAATGGCAGCAGGATACATATCGGTGGATAAACCTAAGGGGCCCATGGCTTTGCCACTGGTTGATTGCATTGGCATGTGTAACATGACCGCACGGCCTTGCTGCTCGGCTTTACGTGAAATAGTTTGTGCAAGAGGGGTTTGCGGTAAGATGGAAAAGGTAACTTCACTAGGAAGCGCAAAGGCCGCCATATCTGATTTTCTGTATCCCAGATCATCAAGAATTATAATAACGCGAGGCTTTACAGGGATAGTCGCTGACCCAGCAGCATGACTCGTAAAACTCGTCATTATTATTAACGATAAAATACACAGACGCCAAAGCACCTTCATCTACGTTTATTCACTTCCATTATTGATTTTATTATTTCCGCGCGCACTGCTGGTACTAACAACTAGGCTAAACCAAATAAGAGCCAAGCCAGATAAAAAGTGTGGCTGCATCTTGGTTACACTGAACCAGCATTAATGCAGCATACCAATTTACAAAAAGGAAACAAGCACTGCTAAGCCGTTCTTAGTGTGTAAAGGTTGCGTAAAGAGTGACCAGGTCGCTCAATTTCAGCTTTAATAGTCGATAAGGTTACAACGTATACTATTTATTGTGGGGTAATTATGATTTCTTCTGTAAACAGCTCAGCCATGCAAGCAGGCATGCCACCTCGCCCTGAAGGCCAAGCACTTAGCGATACTCAAAAAGAATCTGTAAGCGATATTTTGTCATCTTACGACCCAGAAAACTTATCAAGCGAAGATGCTGCTTCCATTGTAGAACAATTCAAAGAGGCAGGTATCGAGCCTAGTAAATCTTTGAATAGCGCGTTAAGCAGTGCAGGTTTTGAAGGTAAAAATATTGCTGAATTAGCGGGTATGGGCAAACCACCGCCTCCTCCACCACCACAACAAGAAGCATCGAACTTACCAGACAATTCCACATTTTCAATAACGGTATAATCCGTTCGAGCATAGGGTTTAACTTTTCGCACTGGGCTTTTGAATAAGCTCTGGACTCACTTTGCGTAGCATTTTTACCGTACATTAAAAGATGAGGTTGAATCAGTGCGATAAGTGAAACCAAGCTATTGTAGTTGCGAAGTCAATTAAACCAAGCGGTGGGGTTTAGCGCTTTTCCCTTATGACGTATTTCAAAATACAAATTAGGGTAATCTTGTCCGCCGCTTCTTCCTACCAAAGCAATACTTTCACCAGAAAGAATATCGTCGCCAGCTTGTTTCAACAACGCTTGGTTGTGCCCGTAAACACTCATATAACCATCGCCATGGTCGACAATGGCCACTAAACCAAACCCGCGAAGCCAGTCAGCATAAAGTACCTTGCCCGATGCCACGCTTTTTACCGCCTCGCCTTCAGAACCATCAATAATAATACCTTTCCAGCGCACTTGCCCTTGCCTACGGTTGCCAAAGAGTTTACGAATGTGACCTTCAACAGGCACTAGCAACTTGCCCTTTAATTTGGCCAACCCATCAAGCGATACCTTGGCTCGAGCCGCAGCGCGCTCGGCAGCAATACGGGCGGCTTCAATAGCGTCTAGTAACGCTTTTTCATTTGCCTGCATGGTGGCAATTCGTCCGCTTTCACTGGCGATGGTTTTATTAAGTTTGGCTAACGTTTGCTTTCTATCGTCTTGGCGAGTTAACAATACCCCGCGCTGACTTTCTTGTGTCTTGCGAAGGGCGAGCAGAGATTCCGCTTTTTCAGCCAGTTCTTCGGTTACCGCTTCAAGGCGAGCTACGTTGTCTCTGAATCGAGTGATTTCTTGCTGACGGGCTTTGGCTAAATACTGATAGTACGTAATGACCCGTTCGAAATTACGGGCATCTTCTTGATAGAACAGCATTTTAGCGTAGTCGTAATGCCCTGCCATAAAGGCACTTTTCAACTGACTTGAAAGTAAGGACTGTTGCTGGCGAATGGCTTCTTTTAAGCCTTCTTGCTCTTCAACAAGCGCTTCTTCTTCCGCTAACACACTATTTAATTGCTGTTTGTTTTGCGCCAAGGCTTTCGCCACTTTCGCTATTTCAAGCTCTGAGCGCTTGAGTACTTGCTCAAGTTCATGTGCGCTAGCTTTGTTATTTTCTAAAACCTGCTGACGCGCTCTTAATTCAACTTGCAATTCTGCCAGCTTCTCTTGGCTAACATCTTGCGCAGCCGCGGTAAATGAGACTATGCCCAAGCCGAATATGGCAGCCAGAAAACATACAATTGAGCAAAAGCGTTGAGTAAACATAAAAAGGTAATAGCAGCCTTTGGCGGTGTATTGGTGGTAAAAACAGATTGCAGAATTTGCCTACAATCATGGTGATAGTTAGCGTATCAGTGTATCTGAGGGCTAGATTAAATCCCAGTGCAATTTGGTTGTAATATCAAGCAGCTATTGTACCGCACACAATTACCATACACGCTTGTCTATTGCAGGGTGGTTTCTCGCCCGTTTTTCTATATACTTTGCACTCTTTTCATGGTCTGTAGACAAGGTTTGAAGTAATGGATCAGCTAATAGCGTTTGCCAGCGATAATATTGTACTTGCTGGTGTATGGGTTGCTTTGGTGGGCATGTTGGTGTTTAGCTACATTTCAACGTTTACCTCTTCAATCAAAGAAGTAAATACACACGAAGCCACTTTATTAATGAATAAAGACGATGCGGTTGTCTTCGATACTCGTGCGGCTAAAGACTTTAAAGCGGGGCACATTTTAGGTGCTAAGCAAATAAAACCAGAAGAATTGCGCGAGAAAAACTTCGCTAAGCTTGAAAACAGCAAAGATAAACCCATTATCGTTGTATGCGCCATGGGCAATCAAGCTCGTGGTACAGCTGGTGCGATGTCAAAAGCGGGTTTCACTAATGTGAAAGTGCTTAAAGGCGGCATGAACGCGTGGCAAAGTGCAAGTTTACCGATTTCAAAATAATAGGTGATCATAGTGAGTAAAGTAGAGATTTACACCAAGGGCCATTGCCCATACTGCCATCGTGCTAAAGCACTTCTCGCACAGAAAGGTGTTGAGTTTCAAGAGTACCCTATTGATGTTCAGCCAGAATTGCGTGACGTAATGATTGAGCGCGCCAATGGCGGTTGGACAGTGCCTCAAATTTTCATCGACGATAAGCACGTAGGTGGCTGTGATGAAATGATGGCACTAGAAGCACAGCAAAAACTAAATCCTATGCTTGGGTTAGCATAACGCGTCAGCGCGTAAGCAACGCAATACATTAAAGTAAAACGACAATTAAACAGGAAATATCATGGCTGACGATAATCAGACTACCAATGGCGCCGCAGCAGGCGACCAAGCGCAAGCCCCTCAATTCAACATTCAGCGTATCTTCACTAAAGATATCTCTTTTGAATCGCCAAATGCGCCGGCTATTTTTACTAAAGAGTGGAAGCCAGAAATTAAGCTAGATATTGACACCAGCACAAACAAGCTAGACGAAAACGTTTACGAAGTTGTGTTGTCAGTAACCGTTACCGCTACCCTTGGCGAAGAAACTGCCTTCTTGTGTGAAGTTCAGCAAGCCGGTATTTTTGCTATTGGCGAAATGCCAGATCAGAACAAAGCGCATACGCTAGGTTCATTCTGCCCGAACATGCTTTTCCCGTATGCTCGTGAAACAATTTCAAACCTTGTTAACCGTGGAACTTTCCCTCCACTGAACTTAGCGCCAGTTAATTTCGACGCTATCTTCGCTGCTTACGTTCAAAAGCGTGCACAGCAAGCACAAGGCGAAGCGCCTAAGATGGACGCGTAAGCACCATTATGATGAACCCGAATTCGGTTTCAGTACTAGGGGCGGGGTCTTATGGCACCGCCCTTGCTTTTTGTTTAGCCAGAAACGACAACCCTACCTTGTTGTGGGGCCGCGACGAAAAGCACATGGAGGCACTGGCTTCAAGCAGAGAAAACGCTCGCTATTTGCCAGGCGCTACCTTTCCTGATGCGCTTAATGTAGATGCCAATTTAGAAACGGTTATTGCCGCTAGCCAAGATATTCTTGTCGTCGTGCCAAGCCATGGCTTTGCTGCAATGCTTCAAAGCATTAAGCCTTTGTTGCAGCCTACCCATAGAATAATCTGGGCAACCAAAGGGCTTGAACCTAAGACAGGTCGATTGCTGCGAGAAGTGGCAGAAGAAATTCTGGGAACGGCTTATCCGCTAGCCGTGTTATCAGGCCCCACGTTTGCGAAAGAAATGGTGGCTGGCTTGCCTACGGCTATCTCGTTATCATCCACTGACGAAACCTTTGCTGACGAATTTGCTGCTAAGCTGCATTGTGCGAAATCGTTTAGGGTATACAAAAACCCTGACTTCACCGGCGTACAATTAGGCGGTGCAGTGAAAAACGTGATTGCCATAGGCGCTGGGTTAGCCGATGGGTTAGGTTTTGGGGCCAATGCCCGTACGGCATTAATTACGCGTGGTCTTGCTGAACTTACCCGCCTTGGCGTGAAGCTTGGCGCGCAGCCAGAAACCTTTATGGGCATGGCTGGCCTTGGTGACTTAGTACTAACCTGTACTGACAATCAATCACGTAATCGTCGATTTGGCTTAGCCTTAGGGCAAGGTAAATCTGTCGACACGGCGATTGAAGAAATTGGGCAAGTGGTAGAAGGCTATCGCAACACAGAAGAAGTGCATGTGTTATCGCATAAAGTAGGTGTTGAAATGCCGATTTGCGAGCAGATTTACGCAGTACTTTATCACGGTAAATCGCCCAAAGAGGCCGCATTAACCTTACTCGGTCGCGATCTCAAAAACGAAGGCTAGTTTGTCTTGCTAAACCGCTTAAAAAAACGCGCAGCTTCAAATACTGCGCGTTTTTTTATGTCTAGCGTGCGCCGTCGTAACCTAACTGACGCCAGCTTTCATACACAAACACCGATACCGCATTCGATAAATTCATACTTCTGCTGTCGGGTAGCATGGGAATACGTACTCGCTGTTCAGGCGGAAGCGCATTAATCACATCGTCGGGTAAGCCTCTGGTCTCTGGCCCAAACAATAAGGCATCGCCTTTTTTATATTGTGCATCGCTGTGAAATGCTTTGCCTTTGGTAGTACAAGCAAAGATTCGGCTCGGTTTTTCACTTTCAATGTAAGCATCTAGCGAAGCATGGCGCTTAACGTGTGCAAATTCATGGTAATCCAGCCCAGCCCTACGTACACGCTTATCGTCCCACTCAAACCCAAGAGGCTCAATTAAATGCAACATGAAGCCGCTATTGGCGCATAGGCGGATAATATTTCCGGTATTGGGGGGAATTTCTGGCTGATAAAGTACGATGTCTAACATGCTGGCTCACTGTCGAAATGCTAAATTGCCACGATTTTAAATGGCGATAACGAATGGGCGCTCATGCCCATTCGCGCTATTTTACGCGCTTAGAAAATCAAATACAGTAGAAAGTGCAGCGTCACGAATATCGTCTGATTCGGTAAGTACTTCGTGATACGCCACAGGAATAATTTCTACCTCAGCATTGGGGAATTTAGCCGCCACGCGACGTTGGCGTTTATTCTCAATAATACTGTCGCCATCTGCACTTAAGATTAACGAGCGCGTAGTAATATCGGCCGCATTGAGTTCAATGGTATTCATCGCGGCTTGCGCTGCTCGTAACCATTCAGTTGTCACGCCACCAAGTTGAATTTGGCGTTCTTCATCATAAAGTTGACGGAATAAGCTGTAGCGACTTTTACTATGCGTAAGCTTATTTAGGGCATAAGGAAATGCAATATAAGGCGTTTGCCCGAAGAAATAACCCGACTCACGCTTTTTCATTTTATTAATACTAAGCCCTACATTTATAAGGCTATTAGCCAACCAATTGGGTAGCGCCGGTTTGATACCAAACATGGGGGATGCAAGTACGGCTTTGTCGAACAAATTAGGGTCTTTTAATAGGGCTAGTGCGCCAATTGCGCCGCCCATAGAATGGCAAAGTAACTGCAACTCGCCCTGTTGGCGTGGAATTACAATATCATTCACGAAGGTAATTAAATCATCCACATAATCGGCGAAATCCGCCACGTATCCATGTTGAGGATCGTGAGTCATACGGCCCGATAACCCTTGACCGCGGTGATCAAGAATGAACACTGCAAAGCCATTTTGGTACAAATCGAAAATGAGCTCTTTGTATTTTAAGTAAGACTCGATACGCCCAGAACTTATCACCACCGTGGACCTGGGGTTTTCAGGTATGCACCATGCGTAGCGCACATCAATGTTATCTTTACCAACAAATTCGCCAAGGGTGACAGAAGTTTGCCAAAAAGGATTTATTGCAGTGGCAAACGTTGAAGCTAAGTCTTGCTCTGACGTAAACGTCCAGCTCATAGAGGCATATCCTAATAGAATCGTGAGGCAGTGAACGCGTGAACGCAACACGGCAATGTGGAGCTATGCGCGTTGAGTGTCTTCTAACTTACGAGGGAAGGATAGTGTGACGCTTAGGCCACCTTCTTCTCTTGTCACTGCTTTTATTGCGCCATGATGCAATTCTACGGCAGCTTTTGCAATGGATAAGCCCAGGCCTACCCCGCCAGAAGCTCTTTCTCGGGCTAGGGTTGCACGATAAAAAGGAGCAAATACCCGTTCGCACTCTTCACTTGATAAACCTTCACCATCGTCGCAAATGGTCACTGCCCACTCGGTTTCAGTCACCGTAAACTCAACCGTTGTTAAGTATGTGCTGTGGCGGATGGCGTTACGTAATACGTTCTCTACCGCACGGCAAAGTAAAACTTGGTCTACCAATACAGTCAGCTTGGGTATTTCGTCTATATCGAGGGCTTTATTACTATTCGCGGCTTCAAACTGCCCATCGGTAAAAATGTCGCGAAACAACAGAGATAAAGAATAGGAAGAGAAGGTGGTCACCCCGTTTTCAGCGCGACTTAGTTCCAACAATTGCGTGACTAGGGCTTCCATACGCTCAGCTTCTCGTTCAATACGAGCTAGTGACGCAGGGTCAACATTTTGCTGATGCGCCAAGCCAAGAGCCATTTGCAAGCGTGCAAGGGGAGAACGTAGTTCGTGGGATATATCCGCCAGTAAGCGCTTTTGGGCGCTCCACATTTTTTCCAGCTGATTAGCCATTGAATTGAAATCTCTACCCAACTGACCTAGCTCATCTTGGCGCTTATCCGTGTTATCAATACGCGTGTCCCAATCGCCATTTGATAGTAAGCGAGCAGACTTTTGAATGCGTAGAATTGGACGGGTAAGCGATTTTGCGAATAACCATGACAATAGAAACGTAGTTACAATGGCAATACAGAGAAACAACATAAAAGGAGGGGATTTTTCGCCAAGCGGTTCAAATTTCGCAAAAAACAGTGCAAATCGTTTTCCATCTCGTTCAAAGAACACAGGCCCAGTTATCTTTAAGGCGCCACGATTCAGCGTAATAGGTACTTTTTGATCGACAATACGCTGAATATCTTTTCTATCCTCTTCGCGTAAGGGAGGACCACCTGAGGCTATCACACGCCCCGACTCTACATGAACTGCGATGGCTCGACCTCTTAAAGCGCGAGCACTTCTATCAATTGCCACTCTCAATGGCCCACGCATCGCATTGTCACTGTTAATACCATCAAGGACACGTTCTAGTTGGTCGAGTTCTTTTACAGAAGGCGTATTGACCTCAAGCTCTTCAAAGAAAAAGCGACTCCCCCACCCTGCTAGTACAGCGGTAAAAATAAAGGTTGCCCAAAACCATAAAAACAAACGCCCCATAATGGCGCGGGCTGGGTTTAATTTGCGTAGAAACGTCATTGACCAGATAGCAACATGTAACCCACACCACGAATAGTTTTAATTTTTTCGATAGTGCTAATAGCGGCTATTTTTTTACGTAAGTTACTCACATGCATATCGATACTTCTATCAAACGCTTGAAGCGATTTACCTAAAACCTTCAAACTAATTTCTTCTTTTGTTACTCGGCTTCCTGGGTTTAGCATTAGTAACCGGAGGATAGAAAACTCTGTACTGGTTAAGGTCATTTCAACCTCACCCACTTTAGCAACTTGACTACTGCTACTTAAAAATAGCTCGTTCACAATCAAGTCTTGCTCAATGGTACCACCGCTGTTGGTCAATGCCAGTCTTCGAAATATGGCTTTAATTCGCGCCACCAGCTCTCTATGATTAAATGGCTTTGGCAAGTAATCGTCAGCACCTAGCTCTAACCCTAGAATGCGGTCGTAGTCGTCGCCGCGGGCTGTCAACATAAGTACAGGAGTAGCATGACTCACTCTTAGCTTCTTAAGTACATCGAAGCCGTCCATTTTAGGCATCATGACATCAAGCAGAATGAGATCATAATGACCACCAGCCGTCGCTTCCGCCAACCCTGCCTGTCCGTCATTACTGACCTGAATTTGATACCCCATACTTGATAGATAGGTGGCTAGCATGTCAGTTAGTTCATTATCATCATCGATAATAAGAATAGACTGTAAATGAAACTCTGAACTCATGTTTTTGAAACCTACGACGGCTTGATTCATCTTTCGGATACCCAAGTATAATGCATAGAGGAATGACAACGGTTAAATACTGCACGCTGTGCTTTAAAGCTAGAAAACACAATGAGCGGCTACCTAGCCATTCCCACACACAAACGATGGAAATGATAAACTTTGTGACCGATAGAATCTGCGTATGGTTCAAACTTTACACAAGCTTTACACTGCATTGACTGCTTTTGCCCGCAGAGCGAGTAAGCTTCTGGAGTGCGAATACAAAGGAGACGCCCGTGAAATCAATTCTCATTGCTGGGTTATTAGCTACCACTTTTACCCTAGCCCATAACGCTAGTGCGGCCCCCAATGGCCCCAAAATGCGAGATCATGCTCCTGGGATGGAAATGATCAAAACGTTAAGCCGCCTTTCTCTCTCTTCAGAGCAAATGAATGAGGTGAAAAACCTTGTAACCGCGTTTAAGGCCAATCACGAACGGCCAGACGCTCCCCCAAAGAAACCAGAAATGTCCGGTTTCGCCAGCCTGTCGGAAAGTGAAATTCGTAGTTTTGTTGAAACCAGAATGCTGAAACAACACGAGCAGCATTTTGCTATTGCCGAACTTCGCAGTCAGATTTATCGCCTGCTTTCAGAGTCGCAACGCAATATGCTAACCGAGTTTGATGCTAAACGGGAAACTAAGCGAGAAGCAGCCCACGGTCTGAAAAGGGGGGCTAATAGAGGTGCTGACAGAAGTGCTATGCGAGGCCAGCCACCAAGAGGCCCTCGCCTACCGTTTGAAGAACTGCAACTGACTGACGAGCAGCTAACATCACTAGAAACCTTAAACGCCACTTTTCGTGAAACCCGCTTTCAACACAAAGTGACAATGGATGCACTCAAAGACGCTCGAAAAGCTCTTGTAAGAAGTGGCAATTTTTCTGAATCTGCGTGGGATGCTCTTTATGCTGAATATAAAGATGATCTCGTTAACGCAGCAATAGAAGACATTACTCATAAACAAGCCACGTATGCTGTACTGACCGACGCCCAGCAAGTCGAGATGCAGCAAAAGCGCGAAAACATGGACGCGCTTCGCCGTTTGTTTAGCGATAACTAACCCTATTGCCTAGAAACAGATAACAACATGGAACGTAAGCAAAGACGCAAACTTTTAGTTTGCGTCTTTTTTTTGTACGGGCGAAACAATGTCGTATAAGTGAACCGCCGATTCAGCGCCTTCAACCTTCAGCACACTCACTTCATCACCTAAATGGGTAATGGCAAATTGCCCATTTTCTACAGGTAACATAACGCTCTTAGTGGGTGATAAAAGCACCGGTAATGACTGCTGTTTATACAACTGAAAGCTGTCACCTTCGCGAATACCTTGGGCAATACCTAAATCGACAATCAACTGCTGATTACTCGTATTAACCACTCGCGCAAAAGTGGGCTCGCAGGTAATGGCGGCAGAGATATCGGTTACCGCTGCATTTACTGTATTTAGTACCATTCGCCCGTACTCACTGCGCCAAAACAAGCTGTTGTTAGTATCAACTTGATAGCTATTTTCAAACCCCCAGTCTGCCTCACTGTGATAACTGTCGTTATAAATAATGCGTTGCCTGAAGGTATCTAGCACAAAGACTTGAAGGGTAAAGTTGCGTCTAACCGCCACCTCGTCACTGTCAAAAAAAGATTCACTTTGTGCTATCTGCTCAAACAAGCTGACGTCTTTTATATAGCCGAAGAGTGCGAATTGCTGACCATAGGTATCACGTAAGTAGGTAGATTTTTGTTGCAACTCTACTCCTGATAGCGCTTCGGCAGACCACATATCGGCGTTTGTCATGGCCTGTGATATTTGCATAACGTTAGGCGTATCTGCAGTATTTTTCAGTTGCTGCGCGAATCTTTGCGTAATGTGTTTACCAATATTATAAATACCGCCTGTGGCCGCCTGTCGTGAATCGAGTAAGGCAAAGTGGGTCACCAGCAAACGCTTTTGAAAACGATTGGGTTCGCAGTCAAATAAAGGGGTTAAATTAACATTCACCACTACCGATAGCACATTGTCTTGAACGCTTTCGCTAATGATTTCAACCCGCTGTATTCGACCCGCGGTACGAAGCTCGGCTTTACTGCTAAGTATTAACCCATTAATTAAAACATCTTCGGCGGCAATAACACTTCCGCTCTTATACGACGCATCGGCAATCGCATTTTTAATCACCGTAGGGCGTACAGAATCTAAGTCTGCACCGGTAAAATTGAGACTAGCTTCACCTTGTACCCAAACGGCCATGGCTGCGCCGTGCCACATGGTTATTACTGCTATACCCAGACGAAAATAGCCTTTCATGCTTTTCACCTACTAACCGAATATTGCGAACAATTTGTCTATTACAGAGCGCTCTTGGTTCTCTTGCAAATCTCCGGTGCCGCTATATTCAATAAGTGCATTACCCACTTTTGAAGACACCACCGTATTGCTTTCATCCACATCTTGCTTGCGTACTTCACCTGAAAAACGAATATATTCTTTCCCTTTATTCATGGTTATCCATTTTTCCCCGGTGACCAGCAGGTTTCCCGCTGGTGTAATCGCGGTAACGTAAACCGTTATACTTCCTTGCAGTGAATTTGACTGGCTTGATTGGGCCGAACTGGTAAATTCGCTGTCTTGCTCATGGTCTACTTCAAGATCATCACCTTCAATTTGAATTCCCCCTACCCGCACAGTTAAAGGTTCTATATCAAAGGTGCTGTTCTTATCTTGGTTGTAATCGAGTGACTTCTCAGACTGGGTGGTTTCATCCAGCTTTATCAAAATCATATCGCCAACTTTGTACTGGCTATGACGCTGATATAACCCCATGGCCAACTCTGGATTAAATAAAGAGCCGCTAGGAATACGAACTTGTTCAACAGAATAAGCCCGCGGCGGGGCATAAGTAGGATCGCCTGGTGCAGGTTCATCAGAGGTGGGCGAGATAGCGCGTTGCTCTACTTTTGGATTGGTTGGACTGCTTGCCACCACTTCTTCTTCTTGTGAAACCGTTTGGGCGCAACCGGTCATTGTAAAGATAAGGGCAAGAAACACTTTCTGGCATCGATTTTTCATAATGTGCTCTGAAGGAAATAAAAAATAATGTTGTTTAAGTGCCATCCATGACCCGAACAGGAGCAAGTTTAAACGAATAATTTCAACACGAAATACGTTCTTTAGTAACTTTGCAAAACCTTTACAAAACAATGATATGCCTGCGGGTATGGGGGAGTTATGGCCATTGAAACATCTACACAAGGCACAATAAATTCGTTGCTTTCAGCAGTGCCGTCAGCGGGGGGAAATTCCACCTCCACTACGGCAGAGGAAGCGGCAACAACTAGCCAGTCTTTGCCGTCTATGTTTGCCGCTTTGTTGTCAAATGAAGAAGCCAGCAATGACGAAACGTCAAGTTCACAAAGCAGTACTAGCACAAGTCAATTTGATACCAGCTTGTTATCGAACCTCGTCACTGATGACGCCATTAGCCTAATGCAAAATCAATTGCTTGGTGCCCTGCAAAATAATGTTTTCGCGGCGCTGACTGCCTCAGCATCAACGTCTTCAGCTGACACCGCGGCTCAGGCATCAAGCAGCACTTCGACTTCAACAGCCGATTCAACTGCGGTTGAAGCAGCAAGTACAGAAACCGACCTGCCAACAACCTCGAGGTTCGATAGCATGATGACATCAGCATTTGGTGAGGATGGATTGGGGCTGCAAGACGGTTTTGACACACTCAATATTGTAAACCATTTACCGATTGTATCTGATATTTATGAGGCGACGACATCAAGCCATATTGCAGCGGCTTCCAGTATGGCAGGCAGCTTCTTATATGGTGGTCTCGGTGGATTACTTTATAACGCCGTCGACCTCACTGTAGAGGGACTTACCGGTAAAAGTATCTCAAATAATTTATGGGACGCCGGTAAACAAATAATCAATGGCAATGCAGCCACCGAAAGCACCGGAGAAAATAGCTTAATGGTAGATGAGGCCGATGGCGAGACGTCATCAACTGCCGCTAGTGACGTTTATGAATTTGTACGTCGACAAGTTGGTGGCTAAATGAAAACGCGAAAGCGGTAAGCGAAATCGATAAGCGGCGGCTAGCGCCGCCACGCTTAGAAGTTAGGCTTAATGGGTTTGTATTCAGACGACAAGAAGAGCGGTGACGTTACCATTAAATCAGCGGTGGCTGGCGTACATGCCACTGGCACATTCCACACTGAACACAATCGCAATAGTGCGCGAACATCAGGGTCGTGAGGAGCTGCGTTTAACGGATCCCAAAAGAAAAACAGCGCATCGAGTCTGTTTTCAGCGATTAATGCACCAATTTGCTGATCGCCGCCAAGTGGACCACTTTTAAACCGTTTTACTTCTAATCCAGTTTCATCACTGATTAGCCCACCTGTAGTGCCAGTTGCCACTAGGTCACACTGCTTCATTATTTCGATGTGATTATTCACCCATGCTAGTAATTCGGGCTTTTTATGATCGTGAGCCACCAGCGCAACGGTAAGTTTACTCATACTTAGAAATTCCAACTGTCGTTTGTTTAACCATGGTTAATCCGTATCATCGCCGATTTATGCGATAATTAGTATAAATATTCAGTTTTATACACTCAATTGTCAACATTATGTCATATCTCAGTGGCTACTATAGATAAAACTCCTACCCAGCTATTTAATACGAGATCTATGGCACCAAAAACTTAAAATATTTATACATTTTTATTGCATAAATATTCCATATAAGTAAACTAGGCGACGGTTAAGGCATCAAACCCATTTTTAGGGTTGATACAGACACAGGAAGCACCGATGACACAACCAACTCTCGTTCGTGGTAGTAATACTGGGAACGTCAATGAGTTAACCTCTCCCCTGGATAGCTGCACATTGCATTGCTTGCGACGACGAATGTCTGCGAATATGCTTTTTCGGTAGCACACTTTTTACCTTTGTAATGTGGTAGCGGTTAGGCAAGGAATTACGCCAAATCAGTTTACAAAGGTAAAAAGTGATTTTTTTCTCCATTTATTGAATTTCTCATTATGTATAACGTATCGATTATTGGTGCCAGTGGTTACACCGGCGCACAGCTAGTTCAATTAGTTCATCAACATCCTGCTTTGTCGCTTGATGGGACTTATGTCTCAGAAAATAGTGCCGATGCAGGCAAAAACATTGCGGCACTTCATGGCAACCTAGCCCACCTCAACTATACGTTGACGCCTATTAGCAATGACATATTAGTAGAGTTGGCAACCAAAATGGACTTTGTGCTGTTGGCGACTCCTCATGAAGCTAGTCACGATTGGATGGAAACCTTGTCTGCGGGCAAAGCGAAAATACTAGATTTATCTGGTGCGTTTAGAATTAAAGATACCCAAGTCTTTGAGCAGTTTTATGGCTTCCCTCATACCGCGAAGGCGAGTTTGCAAGAGGCGGTATATGGGCTAGCTGAATGGTACGAAGATGATATTGCACAAGCAGATATTATTGCCGTACCTGGCTGCTACCCTACTGCCAGTTTATCCGCGCTGAAACCTTTGGCTGCTAATGGCTTACTGGATAACGCGGTTCGCCCTGTGATCAATGCGGTATCGGGTGTATCCGGTGCGGGTAGAAAAGCCAGCCTAACGTCAAGTTTCTATGAAGTAAGCTTGCAAGCTTATGGCGTACTTGGCCATCGTCATACACCAGAAATTGAAGCTTATTTAGCAACCCCGGTTATATTTACCCCTCATTTAGGTAACTTCAAACGGGGCATACTTGCGACGGTTACGGTTAAACTAAATAAAGGCGTGACCAGCGCTCAATTAGATGCCGCCTTTACCGAAGCTTATACTAATGCGCCTTTAGTAAGATTACGTTCAAGTTTTCCAAAGATTGACGATGTGGCGCATACGCCTTTTGTTGATTTACACTGGAAGCTTGATGAAACATCTGGTTATGCAGTAGTGACGGCAGCTATCGACAATGTCATGAAAGGGGCTGCATCACAGGCCATTCAATGCCTTAATATTATGACTGCCCAGCCGGTTGAAACAGGACTCGTGCAATAATGAACAGTTCACCCGTTGTAATTAAAGTGGGTGGCGCGTTATTAGATGACGCTGCCGCTATGCAAAAGCTATTTTTAAGTATTAAACAAGTCAGCGAATCACGCCCTGTTGCCGTGGTTCACGGTGGCGGCCCTTTGGTTGAAACCCTAATGGCAAGCTTAGGCTTGGCAAGCACCAAAATTGATGGCCTTCGAGTAACCCCTGATGAACATATGCCGTATATCTGTGGTGCGTTAGCGGGCGCAGCAAACAAACAATTATGTGCTGCGGCGATTGCCTCAGGATTAACGCCCGTCGGCCTTTCTTTACTTGATGGCAATATGGTAGTGTGCCAACCGATGGCTGAGAAGTATGGCGCTGTAGGTATTCCTTCAACTGCCGATGCCTCTTTCCTTAAGAGTGCGCTAGCGCAAGCCACATTACCGATAATAAGCTCAATTGGCAGCAGCCCTGAAGGTCGCTTGTTGAACATCAACGCCGACCAAGCCGCGACAGTGGTTGCCGAACTGCTTGACGCTGAATTGCTGTTGTTATCGAACGTTGATGGGGTACTTGATGCTGATAAGCAACTGATAGAAGTGCTTAATCAAGACTCTATTGCCGAGCTTGCACAAGCTGGGGTCATTACTGATGGTATGAAAGTTAAGGTAGACGCCGCGCTGCAATCTGCCAATACCCTTGGACTCCCGGTTTACATTGCTAGCTGGGCGGCTGACATTACTGACATTTTAAATAAGAATACGGGCACGCAGGTATTACCTTCATTGCAAGCACCGGAACGTGGCGTACTAGGAGACGCATTATGAAACAAGACCTACTGACTTTTTCCAATTGGACACCCGAAGCAATGCATAAGTTGTTGAATTTGGCTGTTGAAATTAAACAATCACCTTCAAGCTACAGCAATGTATTAGCCGGAAAATCGGTAGTCGCCTTGTTTGAAAAGCCATCTTTACGTACCCGTGTCAGCTTCGATATTGGCATTAACCGCTTAGGCGGCCACATGGTGTATCTTGATAGTCAAGGTGGAAAACTTGCTGGCCGTGAAGACGCGGTTGATATGGCTGCAAACTTGGCCTGTTGGGCTGATGCGATAGTGGCCCGAGTTTTTTCTCACAAGACCTTAGAGCAGTTTTCTACTGCCTCTAAAGTACCTGTCGTTAATGCACTGTGCGATAAGTATCACCCTTGTCAGGCATTGGCAGACTACCTTACCGTATTTGAACGCTTTGGTAAGACCCAAGGCATTACCATGGCGTACATTGGTGATGGCAATAACGTCACTCACTCTTTGTTAATTGCAGGTGCGTTAATAGGCTGCAATCAGGTGGTAGTTACTCCTGAAGGTCACGAATGTGATGCCGAGATTGTCGCGCACGCCAAAAAGCTTGCCGAACAAACTGGCGCGACCATTGTTGAAAGCCATGACGTTAGCGCTGCAAATGGCGCCGATGTGATCTACGCTGATACCTGGTTGTCGATGGGTGATGAAACGCCTTTGGCTGATATTAAAGCGAAATTTATGCCTTATCAGGTTAACGAGGCGCTGATGGAATCTACTGGTGCAAGCTATGTAATGCACTGCCAACCAGCACACCGCGACCTAGAAATTACAGGTTCGTTGATTGATAGCGACAAGTCGTTATTGATGCAACAAGCCGAAAATAGAATGCATGGCCAAAACGCCATTCTCACTCAATTATTAAGTGCCTAAGAGGACTCTTTTAGATGCAAAACGTAAAGAAAATCGTACTCGCCTATTCAGGCGGCCTTGACACTTCAGCCATCATTCCATGGCTTAAAGAAAACTACGACTGTGAAGTTGTTGCCTTTGCGGCCGATGTTGGCCAAGGCGATGAAGAGCTTGAAGGCTTACACGAGAAAGCCATTGCTTCTGGTGCTAGCGAATGTCACATCGTTGACTTGAAAGAAGAGTTCGTACGCGAATACATCTACCCTACCATTAAAACCGGTGCGGTATACGAAGGTGAATACCTACTTGGTACGTCGATGGCGCGCCCTGTTATTGCTAAAGCGCAGGTAGAAATCGCCCTTAAAGTAGGTGCAGATGCACTTTGTCACGGTTGTACCGGTAAAGGTAACGACCAAGTACGTTTTGAAAGTACGTTTGCGGCCCTTGCTCCACAGCTTACTGTAATTGCGCCATGGCGTGAGTGGGACATGGTATCTCGTGAAGACTTATTGGCCTACTTGGCTGAACGCAATATCGAAACCACAGCCTCTGCTACCAAAATTTACAGCCGCGATGCAAACGCATGGCATATTTCTCACGAAGGTGGGGAATTAGAAGATCCATGGCAGGAGCCTACCAAGCAAATCTGGACCATGACAGTTGATCCAGAAGATGCGCCAGATGCGCCAGAGCGCGTGACGCTTTCATTTAACGAAGGTGAACTTACTCACGTTGACGGTGAAGCTTTATCGCCTTACCAAGCATTGGTTAAGCTAAACACAGTTGCCGCAGCACATGGTGTTGGCCGTATCGATATTGTTGAAAACCGTTTGGTTGGCATGAAGTCTCGTGGTTGTTATGAAACACCAGGAGGCACGGTAATGCTTAAAGCATACAAAGCCCTTGAAACTATGGTGCTTGATAAAGCTGCGCTTAAATACCGCGAGCAAATTGGCCTTGAGTTCTCTCACGTAATGTACGACGGCCGTTGGTTCACAGCCTTAAACGATGCCTTACTAGCAGGCGCAGAATCTTTCGCTAAGAAAGTGACTGGCGACATCGTAGTGAAGCTTTATAAAGGTCAGGCGACCGTTACTCAACGTCGTTCACCGAACAGCCTATACTCTGAAGATTTTGCTACCTTTGGTGCAGATGATGTTTACGACCAAAAACATGCTGAAGGCTTTATTCGTCTGTTCAGTCTTTCAAGTCGTATTTCTGCATTGAAAAACCAGGGTTAAGGAGTAACACATGGCATTGTGGGGTGGTCGATTCGAATCAGGCGCTAGTAGCATGTTCAAGCAGGTTAACGATTCGTTGCCGTTTGACCAAGTGATGGCAAGCCAAGATATTCAAGGCTCTATTAGCTGGTCTCGTGCACTGCAAAAAGCAGGTGTGCTAACCACAGACGAACAAGCACAACTTGAAGGTGCACTCAGCGACTTAAAAGCGAAAGCTGACGCGGGTGAATTAGACTTCAACGCTTCTAGCGAAGAAGACATTCATAGTTTTGTTGAGTCGGCGCTTATTGAGCAGCTTGGTGATATTGGTCGTAAGTTACATACGGGTAGAAGCCGTAACGATCAGGTAGCCACCGATTTCCGTTTGTGGGTACGTGAGCATATCGCTTCACTTCGTAGTGATGTTGTAGCCGTTATTCGCTCACTCCTTAATGCCGCAAGTCGTCACCAGGAAGCCATTATTCCTGGTTACACCCACTTGCAACGTGCTCAGCCTATTCACTTTGCGCACTGGTGCTTAGCGTATGTTGAAATGTTTAAGCGCGACTTAAGCCGTCTAGACGATTTAAAAGTACGCATGAACCAGTGTCCGCTTGGCTCTGGTGCATTGGCTGGTACAACTTACCCGGTTGACCGTCACGCTATTGCCGAAGAACTGGGATTTGATTCTCCGTGCTTAAACAGCCTAGATGCGGTTTCGGACAGAGACTTCGTATTAGAACTTCTGTTTGTTGCGAGCACCAGCATGATGCATTTGTCTCGCGTGGCTGAAGACATGATTTTTTATAACTCTGGTGAAGCGGGCTTCTTGCAGCTTGGCGATAGCGTAACCTCAGGTTCGTCGTTAATGCCGCAAAAGAAAAACCCGGATGCACTTGAGCTTATGCGTGGTAAATGTGGCCGTGTATTCGGTTCACTTCAAGCCTTGCTTGTAACCATGAAGGGCCTTCCTCTTGCGTACAACAAAGATATGCAAGAAGACAAAGAAGGCGCTATTGATACAGTAAACCAATGGCATATATGCTTGTGTATTGCTACCGAGGTGCTTGATTCATTGCAGCTTAATGAAGACCGTTGCCGCGAAGCTGCCACACAAGGTTTTGCTAACGCCACTGAACTTGCCGACTACTTAGTAGGTAAAGGTATTCCGTTTAGAACGGGTCATGATATTGCCGGTAAAGTGGTACTAGAAGCTATTGAAGCAGGTTGCGCGATTGAAGACTTACCTTTGGCAAGCTTACAAGCGGTATGCGATAAAATTGAAGATGATGTTTATACCGTATTGCAATTAGAGTATGGCGTGAACCAACGCAACATTTTAGGTGGCACTAGCAAAGAAACAGTGACAAAAGCACTGTATCAAGAGCTAGAAAACCTCGACAAGCAAGGGTAATAACATGGTGCTTGCCCATCATGACGGCGTTAAGCTTTTTAGAAGCTCACTGCCGTATATCAATGCTCATCAAGGGAAAACCTTTGTTTTGATGTTCGGTGGCGAAGCCATTGAACATCCTAACTTCCCCAACATTATTCATGACATTGCCCTGCTGAACACCTTAGGGGTTCGCGTGGTGGTGGTACATGGTGCGCGCCCTCAAATTGATCAGCGTGTTGCCCTTCGCACCATTGAAGGTCGGTTCGAAAATGGCGTGCGTATTACTGATAAGCAAACCCTAGAGTGCGTGAAAGATGCCGCAGGCTCTGTGCGCTCACAGGTAGAAGCCTTACTTACCATGGGGCTACCCAATTCACCGATGCACGGCGCACAAATTCGCGTGTGCTCAGGTAATTTAGTGGTGGCTAAGCCTATGGGCGTACGCAACGGTATTGATTTTGAAAATACCGGTATGGTGCGTCGTATAGATACCACAGGTATTAATGACCATTTAAACGATGGCTCTATAGTACTGCTCTCCCCTATGGGATATTCCGCTACGGGGGAAGTCTTTAACCTTTCCCATGAAGATGTAGCCACCCAAGCGGCCATTGCCCTTAAAGCTGACAAGCTTATTGTTTTCTCTAACTTCGACGGTATTTACAATAGCGAAGATAAGTTACTTCGCACCATTGAACGCCCTCAGTTAGAACAACTTATTTTAAGCGGTAATATTACTACCGAAGATACGGTGTTAAAGGCGCTGACTACCAGTGTCGCAGCTGGCGTGCCAAGAGCTCATTGCATAAGCTACGAAAAGGACGGTGCACTACTCCAAGAACTTTTCACTCGTGACGGTACAGGTTCATTAGTAATGGAACATCATTACGAACAACTACGTGCCGCAACTATCGATGATGTGGGCGGTATTTTAAAGCTCATCAAACCGCTAGAAGAAAGCGGCGTGTTGGTAAAACGCTCCCGTGAACGGCTGGAAAGTGAAATTAACCAGTTTATTGTGATTGTTCGCGACGGTATGATAATCGCGTGTGCGGCGCTTTATCTTTACCCTGAGGATGGCTGCGCTGAATTAGCCTGTGTGGCTACCCACCCTGATTATCGCGGTAAAAATCGTGGTGAGCGCATCTTAGATGAAGTTAAAATTCGTGCCCGCGAAGCAGATATCAATCGTGTGTTTGTACTGACTACGGTAACTGCACACTGGTTCTTAGAGCAAGGTTTTGAACATGCTGATATCAGTGCCCTACCGGAAGTAAAAAAAGAGCTCTATAATTTTCAGCGTAACTCTAAAGTGTTCACTCTAAACATATAATAATGGTATAGCGCGCTAACATTGAAGCGCGCACAACCCATTAACAAAAAAGAGAAATTTGTTAATAATTATCAGTAATTTAAAACAATACTCTCGACAAACAGCTAAGGCTGAGATAACGTTGATGACAGAATAATTACTCGGTTATATGTAGTGTTTAATCGTTGCAGTACTTTACTTAAACGTTATCTCCTTCTAGATACAGAGCATGTTCGCGCCCCCGACGCTGACACTTGGAAGCTCAGTGTGCTACGAATTATCCTTCTTATTGGGGTTACGTTAACCTCAGCCATCGTACTGCATTCCTCTTATGCCGCCTATCAAGAGGGTATGTATTACGTTTTGTATCTCACGATTGGCTTTTCAGCGTTACTTTACGCCACGTTGGGGCTTCGTAAAGGTCAAATAAAACTCGCGTCAGCCAGCCTTACTCTCACCATTGTACTAGCAGGGTTGTGCATACTTTTCTTCACGATTGATATTACCTCAGCGCGCTACGGCTTGTTATTTTTCTTCACGCTTCCCATTATTTTACGACTATTTTACGGCAATAAAGCGGCCATGATCGGCATGCTTTTAAACCTCATTCCTTTTGCTATTTTAATAAATAACAAGCCAATCGCTCCACTTTTCGGCATCGACATCACCTTACCCGATACTCACACCTATTTGAGTTCGTTAATATTTATGTTTTTTAACTTTTGCCTTCCTATGGCCGTGATTCGAGTGATGACGTCATTAGAAAGTCAGTCATCTTTGAATTTGAAGCAAAAGAAAAAGATGGAAAAGCTGGTAAGTCGTTATCAGGAAATTTTTAATAACGGCGGCACCCCTTCCCTTTTTTGTGATCAGCAAGGGAAAATATTGCAGGCCAATAAAAGCGCCCGAAAACTTATTAATCAATTACCAGAGCCCTGCTACTATGTTCATCAACTGTTTGAGCTTAATGAGCCAATAAGTGCCGGTCATCGACACAAAACACATCTATCGGGCAATCCTCTCGCTACTTTTGAACTCCAATCAGCCAGCCTTCAGCTTCACAAAAAACAATTAATCCATTGCTTCGACGTATCTGAAGCTACGGAACATGGCCGCAAGTTCGACGCATTTAAACGTCAACATTTTGAAAAGCACTATTACGATGAACTCACTGGCCTGCGAAACCATCATTATTGGAATTGCAGTGTTAATCAACCCGTTCCCGCAAATACACAAGCGGTAATGCTCAAGCTTGCGAATTTGCGGGACATTAATTTGCAGTATGGTTACACGCAAGGTGACAAAGCAATGGCCCAATGTGCAGCGCAAATACAAAGTGCATTGCCCGCATCAGCCTGCGTGTATCGTTTACCTGGCGCTAGGTTTCTCGTTTCATGCCAACACGACTTGCACAAATCGAAAGACTTTAATACTTGGCTTCGCGACACACTTCCTAGCCTCATTCAGATTGATGACAACCTGGAAACAATCTCTCAACCTTTGAATTGGCTTGGCGGTTTCGTGCATGTTGACACTCCCCAAATGCCCTCTCAGATTACCGAGTCTTGTGCTATTGCCTTAAGCCAAGCCGGTAGTAATAGAGATTTCAGCCAGTTCGATAGCAATGTAATAAAACTTATTCGCAAGGACACGCAGCACAGAGACAAAGTGAAGCGATTACTCGACAATCGCTGTTTAGCGTTATGGCTACAACCTCAAGTTTCCATTGATAATGCAATAGTGGGCTTTGAAGTGCTGGCTCGGCTTAAAGATGATGATGAGGGTAAAATACTTCACCCTTACCAATTTCTTCCTGTTATTGAAAAGAATAATTGGCATATTCTCTTTACTCAAAAGGTGCTTGATAACACCATTGAGCTTATAGAAAATTGGCCCACCAGTATTCCACCTGTTCCTGTGGCTATAAACTTGTCGGGCCCTGAACTACTCAGTGACTTATTTTATGAAAAATTACTGCGCCGCTATTCAGAGAGCCCTTTTTTACAAGAACGCTTGAAGCTTGAATTAACGGAAACCTCTGTATTGGCAAGTCATCAAGAGACAAAACGCAGACTAACTTCATTGGCCAATGTGGGCGCGACTATCATTATTGATGACTTCGGTACTGGCCACGCATCGTTGTCGCAACTTATTGATATGTCAGCATCTGTGCTAAAAATAGACAGAGAATTTGTCGATCGCATTGATTGCTCAGATCGCCACCGTAAAATAGTGCAGATGACGCTAGATTTAGCCAAAAGCCTTGAAATGAAAACCATTGCTGAAGGGGTAGAAACCCAAGCGCAACTTAACCTGCTTATTGATATGGGCTTCACCCTTTTTCAAGGTTATTTGTACGGTAAACCAGCCCCACTTGAAGCCTGGCAGGGAATGGACAAAGCTATTATCGTCGGAAAAGCTGCGCTTCAATAACCGTCTATAACAAATTTAAATACCTATTCTCTTGCATTTTTAACCGGCTATCGCTTTACTGGTAAGACCAGAGGAACGGGAACGTCGAATGCCTAAAGATATCAGTGTTACCTGTGAAGACAGTACTCACTTAACCGCAACACGCTATATGCCCAATCATTCTATTAAAGGCGCAGTCATGATAGCGCCCGCTACGGGTATCAAACGCCAGTTCTACGCAGCGTTTGCTAGCTACCTTTGTGAACAGGGTTTTGGTGTGATCACATTCGACAACCGTGGTATTGCAGAATCGTTAAAAGGTAAGGTTAGACACAGTAAAGCGTCATTAGTGTCCTGGGGGCAGCAAGATATGCCCGCAGTTTTAGAAACCTTAAAAATGCACTTCCCCAAGACTCAATACTTTTTAGTCGGTCATAGTGCGGGCGGGCAACTTTTAGGTCTAATGCCAAACGTGAATGACCTTACTGCATTTTGTAACTTTGGTAGCTCATCGGGTAGTTTGCGTAATATGCCCAAAAGCTATTTGTTAAAAGCTCACTTCTTTATGAATTTTTATATTCCCGTGAACAATCTACTTTTCGGACACACAAAGTCGCATTTAGTGGGCATGGGTGAGCCTTTGCCTAAAGGGGTTAGCAGGCAGTGGCAAAAATGGTGCAATGGCCAAGGTTATGTGAAGGAAGCCTTTGGAAAAGAAGTTTTACAGCACTGGTATAACGATATTTGTTTACCATCTAGATGGTTATTAGCCAGCGATGATGACATAGCTAACCTGTCAAATGTTAAAGATATGATTAGTGTTTTCCCTGAGCTAGAGGCCGAAATTCGCTTACTCAAACCTCATGAACATAATCTTGAAGAGATTGGCCACATGAAATTTTTCTCACGGAGATCTCAGTCACTGTGGCCCGAAGTAAGTGATTTTCTTATATCTCACCTTAACGCTTAATTTCTGTCAGCAAAGCTTCGGCCTGTGGGCGAGTATCAAAATATTCTTCGACGGTAAGTAACGCCGTTAGTATTCGCTCGGCCTCATCAGCTTTACCCAAGTGATAAAGCGTATAGGCTAAATGGTATTTCAGCGATGGGGATATAGCATTCCTAGCCGACGCCTCTCTTAGAATTGGTAAACTTTCGTTGTAACGGCCTTTAAGCGTTAAACTCCAACCGTAGGAATGCAAGACATCTGCATTGTTAGGCGCAAGTTCATAGGCTTTTTTTGCATAAGCGAAGCTTTGGTCGGTATCAGTGGAGAAATGTAAAACAGCTAGCCGGTTTAACATGGCATATCGGCTATTATCATCAACAAGACTAAGTAGCTGTTGATAATGACCAATAGCCTGGTTTTTATCGCCATAGTAGTAGTGATATTGAGCGAGTAAATTACGGGGAAAATAACGCGTTGGTTCTTGCTTTACTATGCTATTTAAGCGCACCACCAGGTGGTTAAAACTTTGCTTTTGAACGCTAATGGAATACAGTTTAGCCAAGGCTAAATCGAAACTTGCATCAAGTGCCAATACGTTTTCAAAATGCTTATAGGCTGTGTCTAGTTGCCCTTGCGCTTGTGCTAATTCGCCCTGCTTAAACTTAACTAGCGGATCATTCGGGAAGTCATTTTCAAGCATTTCCAGAGAGGCTGCAGCATCTTTCAATTCCCCAGAAACAAGCATTAACTTCACCAGCTGTAAATGAATATTTTTATCATCAGGTACTAGTTCGTGGATACTTTGCATCACCTGCAACGCCTTGGCTTGCTCACCTAATGCTGTCCAAAGTGCGACTTGCGCAAGTCGAGTATTGATAGAAAGCGACGGAATAACATCCATTTTCTTAAGGGTAGTCAGCGCTTGTTGTTTATCGCTTACTTTTACAAAAAAACCTGCTAGTTGTACTAACGCGATTTGATTCCCAGGCTCGCTAGCCAAAAGCTTTCTTAGCAATTCTATCGCACTGTTGTAGTCGCCTATTTGCGCATAAGCCGCTACTGCAGAAAAGGTAACGTTCGACGGCGTAGACGCACCATTAGATACTAATATTTTACGAAAGCCTGAAATGGCAGCCTGAACGTTACCCATTTGGAAATCAATTTTGGCCAACTGAAAAGCAACTTGTAAGTGCTCAGGACGCAAAGCAGATAGGGAAAGTAATATTTCTCTGGCTTCATCTAACTCATTACGTTGAAGCAACAAGGTCGCCTGATTATAGCGTGCTGCGAACAACCTAGGTGATTGTAAAAGAACCCTATCAAGAACCTCTTGTGCTTTTTCGTATTGTTTATCAATAATAAGCTGAGCTGCGTACATATTTTGAATCGACACATCACTGGGAAAGCGAGCTGAGAGCAACGTAATTGCTTCACCAGCCAACGCCGAATTTCCGTTATTAAGATGATGTAGCGCGTAGGTCATCAGCACTTGCCGATTTTCAGGATAACGTGCCTTTAAACTAGATAGCTGTGCATTGCTTTGCGCAACTTTGCCTCGACTTAAGGCAACTCGCACGGCATACAAAGCGACATTAACGTTATTTGGGTACGCCGCTTCCAACTTATTCAATAGGTTTACCGCTGCAAAATTTTGCTTGTTCTCGAGAAAAAGTGTTCCCAGCATTAGCGCTTGATCAATATTGTTATCTATTAAGGTTTCTGCGTGAGGTTGCAAAGCAGACATCGCTGATTTTTTATCTCCAAGCGCTATATTAGTGCTTGCTAGCAGTATCGCCGTTTGTACATCTTCCTCTGTATGCTTCGCATAACTACGAAAATTATCGCGGGCTGTTTCGTAATTCTTCTGCATTAACGCCACCATGCCCCGCAGGTAATAAAGTGCGGGTTCAGTGTGTAACATTACTTCATCTACATTCGCTAGTTGAGTAGCAATTTGCTCTAACTGAGGCCTGATAACCGCTAACGATTCAACTTGACTGGTTAACCAACTATTGACGAACAATACGTATAGATCGCCCTCTGTTTGTAACAACAGATCTTCAGTAATTAAAAGTGCCGCATCAAAGTCAGAAGAAGAAATGTAAGCATCGATTAAACTACGTGCCATGGTTGGATTATTGGGAGACAACAAGAAAGCTTTACTGTAAAACGCTTGGGCTTGGGCATACTCCCGGCGCTCTTTTGCCAATTGCCCCTTTAGCCACCACGTTTGCGCTTGAGTATCACTTTGCCCCATCGACATCGCCAATAGGGGCTCAGCTTCCTCAAAGCGACGCTCAAGTATAGCCAACAACGCTAATCCGTTAAGGCCTTTTGGGTGGTCAGCCACACGCGATAAGATTTGTTCATATTCGTATTTAGCACACAACATTCGAGACTGCTGTATACATGCCTTAGCGCGAATTGTATGCCAGTTTATTTGCGCTTCAACATGAAAGGTTGAATCAAAATCAAGAGCAAGGATACGTTCACTCTCGCCTAAGCGAAGTAGTACCTCGCCCCAAGGCTCGAAGATAAGTCGAGCATCACCCCCTGCGTTATAGGCGGTTTGAAATGCAGCATCTGCTTGGGCAAACATGCCGTTCACTTGATACAACTGTGCTAATAAGATTTGTGCGGGTAAATAGTCTGGTTCAGCTTGAAGTGCACTTTTTACATGAATAAATGCTTCTTTGTATTCCTTTAGGTAGAAAGAAGCTTTCCCTTTTTCATAATCCTCGTTATTGGCTGAATATACCGAGAAAGATAGAGAGAGACACACAAAGAAAACAAGCGCACACCGTGCGCTTGTAGTTATAAATATCTGGGGAAAAGTATAAGTCATCAAGTCACATGCTCTGCTATAGGCAGTCGCTGAAGACACTTAGTAGCGGCGTACTCTTCTAAAGCTTAAGAATAACAAGAACAACGCCAATACTGCAATGGTAGGCGGCTCTGGGACAGTCACTACCGGAGGCGCTGAAGGTGTTTCGTAATTAAAGACATAATTATGAAATTCACGAGCGCCTGTATATGAAACCGCGGCGAAAGAGCCATCAAACGACGCACCACCACGGGTGGTCGCTAAAGGGGCTAACACTGAACCTTTAACAGCTAAACTATTAAAATCTATACTTTCTGCGTCGTAGAAGTTCCACAGAACATTTGAAAATGCTTCGCTACCGTTGAAACCATTGTTCAGGTTTACACCACCACCCACTACGATGTCATTCGCAATAGCATCACTTGCAGAAACATTGATGATAACGGTTTCTGCATCGCCCCAGTTCAGCGATAAATTACTATTTTGTGCAAAGATATCGCCAGCGGATACATTAAAGATTGCAACGCTGTCTGTGCCTATATAGTTAAATATGCCATTACTGTATGTGCCATTTGCGCTAAGGCTGGCAAAGTACGCTGAATCGGCGTGCAGCGAGGCCGCTACCTCATCAATACTGAGATCAGCATTATAAATCGCTTCGCCATCACTACCGTCATTCAGTTCTACATGCGACACATTAAGCGCGCCACCGTAAACTAAATTATTGTCATTTAAAACGCGAATTTGATTGGCATTGACGTCACCCATAATGGTAACAGCATCGATGGCAGTGTTTGTATTCGCCAGCCGACTACCGAACTCAACCGCATGACCATTAGCGTTTAAGTCACCACCGATAAGCACTTGGCCCTGCACATCACCACCTTGAAAATTGTAATCTTCTAACAAGATGAGGTTGTAAGTACCCAACGTACTTGAAGTAGACTCTGAGGCGCTCACTGAAGCTACAAACGTAAACAACGATATCACTAATACGACTAAGCGAAACATCACGTACTGCCTTATATTTGCATGAGGTTCAAACAAGTTCATCAACTTAAGAAATCAAGTTAAAACTTGCGTATTCCGCAATATAAGCAAGATTCACACCATTAAAATAAAGCCATGATTTAATTGATATTTATACAATAAGGGAAGATGCCAACTATAAGCTATGTAAAAAAAACTGACGCCCGACAATTTCTTTACACTTTGTTAACTAGTGGCACCATGTTGGTGCATAGGTATTTTAGACATCTTCCCTGAATCGCGATGCGGCCAATCCTATCTAATAGGGATGAAGGTAAAAAATATTACGGTATAAATATCAAACCTTCGTGAGGAGAAACATCACCGTGACAAATCGCGGCAAAGTTTTCCATTAATGACACAATATTTTTATGCTCTTTTACCGACAGCCATGAAGAAGTCCACTGCATGGCTTCTTTTACAAAAGCCCCACTTTGTGATTGAAATTTACTTGCACCTAGCTCAGCCATTCTGGTTTGAATGTGCGCAGGTGCAAAGAAGAATTCATCGCTATTACCAGAGGCGTCTTCGGTATTTTCAGCGCCATCCCCTGTGCCCGCATCTTGCCAATGGGTTAATCCCACTTGCACATAGCGCATGAGATCATCACCAAGCCTAACCTTAAGCCGCTGCTTAACCTCACTGTTGCCCGACATATCTACCACAATACTGGCTTTACTGGCGATGTCATCTAGCTTGTCATAACAAACCACTTGATTGTAGACATCTAGTCCCTCAACAAACGCTTGGCTTTTGTTAGAGGTCACACCCACCACGTGATAGTCATCTTTTTTAAGGGCATAGGCCAACCCTAAACTGGTTTTGCTTGATGCGCTTAATACAATCACTTGTCTCGGTTTAGGCGCGTTGTACTGGTCTATTAAATCCCATAAACAATAGGATGTGATGTATAAAGGCCACAGTAGCATTTGCAGGTTTTCACGGTGTGACTGGGTTTTATCGCCGCCACTTTCTAACGGGCGATACAGGTTATATCCCTGCGGTAATGCTTTTCTATGGGCGCTGGTATCAATCAAATTTCCTTGAGCAAAAGCAACGGCGTCCATATGCAGATGAGTGGCAGGCGGGAAATACCCAAAATAGCGGCTGCCTACGTCCACCCCCTCTACGCTAGATGCTGACACCTTACCTATCCCCCACACAGGAATAACCCCCCACTTATCGCTGACGTTGTTCTCATGGGATTTGTTAGTAGCAGCGTTGTCGGCAGTGTTTTTGTCGGCAAGGGCTTTGTCAGAAAACGCTGGAAAAAACTGCCAATATCCAAGCTTTTCACCCATCATGAAATAAGTGAGATTGTTGGCGGTAAAGGCAAAACGCTCTACTTCAAAGGTTACTCCTTTTTTCGATAGCCCTTCTTTGGATGATGTTTCTTTTAATAGTGTTTGATTTAATCGCCCTTGATTAGAAAGTTTGGCGTCTTCTGTCGCGACTATACGGTGTTGGCTTAAGTCTTGTTTATCAACTTGAAACTGCTGCATAACCTTGTTCCTTTTTCTTAGTGTTAGAGTTTGCCACTGGCTTTTAGCATATGCATGTACTCCATGAGTTTCCCCATAGCAGGTTGCGACGCGGCTTTTAGGCGCCCTAACACTTGTAGTTTCGGCATATCGTCTTTGGCCACACCATGAACAATTTTGGAAAAACCATCGAGTCGACAATTGTGGATCCATGCTCGAAGCTCAGGCGCCTCACCCCAAATATGCATATTTCGCAGCATGGCTGCTGTCATAGGTATCCAGTCAATATCACGATTGGGCAAAGGGACTACTTGCGTCAGTTTTTGTTTGGTAGCTTCATCTTCATAGACTGCCTCAACATGCGCAATTAGCGCCGCACTGAATACTGGTTGGTAAGCTCGCACGGTTTGCGGTGTAATAGTATTGCCCTCAAAAACAGGCTTTATCTCTAAATTGGTAAGTGCTGACGCCGAACAGTCAACCACCAATGCATCTTCTGGCATTGCCCACTCAGTATCCTCGAACGAAAGCGCCTCTTTTGCCACATGAGTCACTCTGCCATGGCGAATAATATTGGGTAGGGTTTGCAGTGCCGCCAGTTCGGCTTCGCTTACCGTTGCGCCATGGAACATAGCAGGCCTGATGTCTTTATCTATACGCAGCATCACGCCCTTTTCCTCTAACTTATCGAACATGTCATCGATAGAGGTCGACTGAGCAATAGCTTCCATTTGGTTCGCTTGCGCACCAATGGTATCGAAGAAAAAGTCATCGAGTGGCTGGGTGTTTTTGCGATTAAGCAGCCATGCATCCCGCGATACCACCCAATGAATGTTTTCAGGGTTTACAAAATTGCTAAGCAACCATAAACAAGTGTCGATCCCCGTTTTACCACCGCCTATGACCACATAGTTTTTATGCCCGCGTACACGTTGGGTTAAGGTGTTTACTGGCGTAAAATCAACATTTTCATCAAGGGTAAAGCTAGGCTTGTGGGTAATAGGAATACTGGTTTTTAAGTAGGTCGCATCCACGGTTTTTTTATTCACGGTAACCTCGTAGGTTTTACCGCCCGTTATATTAGTAAACTTACCATCGCCTTCGTATTGGCTGAGGGGAAAATACTGAACGCGACCTGAGGGTAAAAAGGTCTCTTGCATGACTGCATCAAAGTAGGCACTCACCTCAGCACCAGAGGCTAATCCCATTAACCCTTCGTTCATTCCTGTTTTATCAATGACGCCGCGATTTAGCTCTCGTGAACAAACACCATAGAAAGCAGAAGGCTGATGTAGGGTGACAAAAGGATAGGCTAAGTTCCAATGGCCACCAGGCTTAGCGTATTTATCAACAATGATGATGCTGGCATCAGTTTCACTGAGTAGCACATCGGCAAATGCCATGCCTACCGCCCCACTTCCCACAATCAAATAATCGCAAGTTAATTGTTCTGCTTTCATATACTATGTCCTTTATGTATGAACCGGCCTGCACGCGGGTTTATAAAATATAATCAGGTTAAACGACAATCTAATGGAACGATTGAATATAACAGTGTTATATTCAATATATATAACGCCGTTATATTGCGCAACAT